>JAADFW010000057.1 GCA_013152655.1 Chlorobiota bacterium
TCCTTATTGTCCTGAAAGGCAAAAGTGGGATGGCCAAAAAAACTAAAACAATTTTCTTTCAAATAGCACAATTCTTTCTTAAATGGAATTTTTTGCGGCTTGTATTATAACAAGTTAATAAAAAACACTTTATTTGTCAACTATCTTTTAATACTCCGGGTACATTTTGGGTATTTCAAGAAGCAATTTAGTTAACGTTTCTTCATCATTTGTAGTAACAAGCTTCATTCGTATTTCCTTAAAATTTGGCAAACCCTTAAAATAGTTCGATAAATGCCGTCGTATTTCATAAATTCCGGTAGGCAAGCCTTTCCATTCTATCGATTTTTTAAGATGCATAACAGCTATTTTTGTTTTTTCTTCTAACCCGGGTTCGGGAATTATTTCTCCTTTTTCAAGATAATTTTTTATTGATTTGAACAACCAGGGCTTTCCTATACAATACCGCCCTATCATAATTCCATCTACACCATATCTTTCAAACTTTTCTTTTGCTGCTTCGGGGCTGTTTATATCTCCATTTCCAATAATAGGAATTTTTATTTTAGAATTATTTTTTACAGCACCAATTAAAGTCCAATCTGCACTTCCTTTATACATTTGAACCCTTGTCCTGCCATGAATAGCAAGTGCTTTTATACCTGCATCTTGTAATCTCTCTGCTATTTCAACAATATCTTTTGAATTTTCATCCCATCCAAGCCTTGTTTTTACCGTTACCGGAAGATTTACTGCTTTAACAATAGCAGCAGTCATTTTTATCATTTTAGGAATATCTTGCAACATTCCTGCTCCAGCCCCTTTTAAGGCAACCTTTTTTACCGGGCAGCCAAAATTAATGTCAATTAAATCAGGCTTTGCCTCTTCTGCTATTTTAGCCGCTTCTATCATAGAATGAATATTATTCCCAAAAAGTTGTATGCCTATCGGCCGTTCGTAACCAAACAATTCCAGTTTTTTCAAACTTTTTTTGGCATCTCTTATCAAGCCTTCTGAAGAAATAAATTCAGTGTACATCATATCTGCCCCATATTGCTTACACAAATAACGGAAGGGTGGATCTGATACATCTTCCATAGGTGCTAAAAATAAAGGGAAATCATTAAATTGTATGTTTCCTATATTAAACAATGAATCTTTTTTTAGTTATTTTTAGGCCGTAAAGATAAAAAACGATCTTTTATGATTCATGTTTCAATATCATGAATAAAATTTAAATTATTTAAAATGTTTAAAACACTTTTTCAAAACACAACTCCATTTTTTAAGGTAATCTTTTCAGGACTTATTATGGTTGTTTCTTTTATTGTAGTTTTTTTCCTGGGTATATTATTGTATTTAATTTGTTCAAATACTTCATTTGAACAAATACTAACTATTTTTAATAATAATAATTCATTGGCTGATAATATTAACCTTCTAAAATACGTTCAGGGGCTTAATACTGCCGGTTTATTTATAATTCCTGCTTTTATTATTGCATACTTTTTTGGAAACAATTTACTTTCTTTTTTACATCTAAAACTTACAAGCAGGTTAAATACTATTTTTCTGGTTATTATTTCAATGTTTATTGCATTGCCATTAATTAATTATTTAGCAGAGATTAATTCCAATATGCAATTACCCGGTTTTTTGCACAACTTAGAAATAAAAATGAGAAATGCAGAAGATAATGCTCAATACATAACAAATCTATTTGTTAACGTTAATTCATTTTCGGGGTACATTTTTAATTTATTTATTATAGCAATTCTTCCGGCTATTGGCGAAGAACTTATTTTTAGGGCTGTTTTTCAGAAATTTTTTATTAGTTGGACAAAAAACATTCATATTGGAGTGTTGTTTGCGGCTATTTTATTCAGTGCTTTCCATTTTCAATTTTATGGTTTTCTTCCCAGAATGCTTCTCGGGTTATATTTTGGTTATTTGCTAATTTGGAGTAAATCTGTATGGGTTCCCATTATTGCTCATTTTATAAATAATGCTACGGCTGTAACATTTTATTATTTACACAATATTAAATTTGTAAATGTTGATATTGAAAATATAGGTACTGAAAAAAATGAATCTCTCGTTGTTTTATTAAGCTGCTTTTTATTGTTTATTGTTATTTTTTCTATTTACAGGTTTGAAAAACAAAACAGGAATAAAATAAACTACGAGTTTTAGTTAGCATTTTCAAAAACAGGTGTTTCGTGCTTTCTATAAACATAAACCAAACCATATTCACTGGCTTTTTCCCGTTTTTCATTTGGCGGATATTTGCTTAAATATTCTTCAACTTCATTCCAAAGCTTAACTGTTAATTCATGTGCTTCTTTTCTCTTTTTATTTAATTTTTTTTGTGCTGTCTGGCTGGCTTCATATAAAACTTTTTGTGTTTTATTTGCCCTTAAAAACTTCTCATAATGAACTTTTACAACTGCAATTGTTGGATTTGTAATTGGCGTTAATCCTTTTGATACTCTAACTGCTTCACCTTTAATTATTTTATCTCCCCATTCTAAAATTTCTCTTTCAGTATTTAATGATGGTGTTTTTTTTTCATTCTCTTCTAATTCATAAAAAGTTCTTGTTTGGGGAGGCAAATCACCTCGTTGAATAGCAAAATTTGCAACCTGAATAAAATGAGAAATATACATTTTTGCCTTTCGCTGCATATTGTCATAAACTTCACTTTTCTGATTATAACGAGAATAAGCTATTTTATTCATCTCAATAGCTTCTTTAAAAGTTGGTAAAAAATATTTTATCTTTTGAAAAGTTGATTGCGAAAACGCCAAATTAAAAGGTAATGTTGTATCTCCTTTATTCAAAGCACTTTCAAGTGCCCTTAACCTGGAAGAATCAGTGTTTGGAAGACGACGATAAGGCATAATTTGAAAGAAATAGTTGTTAAAAACCTGTTGATAACATGCGAATATACAAAACTTATTTAAAAAATTTACCGTATTCGTATAACTTTATCTGTTAAAAAAAAATTATTGTTTAAATGCCTGTATATAAAAACTAATTAATGTGTTTTGTAATCCCCTAAAATGGTGTTATTTTGTAGTCAAATTTAGTGCAATTAAACTTTAAAATACAGAATTATGTTCAATCAAAAAGTATATTCAAACAGACGGCAAAATTTACGAAAACTTATGAAAAGCGGTTTTGCTGTTTTTTTTGGAAATAGTGAGGCTTCAATGAATTATCCGGCTAATCCATATCGTTTTAGACAAGATAGCTCGTTTTTATATTTCTTTGGGCTAAACTACCCTGATTTAGTAGGTGTTATTGATATTGATAATAACACAGATTATATTTTTGGAAATGATATTGATCTGGATGATATTATTTGGATGGGAAATCAACCTACATTAAAAGAAAAATGTGTAAGTGTTGGCGTTGATAAGTCTGGAAATTTAAAAGCACTTACAGAATTTGTAAAATCAAACTTAAAAAATGGCAGGAAAATTCATTTTTTGCCTCCTTATAGAAGTCAGCGAAGAATTCAAATTGAAGAATTGATTGGCATTCCTCATTCACAAGTTCAAAAACATGCATCTATTGAACTTATTGAATCTGTTGTAAAACTAAGAGCAATAAAGGATGAATACGAAATTAAGGAAATGGAAGAAACCATGGATAATGTTACATACCACATGCATGTTTCTGCCATGAAGATGGCTAAAGAAGGCGTTTACGAACGTGAAATTTCCGGTTTTATCGAGGGTTTATCTATGTCAAACGGAGGAACAGTTGCATACCCTATTATTCTTTCAGTTAATGGTGAAATTTTACACAACCATTATCATGGCAATAAATTAAAAAACGGACAATTACTTTTAATTGATGCCGGAGCAGAAAGCCCTCTTGGATATGCTACTGATATTACCAGGACTATTCCTGTTGGTGGAAGATTTTCGCAACAACAAAAAGAGATTTACGAAATTGTATTAAAAGCAGAAGTAGATTGCATTGAAAAAATAAAGCCCGGTGTACACTATAAAGATATTCACCTTGAAGCTGCTAAAATTATTACTGCCGGATTAATTGATTTAGGAATAATGAAAGGAAATGTTGAGGAAGCCGTAAGTGCCGGAGCTCATGCTATGTTTTTCCCACATGGCTTGGGGCATATGATGGGATTAGATGTTCATGATATGGAAGATTTGGGTGAAAACTATGTGGGTTATGGAGATGGCACGCAAAGAAGCGACCAGTTTGGCCTTGCTTATTTACGTATGGCCAGAAAACTTGAACCCGGACATGTAATGACTTCTGAACCTGGTATTTATTTTATTCCAGCTTTAATTAATACCTGGAAAAATGAAAAGAAATTTATAGATTTCATTAATTACAATGTGCTTGATAATTATATGAATTTTGGAGGCATAAGAATTGAAGATGATGTATTAGTAACTTCAGCGGGACATAAGATAATTGGCAATAAGCCAATTCCAAAAACAATTGAAGATATTGAAAAGATTATTTTACCTTAAACATTATTTCAATATTTCCCTGTAATAAGAAAAAGCGGCAAATCTTATGATTTTCCGCTTTTCTTATTTAGGTTAGATTAATAAATAAAACGTTAATCGCTAAGCTTTGCAGATAAATACTCTCTGTTAAGTTTTGCAATATTCTTAATAGATATTCCTTTAGGGCATTCCACCTCACAAGCACCCGTATTTGTACAATTGCCAAATCCTAATTCATCCATTTTTGCCACCATGTTTTTAGCTCTTTTTGCAGCTTCAACCTGGCCTTGCGGAAAATTTGCAAGTTGTGAAACTTTAGCAGATACAAACAACATGGCAGAACTATTTTTACAAGTTGCTACGCAGGCACCACATCCTATACATGATGCAGAATCAAAAGCATCATCTGCTTTTGCTTTTGACACAGGAATAGAATTAGAATCTGAAGCACTTCCTGTATTTACAGAAATAAAACCACCAGCTTGAATTATTTTATCAAATGCATTTCTGTCAACTATTAAATCTTTTACTACAGGAAATGCTTTTGAGCGCCATGGTTCTATTGAAATTGTTTCTCCATCTTTAAAAACACGCATGTGTAACTCACAAGTTGTTGTTCTTGTTTCCTGCCCGTGGGCTCGGCCATTAATATACAAACTGCACATTCCACAGATACCTTCACGACAATCGTTGTCAAAAGCTACCGGATCAGTGCCTTCTTTAACAAGTTTATTATTTAATGCGTCAAGCATCTCAAGAAACGACATTTCAGGAGAAACATCACTTAATGGATATTCTACAAATTGTCCTTTTGCTTTGGCATTTTTCTGACGCCATATTTTGAGTGTTATATTCATTATTGATTATTTTTAAATGATGATTCAAATATTTTTCTTACAACTAACATATGATTACTTATAGCTTCTAACTTTTACTTCAACAAAATCGAAAGTAAGTTCTTCTTTATGTAATTTCTGTGCCGTATTTTCATCTATATATTCCCATGCAGCAACATAAGAATAGTTTTCATCATCTCTTTTTGCTTCTCCACCTTCTGTTTGGCTTTCTTCTCTAAAATGCGCCCCACATGATTCTTTTCTGTTTAATGCATCCTGACAAATAAGCTTAGCTATTCCAAAAAAATCGGCTACTCTTCCGGCCTTTTCAATTTCTTGATTTAATTCATCTTTTGTTCCGGTAATTTTCAAATCTGTCCAAAACTCTTTTTCTAATTCATTTATTAGTTTTATTCCTTCTTTTAAGCCCTCTTCGTTTCTTGCCATTCCGGCATGATCCCACATTATTTTACCTAATCGCTTATGAAATGACTTTGCCGGTTGTGTTCCGTTGATTGCCATTAATTTATCTATTTGGCTAAGTACTTCTTTCTCTGATGCTTCAAATTCAGGTAAGTCTGTTGATATTTTTGGAGTTCTTATTTCATCAGCTAAATAATCTCCAATAGTATAAGGAATAACAAAATACCCATCACCTGCAGTTTGCATGAGGGAGCTTGCTCCCAGGCGATTGGCCCCATGATCAGAAAAATTTGCTTCCCCAATAGCATAAAGGCCGGGTACAGTTGTCATTAAATTATAATCAACCCATAGCCCACCCATGGTATAATGTCCTGCCGGATATATTCGCATTGGCCTTTCGTAAGGATTAGTTCCGGCAATTTTTTCATACATTTCAAACAAATTGCCATACTTGGCTTCAATGGCTTCTTTGCCTTGTTTTTTTATAGCATCTTTAAAATCTAAATAAACAGATAATCCTGTATCGCCAACACCATAACCGGCATCACACCTTTCTTTAGCTGCCCTGGATGCAACATCGCGAGGAACTAAATTTCCAAAAGCAGGATACCGTCTTTCCAAATAATAATCTCTTTCTTCTTCCGGAATATCATTTGGAAGTCTTTTATCTCCTTTTTCTTTTGGAACCCAAATTCTTCCATCATTCCTTAATGATTCAGACATTAAGGTTAGTTTTGATTGATAATCGTTTAAAACAGGAATACATGTTGGATGTATTTGAATAAAACTTGGATTGGCAAACAAAGCTCCCTTTTTATGAGCTTTCCATGCAGCAGAAGCATTGGAATTAACTGCCAGTGTTGACATATAGTATATTGTTCCATATCCTCCGGTTGCAAGTACAACGGCATGAGCCCCATGTCTTTCAATTTCTCCGGTAATTAAATTTCTTGCTATTATTCCGCGAGCCTTGCCGTCAACAACTACAATATCAAGTAAATCACGCCTGCTATACATAGTACAGGTACCTTTATTAATTTGTCTTGACAAAGCAGAGTATGAACCTAATAAACACTGTTGCCCGGTTTGGCCTTTTGCATAAAAGGTACGAGAAACCTGAACCCCGCCAAATGAGCGATTGTCGAGCAATCCGCCATATTCCCTTGCAAAAGGAACTCCCTGTGCCGTATATTGGTCAATAATGTTGTTGCTAACTTCTGCTGCCCTGTAAACATTCGCTTCTCTTGCACGATAATCGCCTCCTTTTATCATATCATAAAATAGCCTATATACACTATCGCCATCGTTTTTATAATTTTTTGCTGCATTAATTCCTCCTTGTGCCGCAACGGAATGTGCTCTTCGAGGAGTATCCTGATAACAGAAAACTTTTACATTGTAACCTAACTCACCAAGAGATGCGGCTGCAGACGCTCCGGCTAATCCGGTTCCAACAACAATTATTTCTAAGCGTTTTTTATTAGCCGGATTAACTAATTTTATGGACGCTTTATGCTTTGACCATTTTTCAGCTAATGGGCCATCTGGTATTTTAGAATTTAATTTATTCATAGTATATTATCTTAAAATAGTTCGGGAATTAAAAAGAAAAGTGGGATTATTGCAAATCCAATACTAATAACTATAGCGTAAATAGTTCCTATAATTTTCAATCTTTTCATCCAAATTTTATTGCTCCAGCCAATGGTTTGAAAAGCAGAATGAAATGCGTGATTTAAATGTAATCCCAAAAAAACAAATCCTAAAATGTAGATTAACGAAAAGTACCAAATTCTAAACGTTCCGGTTACCAGTTCATAATCATTTTCAACTTCACTAAATTTAATTTTATAGAAGAAATTAAAAATATGAATAAATAAGAAAATGAGAATTAATGATCCTAAAACATACATGTTCCTTGATGACCAGGTACTATTCTCTGCCGGGTCGTTATTAGAATATTTAACCGGCCTTGCAGCTCTGTTTTGTAATGTTAGCATTGATGCCCATGTTATATGTATAATAAATCCGGCAGCCAAAATATACTGCATTACATAAATAACCGGGTTTGTTGCCATAAAATGTGAAGCTTCATTAAAAGCTTCTTCGCTAAAAATAAGTAATAAGTTAATGCTCAAGTGTAAAAGTAAAAACAGAACCAGAAACAAACCGGTTACACTCATTATTAATTTTTTACCAATTGATGAACTAAAAAGATTGCTCATAAGAATATTTTTTTATGTTTTTAGTTAAATTGCAATAAATTGTTTTTTGTGAATAGTGAACAAATGTAGATTATTAGATAACTATTCACAAAAATTAAGATAGTAAATAAATTATTTAAAATAAATCTAAAAAACAATGAGATATAATAATATTAGCTCCCAAATGTTTATTAATAACAGGAAAAGCCTTATTGAATCTCTTGAAAAAGAATCAATTGCAATCATTAACTCTAATGATCAAATGCCCAGAAATGGAGACCAATTATACCCGTTTCGACAAAATTCAGATTTATTTTACTTGTGCGGAATTGAACAGGAAAAAACCATTCTGTTACTTTGCCCTTTTCACAATAATAAAAAATTTCACGAAGTTCTTTTTGTTATTAAACCCAATAAATCAACTGAAATTTGGGAAGGACATAAATACTCAAAAGAGGAAGCACAAAATATTTCCGGGATTAAAACTATTTATTGGCTTGAAGAGTTTAACGCTGTTTTTCGTGAATTGGCTTTAGGAGCAAAAAATATATATTTAAATAGTAATGAATATACAAAATTTTCAACAGAATTAGACCTTAGAGATTCCCGATTTATTATAAGTATAAAAAAGCTATTTCCAAATCATAATTATATTCGTTTAGCTCCTGAAATAACCAAATTAAGAACAATTAAAAGCCCTGCCGAAATTGAACTTATTAAAAAGGCCTGTGAGATTACTAAAAAAGCTTTTTTTAGAGTACTACAATTCGCTAATCCGGGAGTTTATGAATTTGAAATAGAAGCAGAAATGAGTCATGAATTTACAATAAACCGATCATCAGGACATGCATATGCCCCAATTGTGGGTTCGGGAATAAACGCTTGCACGTTGCATTATATTGAAAACAATTGTGAATGTATAAGTGGAGATTTAATACTTATGGATTTTGGTGCAGAATATGCTAATTATGCTGCCGATTGTACCAGAACAATTCCGGTAAATGGAAAATTCAGTACAAGGCAAAAACAAATTTATAATAGCGTTCTTTTTGTTCTTAAAAAAGCTATGAAATTAATGGCTCCGGGAATGACTATAAATAAATTAAACAAAAAAGTAACATCAATAATGGAAAACGAATTGGTAAAAATTGGGTTGCTGACAAAAGAACAAATAAAGAGTCAAAATCCGGAAAATCCTGCTGTTACTCAATACTTAATGCATGGTGTTTCGCATTTTTTAGGATTAGACGTCCATGATGTTGGCTCAAAAGATGAACCGTTTAAGCCGGGTATGGTACTAACCTGTGAACCAGGCATATATATAGAAGAAGAAAAAACAGGAATACGATTAGAAAATGATATACTTATCACTCAGGATGGAAATATCAATTTAACAGAATCAATACCTGTTGAAATTAATGAAATTGAAAAAATAATGAAACGTTAATTAAATTATAATTAATAAAAACAATACCAATTATGATAAAAATGATGAATTTCAGGGACAACCTGATTAGGTATAAAGATTCAGGATCCGGAAATGTAATTGTGTTATTACATGGATATTTAGAATCATTAAATGTTTGGGATGATTTTGCTCTTTCTCTTGTTGAAAAATATAGGGTTATCAGAATAGATTTACCCGGACACGGTAAATCCGGCTGTATTTCTGAAATTCATTCTATGGATTTAATGGCTGATGTAGTACAAGCTGTTTTACAACAATGCGGGGTTAATAAGTGTTTTTTAATTGGGCATTCAATGGGAGGCTATGTTACATTATCTTTTTTAGAAATGTATCCTCATTTACTAAGTGGCTTTTGTTTATTACACTCTTCTCCTTTTGCCGACAGTATTGAAAAAAAGAAAAACAGGGAACGAGAAATTGAACTTGTAAAAGCAGGTAAAGCAAATATTATTTATAATGAACATGTTCCAAAAACTTTTGCCCCTGAAAATGTTGGTTTCTTTAAAAAGGAAATTGAGAAAGGTATTGAAATTGCAAAAAAAACACCTCCCGAAGGAATAATTGCAGCATTAAACGGAATGAAAACACGTTTAGATAAAACAGCGGTTTTAAAAAGTACAAGTTTGCCTTTTCTGTATTTTATTGGATTAAAAGATAATTTTATTTCAAGTGATATTTTATCCAGAATCAACCTGCCTCAAAAGAACTATATTGTTTTACTTGAAAAATCAGGACACATGGGTTTTATTGAAGAAAAAGAACGGTGCTTGCAAGAAATTGAAAGTTTTATATAACATTAACTGCTAAAGAGAATAATCTCCTGCAAATTTTACTGTCCGTAGTCAAAGCTGTTATTCCAAACACATGGTAGTGTGGAGGAATCACCAACGATGAGAAAGAGAGGCCGTTAAAAGGAATTGCTTTTAACAATGGCTTTATTTTCAGAGGTTTAATCTATTTAATGAAATTAGTCAAATATTATTTGGTTTTTGGTTTGTTTTATTCTTATCTTTGAATGGCTGTTCAGTCATAAAAATGCGGTTTTAAATAATTGATTACAACTTAAGCTTTTAATATATTGATATAATGTCGCCTAAAACAGAAAAACAGAATAAAGAAATTAGAGAAAATAAGAGAAATCTTATTATGATGACCTCTCTTGAGCTTTTTGCAGAAAATGGCTATCATTCTACCACTATAAGCAATATAGCAAAAAAAGCAGCTATTTCTAAAGGACTGCTTTATAATTATTTTGACAGTAAAGAATCTTTATTACAGCAAATAATTATAAACGGAATGGAAAATTTCACTAAACTTTTTGATATAGACGGAGATGGTGTTTTAACAAAAAAAGAAATGCGCTATTTTATTTCACAATCGTTTGTTTTACTACAAGAAAACTTCTCTTTTTGGAAAATATATTTTTCATTACTCCTACAGCCGTCTGTATTAACTGTTGTTGAAAAATATCTTTTAAAATATCTTGAACCCTATATTGCCGTTTTTTTAGATTTCTTTCAGCGTAATAATTATAAAAACCCTGTTGCTGAAGCACGTTTTATTGCTGCCTTGTTAGACGGAATTGGCATGCATTATATTATTGATCCTGCAAACTTTCCTCTTAACGCCTCTTTAGAAAAAATTTATACTATTTATTCATTATAAAACAGTTGAAAATGAAAAAACCTATTTTCTTTACAATAATCTTTTTCCTAATTGCCGGATATAATAGTAAAATAGTTGCACAAGAACTTACGGCAAAAGAAATTGTTAAAAAAGCCAATGATAAAATGAGAGGCATAACCAGCTATACAGAAATGGACATGAAAGTAATCAGGCCTAAATGGGAAAGGTCATTATCTTTTAAAATGTGGTCAAAAAACCCTGACTATTCATTACTTTATGTTACATATCCTGCCAAAGAAAAAGGGCAAGTTTTTTTAAAAAGAGAAAAAGAAATGTGGAATTGGATTCCATCTATACAGCGTATGATAAAAATTCCACCATCAATGATGATGCAATCATGGATGGGTTCTGATGTTACAAACGATGATCTTGTGAAAGAATCATCAATAGTAGCAGATTATGACCACTCTATTATTGGAGAAGAAACAATTGAAGGCTATTTATGCTATAAAATTTTGCTTATTCCACATGAAGATTCTCCTGTTGTTTGGGGAAAAATTATTACATGGGTTGCTAAAAATGAATTCATTACTCTTAAAAATGAATATTACGACGAAGATGATTTTTTAATAAATTCTGAAAATCTTTCAAATATAAAAAATGTTGGAGACCGGACTATTCCAACGTATTTTGAAATTGTTCCTGCAGAAAAAGAAGGACAAAAAACGACAATGGAGTTTAAAAAAATAAAATTTAACATCGATATTGATGACAGCTTCTTTTCTATTCAAAACATGAAAAAAATACGATAAAAACACGATTATTATTAATTAAATAATTAAAGTTAATAGATTAATAATTAAAATATTAAACTAAAAACAAAATGAATAATGTTAAAATAGCCTGGAGAAATTTATGGCGTAATAAAAAAAGAACTTTTATCACTGTAGCATCTATCTTTTTTGGTGTTTTTCTCTCAACTTTTATGACATCAATGCAACAAGGTTCTTATTCAGGAATGATTGATAATATTGTTAAATTTTATTCGGGATATATACAAATACAAAATGAAGATTATTGGGAAAACAAAACCATTAATAATTCTTTTCAGTTAACTGACAGCTTAATCTCTACAATTAAATCGGTTACTGAAATAACTCAAATAACTCCTCGCCTGGAATCATTTGCCCTTATTTCAACTGAAAATTTATCACAAGGTGCAGTTGTTGTTGGAATTGAACCGGAAAATGAAAATAATTTAACCGGTTTATCAAAATGGGTAAAAGAAGGAAATTATTTATCGTCAAATGATGACGGAATATTAATGGGAAAATTATTAGCCAAATACTTAAAAGCAAACATTAATGATACAATTGTTTTATTAAGCCAGGGCTATCATGGGTCAGGGGCGGCAGGAAAATTTGTTTTGCGTGGAATTCTCGATTTTCCATCACCGGAACTCAGTAAAGGATTTGTATATATGGAGCTTAAAAATTGCCAACAGTTTTATTCTGCAGAAGGTTTCTTAACATCGCTTGTTTTAATGGTTAAAGATCAATCTCATTTACCAAAAGCCAAAAGGAAGCTTTCTAAAATAATAAATTCTCCATATCGTATAATGACCTGGGATGAAATGTCTCCTGAAATGGTAAATATGATTGAAAGCGATAAAGCCGGAGGTGTAATAATGAAAATTATCTTATATATGATAATCTCTTTCGGTATTTTCGGAACTATATTAATGATGCTTAATGAACGGAAAAGAGAATTTGGTGTTATGATTGCTATAGGAATGCAAAAAACAAAACTTGGCAAAATTTTGTTTTACGAAACATTAATGATTGGTTTACTGGGTGTTGTGCTCGGGTTTTTAGTAAGCATTCCAACAATTGCTTATTATTTTGCCCACCCAATTGTTCTAACAGGAGATGCGGCAAAAACTATGATTGACATAGGAGTTGAACCATTAATGAAGTTTTCGTGGAAAGCAATGGTTTTTTACAATCAGGTAATCATTGTGTTTGTAATTACTTTTTTAATTGCCTTTTTGCCACTTACTAATATTAATAAATTAAACGTTGTTAAAGCATTAAAAGGATAAACTGCTATTATTTAATTTAAAAACAATAACTTAACTCTTTTACAATTATGATCTGGAGTATATCTTGGAGAAATGTCTGGCGAAATAAAACAAGAAGTATTGTTGTTATTTCAGCAATTGCTTTAGGTATTTTTGCCGGTGTATTTTCTACAGCATTTATGAAAGGAATGACTGATCAGAGAATAGAATCAGCCATTGAAACAGAAATTTCACACATACAGATTCATCAGCCCGGATTTCGTGAATCTTCTGAAATTGACCTTCTGATTGACAACAGCGATTCTTTAATAAATAATTTGCAGAAAAACCCGGCTATTGCAAATGTTTCACGAAGAATTATAATAAATGCAATGGCTGCTTCTGCTGAAACCTCCAGTGGCATAAAGCTAATTGGTGTTTATCCGAAAGCTGAAAGTAAAGTTACAACTATACATAATAAAATTATTGAGGGTGAATATTTTAAAGGAGTTAAAAGAAATCCTGTTGTTGTTGGCAAAAAACTTGCAGAAAAACTAAACCTTCGCCTGCATTCAAAAATAATATTAACCTTTCAGGATTTTGAAGGCAACATTACAGGAGCTGCTTGTAGAATTGCCGGTATTTATAATACGAACAATTCATTACTTGATGAATTAAATGTATATATCAAATTTACAGATTTACAGAAACTTACAGAAATACCCAAAAATACAAACCACGAAATTGCAATTAATCTTTACAACAATTTAACGGCAAATGATGTTTCGAAGAATTTATCAAAAGAATATCCAAGTCTTGAAATTCTTCCCTGGCAAACATTAAAGCCTGAATTAGGATATATGTCGGCATTAATGGATGTTTATATGTACATTTTTATTGTTATTATATTATTTGCTTTGGGTTTTGGAATTGTAAACACTATGCTTATGGTTGTACTTGAGCGCGTTAAAGAAATTGGCATGCTTATGGCCGTGGGAATGAACAGATTACGTGTTTTTAATATGATTGTACTTGAAACTATTTTCCTAACTTTAACAGGAGGCATTGTTGGAATTATTTTCGGAACTATCATAGCCAAATATTTTTCTCTTCATCCTATTAATCTTACATGGTATTCTCAAGGATTATCGGCTATAGGCTGGGACTCGCGTGTTTATACAAGTGTTAATTTTCAAATGATTCTTATAGTAACAGTATTAGTAATACTTACAGGAATAGTTGCTGCTATATATCCGGCTATAAAAGCCTTGAGAAATGATCCGGCTGAAGCTTTACGAACAGAATAAATAAACAAAACTTTTAAAAACATTAAATATATAATCATGAGTGTTATAGAAATCAAAAACTTACATAAAATTTATAATGAATCAGAGGTTAAAGTTCATGCAGTTAATGGAATTAATTTAAGTTTTGAACAGGGAGAATTTGCTGCTATTGTTGGCCCGTCAGGTTCCGGGAAAACAACACTACTAAATATGATAGGTGGATTAGACTCTCCTACCGAAGGACAAATAATTGTTGGAGGAACTGAAATTAACAAACTAAAAGCCGGTAAATTAATTGATTTCCGTATGCGAAATATCGGATTTGTTTTTCAAGCCTATAATTTAATTCCCGTTTTAACAGCAAAAGAAAATGTTGAGTTTATTATGCACTTGCAGGGTGTGTCTAAACAAGACAGGGAAAAAAGAACAAAAGAATTACTCATAGCCGTTGGGCTGGGTGACAGAATAAATAGCCGCCCATCAAAACTTTCCGGTGGACAACAACAGCGTGTTGCCGTTGCAAGGGCATTGGCTTCTAAACCAAAATTTGTATTAGCAGACGAACCAACTGCAAATTTAGATTCAAAATCCACAGAAAATTTACTGGATATTATGGAAAAACTCAACAAAGAGGAAAATATTACTTTCATTTTTTCAACACACGACGCTCGTGTTGTTAAAAAAGCTCACAGAGTTATTACTGTTGAAGATGGAAAAGTTATTAGTGATGAGAGAAAATAACGTACAATAAAATGAGAAAATTATCTGCCATTACAACTTATATCTTATTAATTATCACACACTTATCTCTGTTTTCTCAGGAAAAACAAAAAAACTGGTCATTAAATGGATATATTTCTAATATGCAAACAGTTTTGTTTTCACATCCTGACAGTAATTGGATTAACGATAATTTAATTCATAACAGACTAAATTTCAAGTGGTATCCTAATGACTATTTAAGTTTTACATTAGAAATTAGAAATCGGTTTATCTGGGGCGATAATGTAAAATATATTCCTGGTTATGCTAATTATATTAATAACTATGATGGTTTTAGCTTTTTGTCTAAAAATCTCATAAAAAAACAATCTTTCCTCTTTAACTCAACCGTTGACAGGGTTATTCTTGACTTTTCAAAAGGAAACTGGAACATTAGTTTAGGCCGCCAGCGCATAAATTGGGGAAGGACTTTTGTGTGGAATCCAAACGATATTTTTAATAGTTATTCCTTTTTTGATTTTGATTATGTAGAAAAACCAGGAAGTGATGCTCTGAGAATACAATATTATACAGGAGTTACTTCGTCTGTAGAGCTGGTAACAAAAATTGATAGTGCACAAAAAATTACTGCAGCAGGCCTAATTCACTTAAATGTTTTAAACTATGACTTACAAATTCTTGCCGGTTTAATGAATGAAACAGATTTAGTTTATGGTGCCGGATGGGAAGGAAACATTAAAGGGTTTGGGTTTAGAGGTGAATTCAGTTATTTTCAACAAAAAGAAAAAGTTGCTAATTCAACCAATCAGTTTTTAATGTCAGTTTCCTTAGATTATACTTTCAATAATTCACTATTTGTACAGGCTGAAGCTCTTTATGATGAAAAACCAATTAATTTAAATAATAATTTAGCTTCACAATCCTTTATAACAACTCCTTTAGGTGCTAAAAATCTGGGTTTTTCAAAGCACTCATGGTTTGCACAAATAAGTTACCCGTTTAATCCATTGTTTAACGCAACGGTTTCTTTCATTTATTATCCCGACCTGAAAGGATATTTCACCGGGCCTTCATTTTCCTATTCTTTAACAGATAATCTGGACTTTTCAGTATTTACTCAGTTTTTTAGCATTAATACAGGCCAATCAAGTCGAACCAATATGTATATTGGTTTTTTGAGAATAAAATATAGTTTTTAAATTGCATGCAACTTTAACTAAAATATATTGTCATTTATAAAACCAGTTTTTCTCACTTTTTTTACAAATTTAAAATTATGAAAAAAGTAATTTCCTTAACCCTCATTCTTTTTACATTTATTGCTATTCAGGCACAAGATGATGATTTTAAAACCATTTTTGGTGACGAAGAATTCACAATAAGTGGCTTTGGTGGGCCATTTATGAGTTTTAATACTATTGCCGGCAATTTTGCTCACATGATGGGTGGTGGCGGTGGCGTAATTCTTAATAATAAAGTTTTGTTTGGTGGCTATGGTATTGGCAAAACAACACGTACTCCTCTTAACCCAAACAAAATAAATGATACTGTTTTCACACAAAATTATGCCGGTAGAATTTCTAATTTAGAAATTGATTTTGGACATGGTGGGCTTTTTGCAGGTTATGTGTTTAACGGCAATGCTGCTATTCATCCTACCTTTATATTACAATTTGGGTGGGGTACTGTTTCTGTTTCCGACTCAGAAACATTTCCTGTATTAAATGATAATATTTTTGTGCTCAATCCGATTTTAGAGCTGGAAATGAATGTCACTCACTTTTTAAGAGTCGGAATTGGAGCCGATTACACATTGGTAACCGGAGTCAATACTCTTGGATACAATGATGGTGATTTTTCAAGTCCCGGTGCTTTTTTATCATTTAAATTTGGATGGTTTTAATTTGCCTCAAACACAAATTTGTTTATTGTAAGACTAATAAAAGTTCCGGTTTTTTGTGTTTTTCCTATCCAATTTTTAATCCATTTGATACTTTTTTATCCGCATTTAGCAAAACAACTTGATTATTCTCATTATATACGCCCAGAATAAGACATTCTGAAAAGAAATTTGCTATTTGCTTTACAGGAAAATTAACGACTGCAATTATCTGTTTATTCATTAAATCTGTTTTAGAATAAAAGTCAGTTATTTGAGCACTTGAATTTTTTATTCCTAAGCTTCCAAAATCAACTTTAAGTTTATATGCCGGTTTTTTAGCTTCTGAAAAATCTTTAATTTCAACAATTGTTCCTGTTCTAATATCAATTTTTTCAAAATCGTTCCATGTGATGTTCATATGTAATTTTTTAAAAGTTAACAATCTTTTTTGCAAATAACTGTAGCAAATATAAGATTATGAGTTAAATATGACGAATATCATTTGTGTTATAATTAGATATTTATATATTTGAATTTGTATAAATTTATAAGATAAGCAAGATGAAATTAAAAGATTTACAGCCTTTACAATTAGAACAGGCCGCAAATATGTTGAAAGCAATTGCACACCCTATGAGAATTGCAATTCTGAGTTATCTGGAAGATGGAAAAAAACTTACTGTTACTGAAATTCATGAATTATTAAAAATTGAACAATCTACCACATCACATCATTTGGGTATTTTAAAAGATAAAGGCGTTTTATCCTCTTCACGCGAAGGGAAAAATACTTTTTACTTTTTAAAACACCAGAGATTAAGCAATATTGTTGAATGTGTTAGTAAGTGTACGGTATAGAATATGATTATATAAACTTTCAAAATTCAAAACCTTTTGTTAAGAATGTTTTAAAGCTAATTGGGCTTATCATACCAATTAGCTTTTTTATTACATTTGAATAATCCTATTAAACATTATTTTTATTATGACGAAAATACGAGTAAGTAAAGAATTTCACTTTGAAGCGGCTCATGCCTTGTGGAATTATGATGGTTTATGTAAAAACATACATGGCCATTCGTATAAACTTATTATTACAGTTATAGGAATTCCTATTAACGACACAAACAATCCCAAAAACGGTATGCTAATTGACTTTACTGACCTTAAACAAATTGTTAATACAATTATTATAGATAAATTAGATCACGCGTTTTTAGTAAACAGGCAGGCCGAAATCAGTAATTTTTATAGTACTAATGAAATGTTTGATAGAATGCTAGTTGTTGATTATCAACCAACTTGTGAAAACATTTTGCTTGATATTGTTAATAAGCTTAAAAGTAGCTTTCCTGAAAATTCAGAACTATTTAGTGTTCGCTTATATGAAACCACTACTTCTTATGCTGACTGGTTTAAGTCTGATAATTAATTCTTTATAAAATAAAGTTATGTCTGATAAAATAAAACAAGAAAATAATGCTATTGAAACAAACACTATAATTCCTGAAGCAAAAAAACTTTTTCTTCTTGATGCATACGCTTTAATTTACAGAGCATATTTTGCATTCATTAAAAATCCCAGATTCAATTCTAAAGGGCTTAATACTTCAGCTATATTTGGTTTTACAAATTCATTAATTGAAATATTACATAAAGAGAAGCCTAGTCATATTTGTGTTGTTTTTGATTCCAAAGAACCAACTTTCAGGCATAAAATGTACTCAAAATATAAAGCAAACAGAGAGGCAATGCCAGAAGACTTGCGTATTTCCATTCCACATATCAAGCAAGTAATTGAATATTTTAACATTACTCAAATTGCTAAACCCGGCTTTGAAGCAGATGATATTATTGGAACCATTGCTTTTCTTGCTGAAAAAGAAGGTTTTGAAACATTTATGATGACTCCGGATAAAGATTATGCACAATTAGTAACCCCAAACATTAAAATGTATAAACCTAAACGTTCAGGAAATGAAGCTGAAATTTGGGGTGTAAAAGAAGTAAATGAAAAGTTTGAAATAAATGACCCAAAACAAGTTGTGGATATTCTGGCATTATGGGGAGACAGTTCTGATAATATTCCCGGGGCACCAGGAATTGGTGAAAAAACAGCTAAAAAAATAATTGGCTCTTATGGCACTATTGAAGGAATGTATCAACATTTAGATGCATTAAAGCCCAAGCAAAGAGAAAATGCTATTTCATTTAAAGATCAAATTGAATTATCAAGAAAACTTGCAACAATAGTTACATCTGTTCCTCTTGATATTGAATTAAACGACCTTATTGTGAAAGAGCCTAATTATAACCTTCTTGAAGAAAAATTTGGAGAATTGGAGTTTAGAAATATTTTAGCCAGAATTACTAAAGGGGCTGATATTCAGAACAATAACCCCAGGCAATATAGCCTGTTTGACAATATTGATACAAATTCTGATTTAATTAGCAATAGTAAATTCGCTACAATTGCAACAACAAAACATAATTACATCTTAGCAGACGATAATGATAAAATAAACCAACTTATTTCATTACTTAGCAAACAAAATTCTTTTTGTTTTGATACAGAAACAACCGGCTTAAACATATATGAAGATAAATTAATTGGTATTTCATTTTCCATAAAAGAACACGAAGCCTGGTATGTCCCAATCTCTTTAGACACAAAGAAGTCAAAAATTATTCTGGATAAATTCAAGCCACTATTCACGAATCCACATATTTTAAAAATTGGCCAAAATTTGAAATTTGATATTTCAATGCTTCGTTCTCACGGCATTCAGGTAACAGGTAAATATTTTGACACAATGATTGCCCATTATTTATTAGAGCCTGATCAAAAACATAATTTAAATTTTCTTTCTGAAAAGTATCTAAATTATAGTCCTGTTTCTATTGAATCATTAATTGGCGAAAAGCGTAACGGCCAGTTGAATATGAAGGATATTGCTATTGAAAAGGTTAAAGAATATGCAGGAGAAGATGCTGATATTACATTACAATTAAAAAACATTTTCGAAAAGCAATTAGAAGATCATAATCTATTGCCCCTTTTCACAAATGTTGAAATGCCCCTTATTAACGTTCTTTGTGAAATGGAATATAGCGGCATCTCTATTAACGATACAAGTTTAAATCAATTTGCTGATGAATTAAGGCAAGAAATTATTCAGTTGGAAAAAAAAATACACACGCTTGCCGGGATGGAGTTTAATATATCATCTCCTAAACAACTTGGAGAGGTGCTTTTCAGTCACTTAAAAATTATAGATAATGCTAAGCGAACTAAATCAAAACAATTTTCAACCAGTGAAGACGTTTTAGCTCGATTAGTAAATAAACACGAAATTATTCCCTTAATATTAGAATTCAGGTCTTTACGTAAATTACTGAATACTTATGTTGAAAGCCTTCCAAAACTAATTAATGCCAGAACTGGAAAGATACATACTTCATATAATCAAACTGTTGCAGCAACAGGAAGGCTAAGTTCAACTAATCCAAACTTACAAAACATTCCTATTCGCGAAGCAAAAGGCAGAAAAATTAGAAAAGCATTTATTCCTTCTGATTCTAAACATATTCTTATTTCTGCCGATTATTCACAAATTGAATTGCGGTTAATGGCTCACATTAGTAATGATACTAATATGATTCAGGCATTTTTATCTAACTCTGATATTCATAAAGCAACAGCTGCAAAAATTTACAATATTCCTTTAAGTGAAGTGTCTTCTGAGCAAAGAAGAAATGCAAAAACAGCAAACTTTGGTATTATTTATGGCATATCAGCATTTGGGCTTTCACAACGATTAGATATTTCAAGAACTGATGCAAAAAAATTAATTGACAATTATTTTTATCAGTTTCCAGAAATCAAAACATATATGAATAACACCATTGCTTTTGCACGTGCAAACGGTTTTGTCAAAACACTTTTAGGAAGAAGGCGTTACATAAGAGATATTAACTCCCAAAATGCAGTAATAAGAGGAATGGCAGAACGAAATGCCATTAATGCTCCCATTCAGGGGTCTGCAGCTGATATAATAAAAATAGCAATGATTAGAATTGCCGATCAATTACACAATAATTCGTATAAATCAAAAATGATTTTACAAGTTCATGATGAACTTGTTTTTGATACTCATATTTCTGAAAAAGAATCTATTGAGACAATTATTAAAGCAGAAATGGAAAATGCATTGATTTTAAATGTTCCATTAATAATAGAAATAGGTTCTGGAAATAATTGGTTAGAAGCACATTAATTTAATTAAACAATGGAAATAAATAATGTTACTTCTATAATATTAGCCGGAGGAAAAAGTACACGCATGGGGCAAAATAAAGCATTAATGAAATTAAATGGCCTTCCCTTAATTCAGCATGTTTACAATTCCCTAACTCCTATTTCATCAACAATATTAATTAGCAGTAATTCAGCAGAATATTCTTTTTTAAATACAGAAATTGTTGAAGATAAATATCCGGGGGTTGGCCCTATTGGTGGAATATATTCTTGTTTAAAAAAAAGTAATACTATTCTCAACATTGTTGTTAGTTGTGATACTCCTTTTTTATCACCTGATTTTTTTATTTATTTATTGACTTTTTCAAAAGGTTTTGATATCACGATTCCCATACATAAAGGTATTACAGAGCCGATTATTGGAATTTATAAAAAACACACCTATACTACATTTGAGCATTTTATTAATGCTGGAATTTATTCTCCGTCAAAAGCAATTAAGTCCTTAAAGCATAATTATGTTGAAATTTCAAAGAAACAACCTTTTTATAATCCTAATTTATTCGCCAACTTGAATTCACTTGAAGATCTTAACCGTTTATAGGTTAAAAATTCGATTTATTCATTGCCTTAAAACCAATTATTATCTATATGCTTTATCTTTTAAATAGTTTCTTTATAATCCAAAATGAAAATTTATCCTTATTGTATCTAATTGGAATATCAATCCACAGTGCTTTATAAATTACACTTCTTTTATGCGTAAATGTATCAAAACTATATTTGCCATGATAATTTCCCATTCCACTTTCTCCTACTCCTCCAAAAGGTAATTTATTACTTGCAATATGCATTATTGTATCATTAATACAACTGCCTCCTGCTATGGTTTTTTTAATAGCCTGTTTTTGTTTTCGCCTATTTTTCGAGAAAAAATAAAATGCCAACGGTTTTGGCCTCTTATTAATAAATTCATACGCATCGTCTAAATCATCATAAGTTAAGACCGGTAATATTGGCCCAAATATTTCTTCTCTCATTACTGAGTCGTCGTTTTTAACCTTTTGTAGAATTGTTGGAGAAAAATATCTTTTCTCTACATTATAATCACCTCCATAATAAATGTTTGCATTTTTAGTCAGGCCTACAAGCTTTTCACAATTCTGATTATTTATGATTCTAGGATACTCATCATTTATAATTGGGTTATCTCCCCATCTTATAATAATATGCCTCTTTAATTCACTTAAAAGTTCTGTTTCCTTTTCTTTTGCTACTAAAATATAGTCTGGGGCAATACATGTTTGTCCTGCATTTAAAAATTTTCCCCATATAATTCTTTTTGCAGAAAGAGGAATATTTGCATCTTTATCAACAATACAAGGACTCTTCCCTCCAAGTTCTAACGTTACCGGAGTTAAGTTGTCAGCAGCAGATTTCATTACAATTTTCCCTAAATATTTGCTTCCCGTAAAAAATATATAATCAAACTTTTCATTTAATAATGCACTATTCATTTCTCTGCCACCAAGTAAAACAGCAATGAAATTGGGTTTAAACACACTATTAATCATCTCATTCATTACTTTTGCGGTATTAGCAGAATAAGGAGATGGTTTTAATATTATGCAATTTCCTCCTGCTATTGCACCAATTAATGGATTGATTAATAATAAAAAGGGGTAATTCCATGGTGCAATAATTAACACTCTTCCATATGGTTGAGAATAAATATAGCTTTTCGATTTAAAATGAATTAATGAATTACTTATTCTTTTGGGCTTTGTCCATTTTTTTAAGTTTTTAATTGTATAATCAATTTCCTTTAAAACCAGGCCAATTTCAGTAGAAAAACTCTCTATTTTTGTCTTATGTAAATCATTCCATAATGCTTCATAGAGCTTATCTTCATTTTGTAGAATAGTATTTCTCAATATTTTTAATGCACTTACTCTAAATTTAACTTCTTGTGTTTTCCCTCTTTTAAAAAACAGTTTTTGTGCATTAATTATTTCATTTATGTTACCTAACACTTGTTTCATCTCTTGTATTTCATTTTTCATTAATTCTATCTTTTACCGACATAACAACATTTCCTTTCTTTTCAGGAATTTTACTCATAGCATATTCTGCAAGAGCTGTTATTGTAAAGCTCGGATTTACACCAAGATTGCCTTGAATTACAGACCCATCTACAATATACATATTTGGATAATTAAAAACACTCAAATTTCTATCTACCACTCCTTCTTCTACAGAATTTCCCATTGGACACCCACCAAGTATATGCGCCGTTGAGGGTGTATTAAATAAAATTTCTGTTATTGCATTTTGTGGAATTGCATTTGCTATTTTTGAGTAGCTTCTCATTACTTTTTGCCCGGCAGCAATATATGCCGGTACTTTTTTTTGTCCTTTATTCACAATTGATAGTTTCTTTCTGAAAAATCTGTTTTTCAATACCATTTTCATTGAATTATCAACTGTTTGCATTACCAAAAAAATAATTGTATTGTCAGCCCATTTACGATTAAAGAACATTCGCAAAAACAGAATTGGGTTTACTAATACTTTAAAAAAATAATTGAATTTTCTCAATTTTGTGTTTTTAGAGTCATTTACAGCAATAGTTAACAAACTTCTCATAACATTTGATCCCGTAGGATATTTTACTATTTCAACATAAGTGTTATTGTCAGGTTTAAATATTGAACTAATAGCAACACCATTATTTAACTTAATATCAGAAAATGTTGCTGCGCACAAACTTTCAGAATTGGTTCTCAGCTTATTTCCAAGTGTACCGGAAATTCCTGACATGGTTTTATATTTATATTTCTGCTTTAATAATAAATCTAATGTGCCAAGTACTCCTCCTGAAACAATAACCCCTTTAGCTCTAAAATACTTTTTCTTCCCTTTGCTTTTTACGCTAATATTATATGTTTTTCCATCATATTCAATTTTATATGCCTTCGTATTTGGAATTATTTCCGCGCCTAGTTTTTCTGCAAAATAAAGATAGTTTTTGTCCAGGGTGTTTTTTGCATTATCACGACAACCAACCATGCACCCGGCACAGAGTGTACATGCATTTCTTTTTGGCCCGAATCCGTTAAAATAAGGATCTTGCCCTTCCTTCTCTTTGTTAAAATTTACGCCAACATAAACATTATCAAATGAATCTTTTTTTCCCAGACCTGCTGCAACTTCGTGCAAAATATTGTCCTCAGGGTTTTTATCAACAAGCTTAGTTCTACCTAACATAAATCCTGCTGTTTCATAATGTGGTTCTAAAATTGATTCCCAATCATTAAACTCACGCCACTGCTCATTTATAAAAAATGCTTTAGGTGGTTTCATAAGTGTATTTGCATAAACCAAACTTCCTCCGCCAACACCGCAACCACTTAAAATAAAAGCATTCTTAAAATATGTAAGGTTTTGAATACCCCTAAACCCAAGTCCCGGCATCCATAAATATTTTCTTAAGTTCCAGTTCGTTTTGGGGAAATCTTCTGTTTTAAACCTCTTCCCCTTTTCTAAAACAACTACAGAATATCCCTTCTCTGCAAGTCTAAGTGCAGCAACACTGCCTCCAAACCCAGATCCAATTATTATATAATCTACTATATTGGCCATAACAATTTATTTATCTTCCCTGTTTGACGTTCCACGTGGAACATTACCTGACAAAACCGACAAATTGTTCCACGTGGAACACTACCTTCCGATGCTTATTAGTATTACATTAATATCTGATGGTGAAATACCAGATATTCTTGAAGCCTGTCCAATGTTTGAAGGTTTTATTCTATTAAGTTTTTGTTTTGCCTCAGTTGATAAAGATTTAAGATTGTCGTAATCAAACTCACGGTTTAACCTGATGTTTTCTAATCTTTTTATTTTCTCAGCAACTATTTTTTCACGCGTTATATATCCATCGTATTTTAATATAATTTCAGCAGAAGACAATATTTCTTCTTTGTCTTCAGTAAAATTATTTACTAAACTTACAAAATCTTCTATTTCCTTGTATAAATTAAATAAATCTACTTGTGGTCTCAATACTATTCTTTCAAGTTTTATTCTTTGTTTAATAGGTTGTGTTTTGTTAGCTATTAAAAAATTATTTATTTCGTTTGGTGAAACACTATATTTTTTACAAAATTCAATTACAATATTTATTTCTTTCTTTTTTCTTAAAAACCTATTATAATCATCTTTTGCTAATAATCCAATGCTATACCCTTTTTCACTTAGTCTGGCATCAGCATTATCCTGTCTTAAAAGTATTCTGAATTCAGCCCTTGAAGTAAACATTCTATAAGGTTCATCAACACCTTTAGTAACTAAATCATCTATTAATACTCCAATATATGCTTCTTCTCTTTTTAAAACAAATTCATCTTCATTTTTAATTTTTTTTGCAGCATTTATACCAGCTATTAATCCTTGTGCTGCAGCTTCTTCATAGCCGGTTGTTCCATTTATTTGTCCTGCAAAAAATAAGTTCTCAATTTTCTTTGATTCTAATGTATGATATAATTGCGTAGGTAAAAAATAATCATATTCTATGGCATAACCAGGCCTAAATATTTTAACATTTTCTAATCCTTTAATTTTTCTTAAACCCTTCAATTGAATATCCCATGGTAATGAAGATGAGAATCCATTAATATACCACTCAATTGTGTCCTCTCCTTCAGGTTCCAAAAACAAATGATGAGAATCTTTATCTGAAAATGTCACAATTTTATCTTCAATACTAGGGCAATATCTTGGCCCAATACTTTTTATTCTACCATTAAATAGAGGCGATTCGCCAAATCCTTTTTTTAATTCATCGTGTACAAATTTACTAGTATGCGTGATAAAGCAATTACGTTGCCTTAATCTTTTGTATTTATGTAATTTATATGAAAACTTATTTACTTTTTTATCTTCATCTCCTTCTTGTTCTATTAGTTCAGTAAAATTAATTGTTCTTCCATCGAGTCTGGCAGGAGTTCCTGTTTTCATTCTTCCCTTTTCAATGCCAAATTTTTCAATTTGGTCACTTAGTCCATAAGATTCTGGTTCAGCATTTCTACCACCTTTTTCAGTTACTTTACCAACATGCATTAAGCCATTTAAAAACGTTCCATTTGTAAGTATTACCGTTTTTGAATAAAACTTAATTCCAGTTTTTGTTATTACTCCTTTGCATGTTTTATTTTCAAAAATTAATGCTGTTACTAAATCCTGATAAAAGTCCAACCCTTTAATGTTTTCTAATGTTTTTCGCCATTCCAAAGAAAAAAAAGTTCTATCACATTGCGCTCTGGGACTCCACATGGCAGGCCCTTTCGACTTATTGAGCATTCTAAATTGAATAGTTGATTTATCAGTAATTTCAGCAGAATATCCTCCAAGTGCATCAATTTCTCTAATTATTTGTCCTTTTGCAATGCCACCCATTGCAGGATTACATGACATTTGAGCCATTTTTGTCATGTCCATAGTAAGTAAAAGTGTATTACCACATAATTTTGCTGCTGCTGCTGCTGCTTCGCATCCAGCATGACCAGCTCCAACTACTATAACATCATATTTTTGTATCATTAAAAAAATAATCTAAGTATAAATTCTCTTTTTTTCGCATTTTCTTCTTTTCATTTTCTGTTGAATCATTATATCCAACTATATGTAAAATGCCATGAATTATTACTCGTAATAATTCTTCCTTAAAAGAATTATTAAACAATTTAGCATTTTCAATAACTCTGTCAATACTTATAAAAATTTCTGCCTCAATCTTACTATTATTTGAATATGGGAATGTTATAATATCAGTATAATAATCGTGTTTTAAATATTCCTTATTAATTTTTAATAAATATTCATCAGTAGAAAATACATAAATAACATTAGAAATACTAAAGTTTTCGTTTTTAGCAACTAAAACTATCCAATTTTTAATTTTTTTATAGTCAATCTCCTCTAATTCAACGCCCTCTGTGAAAAAGCTTATCACTTTTATTTTATGTTAAAATGCAGTATTAAAATATTTCCTTTAT
The DNA here is from genome assembly GCA_013152655.1 of Chlorobiota bacterium. Lineage (GTDB taxonomy): Bacteria > Bacteroidota > Bacteroidia > Bacteroidales > B39-G9 > JAADFW01. Next base: position 27,294 of record JAADFW010000057.1, read on the forward strand.
CATTATATTCAACCTTGTCTGCTAAATGATTCATTAAAAAAACACCTCTGCCATCAGGCTTTTCAACATTTCCCGGATGTGTTGGGTCTGGAACTTTTTTAAAATCAAATCCCGAACCTTCATCTGAAATAATAAATTTTATTTGTTCTTCAACTAACTCTACAACAACTCCAAATTTTTTTGAAATATCTAATTTATTGCCGTGTAAAATTGCATTATTAACAGCTTCAATAACAGCTACCAAAATATTACCATATACCTCAGAACCAATACTAAATTCCTTAGAAATATCATCTATTAAATTCTCAACAAATGTAATATTTTCAATTTTTGATTCTAAAATTAGTTCCTTCTTCATTTAGATTCTTCGCTTAAATATTTTAAATAACTATTTGCTTTTTTCCTGTAAAATTCATTAAATTTTACATTCTTTTTTTTCAATAATTCATTAAAGTTATAATTTTCTTTATTATACTCAAAATTTGAAGTAGGGTTACTTCTTTTATCACTTAAATTTTCCTTTGCTACCCGTTGTTTTTCAACCTCTCTTTCTCTCTCAGATTGTTCTGCTTTTAATAATCTTGTCTTTATTAAATCTTGCCTTTTTAGTAAATTATTATCAATTCTTGCTTTTATTATGTCAGAAATATTTTCATCCACCAATTTTTTTATTTCATTTAATGCTTTACTCGTATTGTTCCCAATCGTATTATTATTAGATATTTCGTTTAATAGTTGTTTATACATTTCTTGTTCTGCCAACATTTTAGCTAATTCAGCGTTTTGGGGGCTTCCTTCTTTTGATTCTTTCATTTGCTTAATCATATCCTGAAGTTGACTTTTAAAGCTTTCTTGTTGTTTTTTTAAATCACTTATTCCAGGAGAAGGCTTAGACGGCTTATTACAATTTTTATCCTTTTCCCCGTTGCCTGGCTTACTGTTTTTCATTAAACTTTTTAATAATTCATCTAACTTTAATAATAAATTATTTGCTGAAGTCATAATTATTTGTTGGCTAACAGCAATTTTTGATTTTTGCCTGTTTTCAAAATAATTATTTGTTTCTAACAATTTTTGTTCAATACGATTAATGTCATTCCTTATAATATTAGTTATAGAAGCAGTATGTTCTGTTAAAGTATCTATTTGCTTATTTATAAATTTAAATTCTTTTGCAATATTCTTCTGGTCGGTATATATTTTAGAGTATAATGGATTATTGGAATTGATAGTTTTTCCATATACCATTAATTTTTCTTGGTCAAATGAAAATTGAGTAATATTATCAATTATAGAATTTAATAACTCTATATCTACTTGTATAGCCTGAGCTTGTATATTATTCAGCATATCATTAATCTTTTCACTTAATTCTTGTACTTTCTTGCTATTTTCTTTATTTTTTTTAGAAGCTCTATTTATTTTGTTTTTCTCAAGGCTTTTTATTGTTTCATCAAAATTTATTACAATACTATTGCTATCTTGTTTGAAATCCTTTAATGGCAACATATTTTTTAATTCTTTATTCAATTCCTGAATTTTTTTGTAATCATCCATTATTGAATTAAACTCTTCTTTTTTTTCAACTATATTTTTCTTAATCGAATCATTTATTTTATTTTCAAATTTCTCCTTTTTCAAGTCTTTAGCTAAATTATTCAAATCCTCAATACTTTTTTCAAGCTTTCGTTCAACCTCCATTTTTTTTAATATTTCCAGGCTGTTATTTATTTGTTTAGTCAGGTCATCAAAATTAAACTCCATTTTTTCAGCAATACTTTTTAGTTCCTTATCTTTTCCTTGTTCATTTCGGAGTTTTTGTAATTCTTCAATTAATTTTTTTATTTCATCAGTCAATAAATTTTCTAATAAATCAGCAATCTCTTGTTGTTTTTTAGCTAATTCTTCTTTATCCTTTATTCCAAGTTTATCAAGTACAGATTTTTCCTTATACTCTTTTTTTATATTATTTATTATCGCTTCTAAATCTTTCTTTTTTTGTATTATACTCTTAATCGCTCTATCTTTTTCAAATTCAGTCATATTTTCACTTGTCAAATTTTCTCTTATTTTTTCAAGGTCATTACTAATTTCATTACTTAAAGACATTGCTGAATTAATGCTTTTTTCAATATTGTTAAATTTTGTAACACTTTGTTTTTCTTTTTCTCTATTACTAAGTTTTGTAATTGATTGTATTTTAGATATTGATTTCTTTGAACCATTAATTTTATCATTATCCCACACTTCAAAGTAATATTCAACAACAGTAGATTCAGGTATTTCACTAAAATTATATTGAAAATAAAATTCTTGATTAATTCCAGTATTTATAGGAATATTTATTCTTTCTGTTTTTTGTTCATTTAAATACTTTAGTGTAAAAAACAAACTATCTAATCCATAATCATCTTGAATTACACCGTAGAAAATTCTTCCATAAAAACTACTTGAATCTTTTAATTCATTAACTTTTATTGAGGGATATTTATCTTTTATTATTTCAATAGAATAGTTTAAAATACCCTTCTTTATAATTTCATTGTTTATTAAACTTACCGAATAATTAACACTCTTAACAAATTTCTTTTTATATATTCCTGTATGATTATTAATAGAAATTGGTATTTCTCTATTTAATTCATTAAAAAATAATGATAATGTATCTGTATTTTCAACATTAAAAGTCCATTTAGCTATACT
>JAADFW010000058.1 GCA_013152655.1 Chlorobiota bacterium
ATTCTTTTGAATTGATATTTGTACTTAATAGGAATTGATTTAAAATATTATATATTTTTACTTTTCCTCCAATAAGTAAGTCACTTACTTGTATAGTATAATACCCGGAAGACGGATTAGGATAAATATTAATTTTTTCAGGATTTTCAGATTCCACAAAATCAGGAAAACAAGGAATATGATAATAAAATGCACCAATATCATTTTGAGAAAGGTCAGGATCTTGATTAGAAGTTGGGTCGCCACTATCAATACAAGGGCTTGTTCCACTTAATTCAAAATTAACAGGGTAGTTACAGAACAATGGATTAGAAACAAATGAAGTTAAGCTTCCATCTACAGGAGTTATAAGTTTGCCATGTTTATCAAAGAATAAATTATAACCAGATGTAATTTCAGTATTTAAAATATTTGACGGATCAAAAAATGTTGTGTCAGCCCCATAATAGAATGGAACATCAGCCATACTATAAAAAATATTATTTCTTATAATTACCGGAGATTGAGGATAATTCATCCAATTTGGGTTTCCGGCACATTCTCCAAAACAGATAAACCCAACATCTATATTGCTGATACTATCTTTAATAATAGTGTTATTTTCAATATAAAGATTTGAAACATCAGCTAATTTAATAACAAATCCACTTGTATCACCTTTAGCAAAAAAAGTATTGTAACGTATGAAAATACTGTCAGCATTCAATGCAAAAGAATCACATTGGGGCGTTAATCCCGGCAATCCTATTTGTAACAAATTTATTCCTTCAATATAATTATCTTCAAGTGTAACATTATAAGATTCGAGTTTTACCTGAATCTGATGTCCTCGATTATTTTTTACCTGACTTCCTTTTATAATACAATTTTTACAACCAGTAAAATCTATTCCATCACCATTCAATATACTGGTTGGACAACCTAATCCATTATTTACAATTTGACTATTTATTATTCTCCAATTAACGGCAAAATCAGAAGACGAGCAATCCCCGTAAGTTTTGACTCCATCATATCCTGAATTTCTAACAATTACATCAATAAAATCAAAATTGTCTCCATTTCCAACAATAACCTGATTAGATTGACTACATATTTCAGGATAAGGACTTGTTAATTCAAAATGTCGAAATCTATAACCATCACCACTAGCACTAATTGCATACTTATTTGTAGATAGAGAATCACCAATTATTAATGGGCGACTTGAAATATCTCCCTGAATTATTAATCTATCATTTTCAGGGCATACTGTATATGCATTAATTTTTTCATGATATACTCCTCCCAGAACATATATGCTATCGCCACAGTTAGAAACATTAATTGCTTTATTTATTGTAGCAAAGGCATTAGTAGCATTTGTTCCTGAATTTGTATCTGCCCCATTTGTTGATACAAACCAAGTAGTTTGCGCACTTAAATTAAAAGATAAGAAAAATAAGATTAGAATTGTTAACTGTTTCATACTTGCAATTTTATTCCGGATAAAGTTAACTTTTAATATTTTATAAGCCAATCTATAATACCTACTAATTTCAAAGCTGCAATAAACACAATAATTAATAAAATATACCGCACAAATTTTGGGCCCCAGCTTACTGCCAGCCTGCTGGCAATAAAAGCTCCTGCCATATTTCCAATAGCTAATATTAAACCAATTTTATAATTAATCTGGTTATTGTACATAAAAACAGCTAATGCAAAAGGTGTGTAAGCAAGAACAATCAATAATTTAACTGCATTGGCTTTTACTAAATCAAACCCGGTACTTAATACTAATCCGGCTAAAAGAAAAAACCCAACACCTGCCTGGATGAATCCACCATACAACCCAATGCAAAAAAATACAATTATTTGAATAATACTGGGTTTTGATTTCATTAGCCCGGCCTTCCCCTTAATCCATCTATCCGGTTTGTATAATATAATGAAGAACATAAATACTAAAAGCCCGCCTATGGTTTTTTTCATTATATCTTCATTAAGGTTAATAGCTAAATTAGCACCTATTAATGAACCAATTATTGCAGGAATAGTTATCCAAATATTTTCCTTAAAGTTGATGGCTTTTTGTTGCTTAAAACTACTAACGGCAACAATATTTTGTAATAAAATAGCTATTCTATTTGTTCCATTAGCTACATTAGCCGGTAATCCTAAAAAAATTAACAAAGGCAAAGTCAACAGCGAGCCGCTTCCTGCTAAAGTATTAATAAACCCGGCAAACAAGCCAACTGCAATTATGGCCAGAATAAAATACCATTCCATAAAAAATATTTTTAGTACAAAAATGAATAGTGAAGTGAACAGTAAACAAAATAATATATATTTACTGTTCGCCTCACTCTATATTATTAGGAAACAAACATTGGCTTGTCAGACATCATTGCATTTACTTGTTTTTTTACATCAAGTATTAAATCTTCGTTTTCAATATCCATAATAACCCTGTCAATCAAATCAACAATAACATTCATATCAGATTCTTTTAATCCGCGTGTAGTAATTGCAGGTGTTCCAACCCTTAGCCCTGAAGTTTGGAAAGGAGAACGGCTATCGAAAGGAACCATATTTTTGTTAATTGTGATATCAGCTTTCACTAAAGTATTTTCAACCAGTTTTCCTGTAATTTCAGGAACTTTAGTTCTTAAGTCAATAAGCATTGAATGATTGTCTGTGCCTCCTGAAATCACCTTATATCCCTTTTCAATAAAAGCTTGTGCCATAATACTTGCATTATTCTTTACCTGTTTTTGATAGGTTTTAAATTCCGGTGTTAAGGCTTCGCCAAATGCAACTGCTTTGGAAGCAATTACATGCTCTAACGGGCCACCTTGTACTCCCGGAAAAACAGCAGAATTTAATAACGAAGACATTTTTCTGACAACACCTTTTTTAGTAGCTTTTCCCCAGGGATTGTCAAAATCTTTTCCAATTAATATTATTCCGCCTCTTGGGCCTCTTAGTGTTTTATGTGTAGTTGAAGTAACAATATGTGCATATTCTAACGGATTGTTTAATAAGCCAGCAGCAATTAAGCCTGCCGGATGCGCCATGTCAATCATTAATAATGCTCCAATTTTATCAGCAATTTCGCGCATTCGTTTATAATCCCATTCTCTTGAATATGCAGAAGCACCACCAACTATTAATTTTGGTTTTTCTTTAAGTGCAACTTCTTCCATCATGTCATAATCTACCATACCGGTTTCTTCTTTCACTCCGTATGCTACCGGATGGTATAAAAGTCCGGATGAATTAACCGGCGAACCATGAGACAAATGTCCACCATGTGACAGGTCGAGCCCCATAAATTTATCTCCGGGCTTTAAGCAAGTTAAAAATACAGCCATATTAGCCTGAGCACCTGAATGAGGCTGCACATTAGCATACTCAGCATTATACAATTCTTTTAATCGTTCAATAGCAAGTTGTTCGGTTTCGTCCACATGCTGGCAACCGCCATAATAACGATGTCCGGGGTATCCTTCTGCGTACTTATTAGTCATGCATGAACCCATAGCTTCCATAACCTGTTCACTAACAAAATTTTCTGATGCAATTAATTCAATTCCGTTTTTTTGACGGTTATATTCCTTTTTAATTATTTCAAAAACAAGATCATCACGTTTCATTATATTGTGTTTTATAAATGATTAAACAAAGTTTTAATAATTTTTCTCAAAAATAGACTTTTACATTTGAACTAAAAAACCTGCCAATAATAATAATTTCTCAATTAATTAATAAAAAAAGCCTTGAAACGAGTGTTTCAAGGCTTTTGCCCATCACTAACCAACAAACTACTTCTTATAATTATGAAACAAATTAATAAGAAGGCCTTTTGCTTTTGCAATATTACGCAATTTTTCTGTATTTATCAGAACTAAAATTCAAAATAATTATCGTCAGTATTTACATCAGGAATTTCACTGTTTCCTAATTCTATTTTTATAGGTTTTTCGTCAAATTTCTTTTTAACTTCAAAAATATTTTTATCAGACTTCCAAACATCGGCGGTAAAATAAATTTTTTCATTTTTTTCATTTTCGAACGTAAATTTTAATTGTACCGGTAAAGGCAGGTTCCCTTTTTTCTCAATAAAAACCGTACATATATTGTTTTCAAAAGAAACGGAGTCAATAGCCAAATCAGGATATCCCTGTTCAAAAAACCATGGTTTCCAGTACCAACTTAAGTCGTCATTAGTAAAATCATCAAAAGTAAAAAAGAAATCGTAAGGTATTGGATGTTTCCCGTTCCATCGTTTAACATATTCACCCATAGCTTCTTTAAACCTATCTTTTCCAAGCATATCTTTTAAAAATTCGTATGCAAATGCCGGCCGGGTATAAGAGGCAATTCTATAAGTCCCATAATAAGATTTTCCACTGAGTGAGGAAGATAGTACAATAGGAGGAACTTCTTCTTCGTTGCCTGAATAATAATTAAATGATTTTGCAAGCCTTTCTTTTGGAAGATAGCCGGCAGCTTCTTTTTGTTGAAATTCAAATGGCAACATTACTGCCCATCCTTCATCCATCCATGCGTATTTTTGTTCGTTAATTCCCATATAAAATGGTAAATATGAATGTAAAATTTCGTGTGATGTTACATGAACTGTACTTGCAGGCCTGGAAAAAGAACCATCATTTACCATCATTGGAAATTCCATTCCTCCTCCCCCGTTAAAAACCGTTAATTGCGGATAAGGAAATGCTATTCCGGGCATATCATACGAAAAATATGAAATTGATTTTCGAGCTATTTCAGCAACATTATAAAAATCTTTTGAGCTTCTGTTATAAGCAGCTTGTACTAAAATTCTTCTGTTTATAACACTATCAACTACTAAACTGGTTGCATCCCATAAATAATGATTGCTTGTTGCAAATGCAAATTCACTAATATAATCTGCTTTGAATTCCCATGTTTGATTTTTCTTTTTCAATGTTATTTGCTCCAGGCTGTCTTTAGGAGCTATAATATGCACTATTTCATCACTTTGTTTTGCAGTTTTTATTAATTCTACGTATTTCTTATTTAAAACCTTATCGGTGTTTTGTAAAACTCCGGTTGCCCAAACAACATAGTTGGCAGGTACTGTAACTTTAACATTATAGCTGCCAAATTCGTTATAAAACTCCTGTGTTCCTGTAAACGGAGTTGTGCTCCATCCGTCAATATCATCATAAACCACTAATGCAGGATACCAATAAGCAACCATAAATGTACTTTTGTCATATGTACCCATTCTAACATTTGATATATGAGGCATTGTAAATTCCCAATTTACTTTAATCTCAATATTTGAGGAAGGCAACACCGGTTCAGGCAAATTAATTGATAATATTGAACGCTGCGGCTTAAAGCCCTTTTCCGGAATTACCTCACTGTCATTTATAAAAACCTTTTTTATAGTAACACCATTAGTAATATCGTCAGGTGATAATGGCATATCTCTAAAATTTCCTTTTTTATAAATATCCTGGTATAAATGAAAATAAATATTTTTTAATGTATCAGGACTATTATTATAATACTTAATTGTTTCGCTTCCACTAACCAGCCGGGTTTTAGGCGTAAGTTCTACCTGTATATTATAATCTGCCCTGTTTTGCCAATAATTCAAGCCGGGTTGCCCCGAAAAATCACGTGTTTTTGCATCATATGTTTTTTGAATATCTCTGGGGATAAACAAGCTGCTATTTTGTGATACAGATAGATTGTAATAAAACAATCCGATACATGCCATCACTATTTTTATTATTCTACTTTTCATCACTCAAATAATATAGTTAATTATTAGTATATATTGATATGACAATATTACTTCAATCTTCACTAAAACAAAATAAATTAATTTATATGGCAAAGATAATTTTGCGAAATCATCTAATTATTAACTACTTAACAGCACTATCTCATGCAAGCTTATTAAAATGTTGTACAAAATTAAATGCTTTATGTTGTATAATCGAACAGAGAAATTAAATGTTTTGAAGAAATGAATAGTATAAATTCATATACCTAAATATGCAATCTGATTATCAGTTAGTTATGATTGCTGAATTTATAATTTGGGTGACACGTTGTATAAAACAAGAGTCCTGTTTTGCCAAAAATTTCAAAAAGCTGCTCGTTAAAAGTTGTTGTTTTGTCCTTATATGCCTGTCAAATATTCTTTGCAATATATAAACTGCTTATTTACAATATAGAAGACATTACAAAAAAATGACACAAATAATATGGCTTTTTTATGAACCCCATAATACAGCGGAAAACAAAAAACTAACTTAATTAAATTCAGCACATGAATTACTCACTAATTCCGCTTCAACATCGTTCTGTGCAGGCAGAGATAATACCCTGAATTGATCTGCCGGAATTTTATCCATCGAAACATAAATTTGATCTCCCCATATATTCTCATAAGGGTTATTTATACAACTAACAGGATTTATTGCATATAGCGATAAACCGCCACCATCATCGGCACAATACATACCATATTCCTGTAATGCTTTTGCAATAATCATTTCATAGCTATTTAGCCCTAAGCTTAATAAATCTAAATCAGGGTTTAATTGAACCAATGCACCTTCAGGAATTGCCCATGCATCTGAAGAGGTTCCGTCACTTTCGGTTGCCGGATATACAGGCCCTCCCGCTTTTGTATGATCATAACTAAAAATAAGTGCATGATTAATAACACCGGCTTCTAATTCCTGAGGCCAAATTAACCCTTGCAATAATTCAAATCCTGAACCTCGTGCTGACATACCTTTTTCAAATATACCATCTCCATTTAAAGGTAGTGCATTTCCCCAGCCTGCTTTCCAACTGCCTAAACTATACTTCATTTCCCAAAAATCATAAATACATCCGTTTTCTTCATCAATAATAACCATATGTGCATCATCTTCCGGGTCGGGTTCAGCATAATCGGGAATAGGAACATTTTTCAAATAACCTTTTGGCGCCCACGATGAAGTCATTTTTACATCGTATCTGGTTGTTGAAGCATCAGCATAGTAAACCGGTACTGTCCATTCTTTTACTACTACTTGAAATGCAGTCTCAGCTTCGTCAACCAAACTACCAACCATAGTTTCTGAATTTGGATCAACGGTAGCACTTTCCGGTATTTTGTTATAAAAAACCGACAATTCTTTAAACGGTTCAAAATATTTTAGATTTTCAACCTTATTACTAATATCCTGCTTATCGCAACTAATAAATGCTATAAACAAAAAAAACAATAAAATCCTGATTTGAGCTTTCATGGTTTATAAATTTAAAGTTAAAAATAACAGTCTGGTTATTTACCATAAGCTGTTAAAAAATAATAAATTAAGGTTTGTCTATCCTAAAATATAAAAAAATATTAAATATCGCAAACTATGATTTTAAAGTGTACAGGTATTTTAAAACAAAAAACATGTATTAGTATTGTTTTGGTTTTAATATGTGAGAAAATGGCTTTCTCAAAAT
>JAADFW010000059.1 GCA_013152655.1 Chlorobiota bacterium
GTTTATAAATTATGATGATAATGTATATGGTATTTTATATGATATAAAAGGAAATGCCGCTTCTTCTATTAATTTTTTTGTAACCGACAGCACACAACATTTCTTAAGAGGTGCACTTTATTTTAATTCAAAGCCTAATAAAGATTCATTGGCACCTGTTGTTGATTTTATTAGAAAAGATATTGTTCATTTAATGGAAACATTTAAATGGAAATAGTTTATTAAAGTTTGTCCACAAAGCTTATTATATAAGTTATGCCCGCTTTCTGCACCAAACTCTTGACTTTATAGAAACACACTAATTAGTTAAATAATTTATTGAATGCCCGTTTTTTTAAATAAAAAAATAAATAATGTAACCGTTGCCATTTGGCAAATAAACGAACCCTATTCTGAATTAATAAAAATTGCCCGCCTTAATACAAATGAAAAAAAATTGTATAACAGTTATAAAAACAAATTAAGAAAAACACAATTTTTAGCAACCAGGGCTTTACTAAACACTATTTATTTAAACAATGTATTTATAAAATATAGCAAAACCGGAGAACCGGCCTTATCAAATGGTGAAAGAATAAGCATCTCTCATTCAAAAGAATGGGTTGGAATAATTATTTCAAAAAATCTTGTTGGAATTGACGTAGAAGTTATAGACAAAAAAATACATAAAATTACTTCACGTTTTTTAAGTAATTCAGAACTAAAAAATATATTGAACAACGATATTCAAACCCTTTTTTTATATTGGTGCGCTAAAGAGAGTATGGTAAAAATAACAAATAATAAAAGCTATATTTACAACAAACATTTAATTATTAAGCCGTTTAAACAAAAAAAGCATGGAACATTTAAAGGATTTATAGTACAGGAAAACAAGGAATTAGAATTAATGTTTAATTACGAAATTCATGAAAAATTAGTATTTGTTTGGTCGGTAATAGAAAACAATTAGCCTATGTTATTGAATTTAATTTATAATGCAGTTTATAAAAAAAAGAAACTTTTTGCCCTATTAATTGATCCGGGTAAAATAAATAATAAAACACTACAAAAAACTGTTCTTCAAGCAACCGAATTTGGTGCTGACATTTTGTTTGTTGGAGGCAGTATTGTTAATGATTACATTGATGATACTATATTATTCATAAAATCGTTCACTAATATTCCTGTTTTTTTATTCCCCGGTAATCTTTTACAACTTTCAAAACACGCTGATGGAGTTATTCTGTTATCTCTGATATCTGGCAGAAACCCTGAATTATTAATCGGCAATCATGTTTCAGCTGCTTTTATGTTAAAAAAAACCGGAATTGAAATTATTCCAACCGGTTATATTATAATTGGAAATAATAACCAATCTGCTGTTTCTTATATGAGCAATACTTTACCAATTCCTGATAATAAACCAGAAATTGTTGTTGCCACTGCATTAGCAGGCGAAATGCTTGGATTAAAACTAATTTACCTCGAAGCCGGAAGTGGCGTTAATAATCCGGTTAATGTGGATACAATAAAAAAAGTGAAAAACGAAGTTGAAGTTCCGTTGGTTGTTGGTGGTGGCTTAAAAGATATCCATGCTATTGATAGTGCTTGTAAAGCAGGTGCTGATATAATTGTTATAGGCAACAGTATAGAAAATGATATTTCACTCCTTAAACCGTTTATTGAGAAAGTACATTCTTATTAACTAATGGGTTTTTTATAAAAATAATTGCTAAAGAACGTATTAAAAGAGCAATAATTAACAATATCAATTCATTATTGAACTCCTGGGGAAATATTTTCCAGCTCAATAACAACACAATTAATATAAGTATGTTAATAGAAAAATAAAAACTAATTAGTTTTTTAAATTTTTCTTTCTTTAATATCCAAACAATAAAAAAATGAGTAGGTAAAGCCCATAAAACATTTAAGTTATTATTCATTACTTTATGTGTGGTAGCTACCCAAAGTAAAAATATTACAAGGCCTAAAACACCAGTTATGCCAAATAAAACCTGGTCGAACCAAATAAGCCTTCTTTGTTTCAAATATTCATAAAAAGTTATAAACAGAGTGATAATAAGAATTAAACTAAGAATAATAATTGGTGTAACTATTTTATTCAAAATATTTTTTTCATTTTGTATTTCACTATTTGCTTTAAATAGCACACGCTCATCTTGTAACACGGGTATAATCGAATCATTTCTATGAAATACAGATTTTTCAAAACTTTCTTTTAGGTAAAGAGGTAAATACATACTTCCCCAAACTTCAGCATTTTTATCAGCAGGAAGGCCTAAAGCCAAATTAATACCTAAATCAAGCCATGGATTATTCTTAATAAATGGTTTTAAAAGCTCACGATAACTTTTATTATTTAAATAAGATTCTTCATCAAAAAAAATTGTATCGTCAGATGACAAAATAAACATATCTCTTATTCTTGTAGCACAATTATCAAAAAAGAAATCATATTTATAATATCTGTTTTCAGGTTTGTAATTTTCTAACAAATAGTTATAAAGATTTTGCTTTTCGGTTAAAGTAAAATTGAAAACCATCTCATTTATTGACTGGTTTTCTGAAATATAATATTGAATTGTTCTTCTAAAATTGGAAACAGTAAGGAAATAGTCTAAGTTTCCGTAAATAAATTTCAGATAAAAATGTGGTGTATCAAAATCAAAAGTTCCGTAACTAAACGTATAATCGATATTTAAAGCAGGATCAAAAATACGAATTGCACTATGTCCAAAAATTGCATATACCTCACTTCCCGGCGAATATGTAATTAAGCTTACCTTACAATTTTTTGATAATTTATTATTAGCCGATAAACTTATATTAACCAAAAATAAGTTTATCATAAAAAAGATTGTAAAGAAAAGGTTTTTTTTCATCCTCTTATTTTTTAATTAATATAGGCCAGATGGAGCCGCATAAAAAAAAAGTCATTGTCTTATGTGTTAATAATTATTTTCATCATGCTTGTTTCATCTTCAGTAAAACAGACAGAACAATACACTCACTTATTCTTTTAAAACAAAAATCCCTTTGTAAATATAATTATACCCATCATAAATAACTAATGATGATGGATTTGGAAGATAAATGTATTTTTCTAAAACTTTAGTATCTCCAAAATACAAATAAAGTTTATTAAACGTATTATTATCAAATATTTGCGTCTCACTCGTAACGTAATAATGGTAAGTGTTATTTTTAATGCTATCTTCAGTATCATAAAATAAACCATCTTCAGTAAATGTATAAGTTACCGGAACATTTGGAATTATTGTATCATTCTTCGCCAGATTTATGGTTTTCACCCAGTTCCAAACATTCTGTAAGCCTTCAACCTGTATAATATTTTCAGGAAGAGTGCTTTCGTTATTATTATTTTTATTACAAGCAAAAAAAGTAAAGCTTACCAACAGATAAAACAGATATTTTTTCATTTTTCCCATAATTTATTAATAAAACCAATATTAAATGATATGAATATATTTTGATTAATGTAACCCTATTTGAAATCCAATAATTAATCCGGGTAATTCAGGAAGATTGCCATTATTAGCAACCAAGTTACTTAACCGGTATTGTGTAAATAAAACATACCTATTAATTCCTACTCGTACGCTTATTCCATAACCAAGATTTTCAATATAATTTAACCCTGTATAAACTTCTTTAACTTTACTTGCACTAAATAAATTCTGTACGGGTAAAACATCTTTTACAACATTTTTAACCTTATAATTATAATTTACAAAAAAGCCTAAATCAATAAACCTTCCTATTATATTACCACGTTTCCCAAAATTGAATCTGTTGTAAAATTCTAAATTTAAAGCATTTACAGAAATTCTCTCATTTGTATGAATACTGTCGTTAGGTAATATTTTAGTTGAATTTTGTTTAAGTTGAAAAGATGAATTACTGATATTGCCTTCAAAACCTAATGCATAATAATTTGTTACTCTCCTTTTATAACGATAACCAAAATTAAATTGTCGCGACAAGCCATAAATTATTTCCGAACCGGAATTATTTTGTCCGGCAATAAATCCGGTTGACAAAAAGAAATGGCCATAATTTTTATAATTCTGTCCAAAATTAGTATGCAAACTATCACTTACAGGAGTTTCTTCCAACAATACTTCCTGTGCATTATTAAAAAAAGGAAATAGTAAAAAAGTTATTATGATAATTTTATTCATGACACACTTTAATTAACTAATAAAGAGTTTGTATAACCTTTATAATGAACTTTTATTCGATCATTTTTTACTAAAACAGAATCAGGAATTGACAAAGCATTACTCTCATTCACCTTTATTACAGCATATTTTCGCAAATTGCCTTTTGTGTCTTCAATATGATAATATAAATAATCTTCATATTTACTTGAATCATTTAAAAAATTATCAAAAACAGAAATATTAATTTCGTTATCTTTTTTTTCAAATTCAAAAGTTTCAGCTCTTACAGAATCTGATAGATTAAGAAAGTACGAAGCTTGAGGAACACCATAACCATGAGCATAATCATAATAGGGATATAAGTCTGCCGATTTACATATTGCTTTATAAATATCCATATTACTTAATTCAGGATGCAATTGCCAGGCACATGCTGCAAAACCTGCAACCAAGGGACTTGAAAAAGAGGTTCCATAGGTTTTTTTCAGGCTACTTTTACCCGCAGCAACAACAGTAGAATATGCAACAACATTAGGTTTTAATCGCTTATCAGCCGTTGGCCCATAAGAACTAAATTCAGCATGAAAATTTGTATATGGATCAATTCCCCCAACAGATAAAACACTATCGGCATCAGCAGGCGTGTCAACATATTTCCATCTATTTGTACCATCGTTGCCCATTGCATTAACTACTAACATTCCTTTTGAAGCAGCCATATTAGCTGCTTTTACAACCAAACTTGTTTTGCCGTCCATTTGTTCAACAAAATACCTGTTAAATGTATATCCTAATGAGCTGTTTATTATATCAATACCATTTTTATCAGCCCATTCTGCTGCAGCTAACCAATTTTCTTCTTCTGAAAAGGGTTCGGTAGCCACTTCTGTTCTTGCCAGAAAATATTCAGCGCCAGTTGCTAATCCAATATTTAAACTGTCAGTTTTTCCACCTATACACGACATTACAGAAGTTCCATGCAAGTTATAATCAAAAACAAATTCTTTATTCTTAACAAAATCCCATGTTTTTACAAGCCTGTTTTCATTTCTTATTTTTTCAAAAACCGGATTATTATTAACCGAAGGAAACCCTCCATCAAAAATTGCAATTCTAATTGATTTACCATCAATATTATTTTGAATAAACAAATTTCCTTGCATCCTTTCTATCTGGTTCAATAGTAGATTAATATTTTTTTTGCTCAATTCAGTTGAATAATCTGTTTGAGCAGGATGCATTTCAATAAAAACAGGAATTACTCCATCAACAAACTTTAGTTTTTCTATATTTTTTAATTGTTCCAAAGTAGCTGTTACAGCAACTGAGTTGAACCACCTACTTTGTTTTCCTGTTGTTTCAGCTATTTGAGAAACTTGCTGAACATAATTCACGTTCAACGGATAGTCAGTTGAATCGTATAAAGGAATGCCATATTTGATTCGCCTTTCAATGGTTTTAGCATCAAAATATTCTAATGGATTGAATTTTACATCTTTCTTATTATTAAAAATAACCCAATATCTGTTTTGAGCATTTGATGATAAACAAAATAAGACTGAAAAAAACAAAAATATAATTCTTTTATAAAACATTTTAATTTAAAATAATCCGGCATTTAACATTACTAACGTACAATCTTCAATTACTTCTATACCTTTTTCAATTAATTTTGACTTTAATTCAACATTTTCAGTTCCCGGATTAAATATTACTCTTTTAGGTTTTAAAGAAAATATATAATCATAGTATTCAGGCTGTCGTACAGGGCCAAGGTATAAAGTAACTGTATCAACATTTTCAACAACAGGCTTTTGTAATTGTATTTCAACATCATCAATAGTTCCTTTTCTTATACCAATTGCTATAACTGGTTGCTTATAATATTGTAATAAACGTACTGCTTTATTCGAAAATCTTGAGTTATTCGGACTAGCACCAATTACAACTGTTACTTTTTTATTCATTATTTGTTTTTTTCAATTAATACAACTGCGTGTGCAGAAATACCGTCACCTTTTCCAATAAAACCCATTTTTTCGGTCGTAGTTGCTTTTATTGAAATATAATCTTTATCAATACCAATAACGCTTGCTAAAACCTTCTGCATTTCAGGAATAAATTTACTAATTTTTGGTTTTTGAAGGCAAATAGTTGAATCGATATTGGAAATTGAATATGCTTTATTGTTAAGTAGTTCAATAGTTTTTTTTAGCAAAATTTTACTGTCAATTCCTTTATAATCGTTTGATGTGTCGGGAAAATGAAATCCAATATCCCGTAAATTGGCAGCACCTAAAATAGCATCGCATATTGCATGAATAAGAACATCGCCATCTGAATGCCCAACAGTTCCTTTCTTATACATAATCTGAATTCCACCAATTATTAATTTTTCATTTTCTCTTAATTGATGAACATCATAACCGAATCCAATCCTGTAATGCATGGTTCTTATTCTTGATTGCTAAATGCATCAATATCAAATAATAATGTAAATCTTAAGGTATTTTCCAGAGGATGATGCTGAATTGTAGGAATAAGATAAGAAACATCTAAACCAAACACATTCATCTTCAGGCCTATTCCAAATGTAAAATATTTCCGATTTCCTTTTGTGGCATGTTCATGAAAATAACCTGCCCGTACTGCAAACTGGTTTGCATACCAATATTCAGCACCTATAGAATAAGTTATTTCACGTAGTTCTTCCCTAAAAACACTTCTTGTACCATCACTTTTTAAAACACCCGGAGCGTCATAAAATGATTGAAATAAAGCTACCGGAACTGAAACATCTGGTGATTTTCCTGCTTCAATAACCTGATCGCCATTAGAATCAAGTGAATCAAGATAATAATAAGGTGGGGTTGGTACTAATAATTTATTTAAGTCAGCTGTAAACATCAATGAGTTATAATCATCAATATTCATTTTTAATGCACTTCCAAGACGCATATTCATAGGAATAAATACTTTGGTTTCTTCAGTATAACCAATTTTCCCTCCAATATTCGATAAATTTAATCCGAAAGATAAATCTGACTTATATCCTGAAACAACAATGTTGTTTTGATAATAAACCGATAAATCAGTAGCCACATCTAAACCAGGATGTGATTGAGAACCACCTACATCAAGATTTCCGGTTAGATTAGAATAAATAAACCGTCCGGTTAAACTTGCCGAAATAACATCAGAAAAAAGTCTTGAGTATGCAACATCAACACTAAATTCTTTAGGAGCAAAATTTGTAATAACATTTCCACCATAATCAGTAAACGTTATATTTCCCAATGAA
>JAADFW010000060.1 GCA_013152655.1 Chlorobiota bacterium
TTAATATTAAAAAATTTAAACTACTTAAAAACAACTAACAGAAATGTGATTTTAAGATTTCCGGTTGTGCCGGGCATAAATACCGAAGAAAATCACCTACTGCTTTTAGAAGCGTTTTTAAAAGAAATAAATTGCAAGAATATTTATCAATTAAATTTATTGCCTTATCACAAAATAGGAATAGATAAGTATGAGCGTTTTAATATTGGTGAAACAAAACCTGAATATAAAAAGCCGGCTGAAGAATATTTAAGGAAATTAAAAGTACGATTTGGAAAAATCGGTTTTGAGATAAAAATTGGGGGTTAATTGATAGACACATAATAAGTTATGAATAAAAGAATTGAAAAATTGCGAAAACAAAGCCTTATGGCAATAAATTCATTGTCGGCAGAACGCGCTTTGTTAATAACAGAGTTTTACAAAAAGCAGGATGTTGATTTTTATTCTGTTCCTGTGAAAAGAGCAAAAGCCTTTGAATATATTCTGAAACACAAAAAAATATGTATAAATTCCGAAGAATTAATTGTAGGCGAACGCGGGCCTAAACCCAAAGCAACACCTACTTACCCCGAAATAAACCTGCATAGCTTGCAGGATTTAGATATTTTAAATAATCGTAAAAAAGTATCATTTAAAGTTGATGCAAAAACAAGGAAAGCTTATGCTGAAATTGTAATTCCATACTGGGAAGGAAAAACCAACAGGGATAAAATTATGGATGCCATGTCGGAAGAGTGGTTAAATGCTTATAAAGCCGGAGTATTTACTGAATTTCAGGAACAGCGTGCTCCCGGCCATACTGTAGCAGGAAATAAAATTTACCAAAAAGGCTTATTGGATTTAATAAATGATATTCATGTTAGTCTTGAAAAACTTGATTTTTTAAATGACCCACTGGCTTATGACAAAAAAGAAGAATTAAAAGCAATGGAAATTGTAGCAAAAAGTATGATTCATTATGCTGAAAGACATGCTGCCAAACTATATATGTTTGCTACAAAAGAAAAAAACAGTAAACGAAAAGCAGAATTGCTAAAAATGGCAAAAATTTGTAAAAATGTTCCTGCTTATGCACCACAAACTTTTCATGAAGCACTTCAACATTACTGGTTTTTACACCTTGGTGTAATAACTGAGCTAAATCCGTGGGATTCTTTCAATCCGGGAAGGCTGGACCAGCATTTATATCCCTTTTACAAAAAAGAAATTGAAAACGGCACATTAACCAAAGAAGAAGCTGTTGAATTATTGCAATCTTTTTGGATAAAATTTAACAACCACCCTTCACCGCCAAAAATGGGTATTACGGCTAAAGAAAGCAATACATATACCGATTTTTGCCTCATTAATTTAGGTGGCTTAAAACCAGATGGTACCGACGCCGTTAATGAAATGACCTACATTTTGTTAGATATAATTGAAGAAATGAGAATTTTACAACCAAGCTCTATGGTGCAAGTGAGTAAAAAAAATCCCGATAATTTTATTCAGCGGGCTATTAGTATTACTAAAACCGGTTTTGGACAACCCTCCATTTTTAATACCGATGCTATTATTCAACAATTAGTTTTGCAAGGAAAAGATATAACAGATGCAAGAAACGGAGGTGCTAGCGGATGTGTTGAAACAGGTGCTTTTGGTACCGAAAGTTATATTTTAACCGGCTATTTTAACCTTGCCAAAATTCTGGAACTAACTTTACATAACGGCGTTGACCCGCGAACAAACAAGCAAGTTGGAATAAAAACCGGATATCCCGAATCTTTTAAATCATTTAAAAATATAATTGATGCTTTTAGGAAACAATTAAAATATTTTGCCGATATAAAAATAAAAGGGAACAATATTATTGAACGCATATTTGCCAATAACTTACCGGCACCGTTTCTTTCGTTAATAGTTGATGACTGCATTAAAAATGGTATTGATTATAATGCCGGCGGTGCCAGATATAATACCAGCTATATTCAAGGTGTGGGTTTAGGTACAATTACCGATAGTTTAACAGCAATAAAATATAATGTTTTTGATAAGAAAAAGTATTCATTAAGTGAAATTTTGAAAGCACTAAATAGAAATTTTGAAGGATATGACGAATTACGGCTCAATTTAATTTATAATACACCAAAGTATGGAAACGACGATGATTATGCAGATAGTATTGCTATAGAGGTATTTTCAATATTTCACGAAAGTGTTGATGGAAGGAATAGTGCCCGGGGAGGAAAATTTAGAATAAATATGTTGCCCACTACCAGTCATGTATATTTTGGAAGTATGATTAATGCAACTCCTGACGGCAGATTAGCAGGTGTTCCTTTGTCAGAAGGTATTTCACCCGTGCAGGGAGCTGATAAAAACGGGCCTACTTCAGTTTTAAAATCAGCTGCAAAAATCAATCATTTAAAAACAGGTGGAACTTTATTAAATCAAAAATTTACTCCTTCATTTTTTAACGACGAAACAAGTATTCAGAAATTAACCTATTTAATACGTTCCTATTTTAAAATGAATGCACACCATATTCAATTTAATGTTGTAAGTGCCGATACTTTAAGAAAAGCACAAAAAAAACCCGAAAATTACACCGATTTAATTGTTCGGGTAGCAGGTTACAGTGATTATTTTAACGACTTGGGAGAAGATTTGCAAAATGAAATTATTCGGAGAACAGAACATGAAAATGTTTAAAGCGTTAAATAGTGATACACAAATTGAATAAATTAATGTTCTTAGCTCTAAACAAATACTCTTTCACTTTTCATCAAAACAATTCATAAAATATATTATTATCTTCGGTTAAAAAAAGTATAAAATGATTACAGTACTAATACTAATGTTTGGAGGAATACTCATCGGGTATTTTTTAAAAAATAAAAAGAAAATAATAAGAATAAATGACAGGCTTACAATGTATGCTATTTTTTTATTGCTGTTTTTAATGGGTGTCTCAATGGGCAGTAATAAGCAGATTATGAGCAACTTGGATTCGATTGGCTTACACGCGTTGTTAATTTCTGTTTGTGCTGTTTTAGGTAGCATTATAGTAGCCTATTTTGTTGGCAAGTTATTTTTTAAAGGGAAATAAATTTATTCAATTGAAAACAAGTTTGATTATACTATTATTTTTCGTTATTGGTATATTAAGCGGATTTTATCATTTTCTGCCAAGTGAATTTTACCAGTCGGGTTATGATATTTATGCATTATATCTATTAATGTTCCTGGTTGGTATTGGTATTGGAGCAGATAAGAATGCATTGACAGTTATAAAAAAACTAAAGCTCACTGTTATTTTAGTTCCTGTTTCTGTAATTGTTGGAACATTTTTAGGTGTTGTTGTAGTTGCCTTTATTTTGCAACAATACGCATTTAAAGATTTGGTTGCTGTTGGATTTGGTTTTGGCTATTATAGCCTGTCAAGTATATTTATTACTGAAATTAGCGGTGAAAAAATGGGAATTATTGCATTATTATCAAATATCATCAGGGAAGTAATAACCTTATTGGCAGCACCGTTAATTGCAAAATACTTTGGAAAAATTGCACCCATTGCATCAGGCGGTGCCACATCAATGGATACTACATTGCCTATTATTACTAAAGCGTCTGGCAAAGAATATGCAATCATTTCAGTTTTTAATGGAATTATATTAACTATTTTGGTTCCTGTATTAATTGTTTTTATTCTTAGTTTGTAAGTACTGAATACTACAAATACACGAATTACTATTTCAAAACCACAAATACTTTTATTCAAAGCATAGACATAAATTCTTATGTATTTTACTCGTGCATTCGTGGCATATATGCTTTAGTGCTACATATTTGAATTCATTTATATATAACTATTTTTTAACAGGCTCATTCTAATTTAGATTATATTTTTATGAAAAATCAATTATTCAAATGCATAAACTTGCCTTTATTCTAATTCTAATTATAAATATTTCAGCTAAACCACCTGTTATAAATACATGGAGATTAGTGAGAAACGAGAATAATATTTCTGTGTATAGCAGGAAAAGTCAGTATTCTGATATAAAAGAAATTAAAGTTTCTGCAAAAGTAAATGCCTCAATTAATGATATTCTTAAAGTTATTCAAGATGTTACCACTTATACTCAATGGGTTTATTTATGTACCGAAGCAAAAACACTGAAACAAATAGGCCACAACGAACAAATATACTATACCGTTACAAATTCACCATGGCCGGTTCAAAATCGCGATGCTGTAATTCATGGCAAAACTGTTTTTAATAAACAAACCAATGAGGTAATAATAACTTCTGAATCTTACAATAATTTTTTTGATAAGAAAGAAGAATATGTGAGAGTGAAATATGTTTTTGGTCAATGGAAGCTTAAATTGATAAAAGATGATTTAGTACAATTAGAATATTATATACAAATAAATCCCGGTGGGGATATTCCGGCATGGCTTATTAACTATTCATTACAATATGGCCCTTTTTATACAGTATCTTCGTTGATTTACCTTGTAGAAAACAAGAATAACTTAATGAGCAATAATTAACTGATTTTCTTTGTGCAATTAAGTTGCATAAAGAAATTTATTATTAATTTTGCAATATATAATTTTATGAAAACCAATAAAAAAACTGTAAAAAATGAAAATAGCAATAGTAACATCAGATGGGAATTCGGTTAGTCAGCATTTTGGCCGATCTCCTTATTATAAAATAATTTCGATAGACAATAACAAAGTTACCGGTGAAGAAATGCGCCAAAGAAGAACCGGACATTTTGCCCCACAACAAAAACAGGCTGAACATCATCAGAATAATAATCATGATCATGGAGGCCATGGAGAGAAACACGGATATGGCAGCGATGCAGATACAAAGCATGCTTCAATGGCAACCGAAATTGGTGATTGCCAAATACTTGTGGCAGGCGGAATGGGACAAGGTGCTTACGAAAGTTTTAAAAGAGCCGGATTAGATGTTGTTATGACAAATCGCCAATTAATAGAAGACGTAATTATTGATTATATAAATGGAAATTTAGTTAACTATGCCTATGACAGAACAGACTAATTGAATAGAAGTAGTATTATGGGTTATTTGCAGTTCATCAATATTCTATTGATTAATCTTTATTGTTAGCAGCATTAACGAAATTCCGGCAGATTAATTCCTCTTATTTTCCGATAAAGATTTAAGGCGTATCCATCTGTCATTCCTGAAATAAAGTCTAAAACAGACCTGATATTTAAATAAAGGTTACCGCTATTTAAAGAAAATTGCTCAGGAATTAGTGATAAAAGACTTTTAGAATAATTCGACACCGGGTTAATTAAAGCTTCAATAAATTCTTCTAAAAGACTACCAATAATTTTGTAACCTGCAATTTCTATTTCAACAACCGATTTATGTTTATAAATTTTATCAATAGAAATTTGTATAAGATTATTCATTGCTTTTTGTGAATATTTATCTAAATTTTTAATTAAGCTTCCTTTAAATTCTCCTTGCATAATCAGGTTGTAATTGTTCCAGAATATTGTTGCCGCATTATGAACCAATTTATTTATTATCAGTGCTCTTAAGTAGGCAATTTGCTCGTTTTTATCAGTTACTTGCCTAAAAGTATTTTCTATATTTTCTATTACTGTTTTGTCAATTTCTTTATGAAAGAAATTAATAAATAATTGTTTTGTTTCATCATAACTAATAATTTTCAGCTTATGCGCATCTTCCAAATCCATTACCTGATAACAAATATCATCTGCTGCTTCAACAAGATAAACTAAAGGGTGCCGTGCAAATATTTCTTTTTGCGGGTCAATTAATTTTATTCCTAATTCATTAATTATTTGATTAAATGTTTCTTTTTCTGATTGAAAATAGCCATATTTTTTTTTGCCTCCATTATTAGAACTATACGGGTATTTTATAACTGATGCTATGGTTGAATAGGTTAATGCAAAACCACCTTTTCTTCTTCCTTTTAACTGATGGGTAATTAATCGTAAAGCATTGGCATTTCCTTCAAAATTTAACAAATCATTCCACTCTTCAGCTTTAATATTATCTTTGATTTTAGAATGGCTTTTTGTTTTAAAATAATTAGAAATTGCATCTTCGCCTGAATGTCCAAAAGGTGGATTTCCCAAGTCATGTGCAAGGCATCCGGCAGCTACAATAGCTTCAATATCTTTTATCCCGGCAACATTTTGTGCTAAATTATTTTCCAGAATTTTGTCTGCTACCAGGTTTCCCAGCGAACGGCCTACACTGGCAACTTCCAGGCTATGCGTTAACCGGTTATGTACAAATATAGTACCCGGTAAAGGAAATACTTGTGTTTTATTCTGTAATCGCCTAAAAGCTGATGAAAACAAAATCCGGTCATAATCGCGCTGAAACTGAGTTCTTGCAATTCCGGGTTTTTGAACAATGCTATTTTCTAATCCGAAACGTTTGGCCGACAGTAGTTTATTCCAATTCACCGAATCAATTTTAATATTGCTACTTATCCTCTTTTTCAGTCTTTTCTGTCTCTTTTACTGCTTTTTTATCAGTTGGTTTTTGTGCCTTAGCCAACATTTCATTTAAGCGCGTGAAAAATTCATCAATTTTATTTAATAAATCTTCATTTATTTTGTTGAAATGCTTCTTAACAAGTTTCTTATCATCTTTTCCATCCGGATGATTTACACGCATAATTAAATCATTTCTTAATTGAATAGCTTCGCCAATTATACTATCTGCTTCCTTATGCTCATTTTCAGGATATAAGTATTTAAAAGTATAACAATCTGAAACTACTTCGTAAACCAGATATTCAATATCTTTTTTGATATTTCTTTTATTTGCCATTTTTATATAATTTAATTGTTTGTGTAAAAGTAAGAATAAATGTTGAGTTAGGCTTAATAAGTTTTAAAGTGAAAAAGTAAAAAGTGAGTGTATGGTGTATATGCAAACATTTGAATAAAGATAATTGGATAATTTTTTATAAATTTAAAGCTAACTCGTTAATAGAATGGCTATGCAAAAATCATTAATTATTGGTTTAACTACATTAATCATAAGTAGTTGTATTAATTCAGAATCAAAGAGTGATAAGAATAAAATATTTACCACAGGACCCGAAAAGGGCTCTTTAATTCTTGTTGGCGGGCATTTAACATCACCAGAAATCTACAGTGAATTTATGGAATTAGCAGGCGGGCCTGATGCTCCAATTGTTATTGTAACAACTGCTGCGGGCGATGAATACATTAATGATACAAGTTTTATTAATGGAACAAAAAGACGTTTTGCAACCCGGGGATTTAAAAATATAACTTTATTGCATACGCGTAATAGAAAAATTGCTAATTCCGATTCATTTACTTTACCTATTAAAAATGCGGCCGGACTCTGGTTTACCGGAGGCAGGCAATGGCGTTTGGTTGATGCTTATGCAAATACTAAAACTTATAATGAATTTACCAATTTATTGAAAAGAGGAAGTGTTATTGGAGGAAGTTCTGCCGGAGCTACTATACAAGGTTCTTATTTGGTTCGTGGCGATACAAAAAGCAATTTAATTATGATGGGCGACCATGAAAAAGGCTTTGGATTTATTAAAAATCTGGCAGTTGATCAACATCTTTTAGCTATGAACCGCCAATATGATATTTTTGAAATATTAAATGCCAAACCTGAACTTCTGGGAATTGGACTGGATGAAAATACTGCTATTGTGGTTCAGGGAAACCAATTTAAAGTTATTGGCGAACATTATGTTGCGGTTTACGATGGAACTTTTTTTATGGAAATAAGAGATAAAGAAGATTGGAATAAAATAAGATATGAACAACAACCCTTACCCAAAGGAAGCAAAAAGTTTTATTTGTTGAAAAAGGGGCAAAAATATAATATGCTGGAACGAAAAGTGATACCACCATTACAACCTTAGTATTTAAGCCACAAAATTAAATAATAGCTGAAGTTCTAATTACCAATCTACTTTTTGTCGATTAACCGGCATTGTCATACAACGTGCTCCACCTCCACCACGTGAAAGCTCAGAGCCTTCAATAGTAATTACGTATTTGGAATAATCGCGAACATTTATCTTGTGCTTTAAAATATCTTTTGCTTTTAAAACTTCAAAACCGTTGTTATTTAATTCTTCAATAGTATGAATGTTTCTATCGTAACCAATAACTTTTCCCGGGCCAATAGCAAAAAAATTAGCTCCACTGTGCCATTGTTCGCGTTCATGTATCCAATTGTCGCCACTTCCTCCGCAATAAAGGGGTTTTAAATCCATACCGAGAGATTTTAAAGCAACCAAAATATTTTCAGCTTCTTTAATTTCCACTTTTCCGTTATCAACAGTTAAAATAACTGTTTGTAATCTTGATGGTTTTAAAATAACTGGTTCGTAAATCATGCATTTATCTTTATCTAAAAAAGTAAAAACCATATCTAAATGAATAAAAGACTCGGGTGATAATGGAAGTTCCTGCACAATTATATGTTTGCGTTCTTTTTTTTCCTTTAAAGTTTTTAAAATAAAGTCAACTCCCGGTGCAGTTGTCCTTGCTCCAATACCAATTAAAATAATATCGTTACGGGCAATCAGTATATCACCGCCTTCAATTGTTAATTCGGCACAATTATTACAATCATTTGCATTAATTGTTTTTGTACTAAAAAGAGGATAATAGTTAAATATAGATTCCATAATTATGGCTTCCCTGTCGCGTACACGGCTTGCCATTTTATTTATTAACACCTCATTATTCAGGCTCACAGATGCATCACGTGTAAAAAAGAAGTTATGCAAAGGACGTAAAGCATATCTTTTTTTACTTAAAAAATTAGTTAACGAATCGTTTTGTTTTAGTACACCTTCAATTAAAGCCTGCGACAGTTGTTTGTTTTCTAAACCTGATAAATAGTCTTGTATATGGAACTTATTTTCATTTGTACATATTTTATAAATCAAATCATTTTTTACTTTATCATTAGAAATAACTTCTGTTAATAGTTCTTTTATTTGAAAAGTTTGCGTTAATTCTGATAACACATTATTAAACTGTGCATATTCTTGTGAGGCAACGGTAAGGTTTAAAATGTCGCTATAAAGTGCTCTTTCTGCATTTTCAGGTGTCATATTTTCTATTTCCGGGCCCGGTGAATGTAAAATTACACCATTCAAATCTCCAATTTCAGAGTTTATTTCAATGTTAAATTTATTTGCCATAACTGTGTTTCTGTTTTTAAGCACCAAAGGTAATAAGATAGTTATTAAATTAAAAAGCTGTCTGTTAAAGACTTTTAAGTATTTTAGACAACCCTCAGGCCGAAATGACAACTTAATTTACTGATACGTACCTATGGGACATGTACCATTGTCGGGTATTAATGGACATTGGTGGTTACGGGGACAGTTTGTTTTACACCTGTGCCGGCAAAGTCAATTAGTTAAGCTTACACAAAAAACTTCATTGCGAGGAGGAACGACAAAGCAATCTCTTTTTTCAAACAATCAGAGTGCTTCTTCCTCTCACGAAAGTTTTCGGGATCGTCATCGCAATGACGCCTGCTCGCTCATTGTCACTTCGAAGGAGGTACGACTGAGAAGTCCCCTATTTGATACCATTGTCATTCCGAAAGCACGATAGTGCTAAGGAATCCCCTGCTAAATTGTTGGGGATTTCTCAAAACTACACTACGTTTCGTTTTTTCGAAATGACAAAATTCTCAAGACCTAACAGGTTTGTAAAACCTGTTAGGTCTGGTTGACACAAGAATTAAGAATTAACTTGCCAGTACACTTTATTCTAATAAATTTCAGGTACAAAAGTCTGGTCTGTAATCGGAGGCCTTACATAACTTTTACTTTCATTTCTTGGAGGAAGTTTAATGGGTTTTGGGGTAAGGTCCTCATACGGAATTAAACTTAACAAATGATGAATGCAATTCAATCTGGCTCTTTTTTTTATATCTGCCTCAACAACATACCAAGGTGAATCTTTAGTATCGGTATAAGAAAACATTTCATCTTTTGCTTTGGAATAATCAACCCATTTAGCTCTTGATTCTAAATCCATAGGACTTAATTTCCATCTTTTAGTCGGGTCATCAATTCTATTCTGAAACCTTATTTCTTGTTCATGGTCACTTACACTAAACCAATATTTTATCAGAATAATACCTGAACGTATTAACATTCGCTCAAAATTAGGACACGAACGTAAAAATTCCCAATATTCATCATCGGTACAAAATCCCATAACACGTTCAACTCCGGCACGGTTATACCAGCTTCTGTCGAAAAGAACCATTTCGCCCTTTGCTGGCAAATGCGGGACATATCGTTGAAAATACCATTGTGTTTTTTCACGCTCGGTTGGCGTGCCAAGGGCTACAACTTTACAAATACGAGGATTTAAAGATTGTGTTATTCGCTTTATAGTACCACCTTTTCCGGCAGCATCGCGCCCTTCAAAAATTACTACTACTTTTAAGCCCTTTAACTTAATCCACTCCTGTAGTTTAACCAATTCTATCTGAAGTTTTTTTAACTCTTCTAAATAAAACTTGTTTGAAATTTTTTGTTCTCTATCTTTGTTTTGATTTTTGTTTTCTTTATTTGCTGTACCTTTTTGTTTTTGCCAGGTTTTACTTTTATGGTTATGTTTATTTTTTGTCATAAGATTTATTTTAGGTTCAGAAATAAATATTAAAGTTAAATTTAATACATTTTTCGTAACAACTCAATTAATTTTAAAGCGTTAAGAGTAAAAAGAAAAAAGTTAAAGAAATTAAATATTATGAAACAGTATGTTTACTTGGCACTAATAACTTTTCTTGGTTTTATTCAAAGTATTATTGCACAAGAACAAACAAACTATGTTAAAAGCTATGGTATTCATATAATGCCTTATACATTACTTGACTACACACCGAGATTAAGGCTCGGAATTGATTATAACACAGGCAGCAAATTAGGTTACAGTTTTGATGTTGGAATAGGAAGCTTTTTCTTAAATAAAAACCGGCTTGACGGGATGATATGGAATGAAGATTATTCTTTCAATGAAGTCCGGTTAGAATTAAAGTATTTTGTTAAAAAAAATAGCAATTCATTGTTTTATTGTTCTACCGAATTATTTAACATTATTATGAGTGATAATATTAAAAACGGTTATTTTCATAAAGAAAATTCTTCTTCACTTGTGTTTTATGATGTAGCTGAATTTAATAAACATAAATTAGGATTGCATTTAAAAAGCGGAATTGAACTAATATTATTTAAAAGAATTGATTTTGATTTTTACGGAGGCATTGGTGTTGCTTACAGAAATATTTATTACAAGAATGTAGTTAAACCGGATATAGGAGAATATAATTCTTATGTTTTTGAAGAATGGGGCGGGCATTCTTATAAATATGAAGGAAAAACAATCATGCTTCACTTTACACTCGGTATTAAAGCCGGGTTCATTTTTTCGAAAAAATAATTAAAAATATTTAGATTGTTAAAATGTTAATTTATATTTTCGATAATCATTAAACTAAGTATTATATAAAATCCATTATACATGAAAAGAATATTAATAATTATTATCGGGTTTATTGTATTTTTTTCTGCATGTACGTCGGCCAGATATCATTTAAAACATAGTAATTACGATATGGCTACCAGAACAGCGGTAAAAAAATTAAGAAAAAAACCCGGGCATGCAAAATCTATTGAAGTATTGAAAGAAGCTTATCCAATGGCAAACAGTATTGATTTGGAACGCATAAAGTATTTGAATCAGGACGGAAGTCCTGATAGATGGGGTGAAATATTTGAAAGGTATAATAATTTAAAAAACCGGCAAACACTTATAAAATCAGTTTTGCCTGCAAAATACAGTCAGGGACAGTTAAATTTTAATATTGTTGATTATGATAAAGATATTATATCGGCCAAACATAATGCTGCCGATTATTTTTATGCTAATGGACAAAAATTATTGAAAACCGGAGATAAATTTGATGCTCGTAAAGCATATGCTGAATTCAAAAATGTTAAAGATTTCTATTCAAGCTATAAGGATATTGATAATTTGTTGCTTACTGCTAAAAACAGAGGCATAAGCCATGTTCTTATAAAATCGGAAAATAATACTATTTTTAAATTACCAGCTTCATTTATCAGCTCATTAATTCCTGTTGACCTTAGTCCATTAAATTCTGAATGGGTTGAGTATTCCAACAAAAAAACAAATCAACAATTCGATTATTATATTGATATTCAATTAAATAAAATACTTTTATCTCCGGCTACTATTAAAGAAAAAGAATATACCGAAAGTAAAGAAATTGAAGATGGCTGGGAATATGTTTTAGATGAGAATGGAAATGTAAAGAAAGATTCACTCGGTAATGATATAAAACAACCTAAAATTATTACAATTTCATGCAAAGTACGAGAAACAATCCAGAGAAGAGATATTAGCCTGCAAGGCAGATTGCTTTATAATGTAGTAGTAAATAATAAAGTATTGAAGGAAGTCCCGTTTGGAGTAGATAATTTTTTTGAAAACAGATACGCAACAGCAAACGGAGATTTAAGAGCACTAAAAAAAGAAACCCAAAGATTGCTCGATAACAGGCCTGTCCCATTTCCACAAGATATGGATATGATTTTTACAGCAGGCGAAAGATTAAAAAATGTAATACGTGATGCTTTAAGAGCTAATAAACGAGTACCTGATTAGCTTCATTAATGAATTAGGACATGTACAATACTTTGAATAAGGAATAGTAAACTCCACCCTTCACCCTTCACCCTTCACCCTTCACCATTCACCATTTACCATTCACCCTTAACTAACTGCTACATTAAAAAGCTCAGCAAAATACCTGCTGCAACAGCAGAACCAATTACACCGGCAACATTTGGAGCCATAGCATGCATTAATAAATGATTGGTCGGGTCTTCTTTTAATCCTTCTGTTTGTACAACCCTTGCACTATCAGGAACCGCTGAAACTCCTGCAGCTCCAACCAAAGGATTTATCTTATTTTCCTTATTTAAAAACAGGTTCATAACTTTAGCAAATAAAACACCTCCGGCAGTTGCAATCATAAACGAAATTGCACCAAGAATAAAAATCAACATTGACGTGGAGGTTAAAAATACATCTGCTTGCGTTGAAGCACCAACCGTTAATCCTAATATTATAGTAACAATATCGATTAATGAATTTTTTGCTGTTTCAGCTAATCGTTTGGTAACAGTTGATTCTTTTAATAAATTCCCAAAGAAAAGCATTCCTAACAATGGTAAGGAACTGGGTGAAATAAATCCGGTTAAAAGTAATCCTATCAATGGAAACATAATTTTTTCAAACCGGGATACTGACCTTGGAGGCTTCATCCGAATTAACCGCTCTTTTTTTGAAGTCAGTAATTTCATGATAGGCGGTTGAATTACAGGAACTAATGCCATATATGAATATGCTGCAATGGCTATTGGCCCGATTAAATTCTTAGTTCCATGCAAACCATTTGCTAACTTTGAGGATAAAAAGATAGCTGTTGGGCCATCGGCACCGCCAATTATACCAATTGAACCGGCTTCTGCAGGATTAAACCCCAAATATAAAGCTCCTAAAAAAGTAATAAAAATACCAACTTGTGCTGCTGCCCCTAAAAGCATTAATCTGGGATTTGATATTAATGAAGAAAAATCAGTCATTGCACCAATACCTAAAAAAATCAGCGGAGGATAAATTCCTTTCACAACTCCCTGGTATAAATAATACATCACACTTCCTTGCTGATATATCCCTAATTGTATATTTATTCCTTCTCCCTGGTAAAACGGAATATTTCCAATAATAATTCCCATGCCAATAGGAATTAACAATAAAGGTTCATAGTCAAATTTAATAGCCAGAAATATAAAAAATAAACCAACTAAAATCATTATGATATGCGAATAAGTAACATTCTTAAAACCAGTAAAACTGATAAATCTATTAACTCCCTTCTCAGCTGAATTTATTGAAGAGTTAGCCGTTTCCTGACTGGTTGCCTTAATGCTTTTATCAACTTCATTTTTTTTCAATACAGTATCCTGCACTTCATGTAGTTGACTATTTGCCTGATAATTTTCTGCTTGCGAGCTAAAAGATATCAAGCTAAGTATAATTAGAATTAATATGCTAATCCTCTTCATTTTATTCAATTTCAATTAAAACATCACCTTGTAAAACATTATCTCCTACATTTACTTTTACCGACTTAATAGTTCCATCTTTCTCTGAAAGAATGCTATTTTCCATTTTCATTGCCTCCATTACCATAAGGTTATCACCTTTTTTAACCTCTGTTCCAACATTTAACATAATTTTTAAAATAATACCCGGCAAAGGTGCTTTAATGGCATATGTGCTGCCTAATTTCTTCTTAATTTTTCCCGATCCCTCTTTTTGCACTACCGGCCTGACTAATTTTGGCGTTTTTGTTTGTGATACTTCTTTATGTATTTCAACTTTATAAGGTGTTCCATTTACTTCAATATCAACAATATTTAATTCAAAATCTTTAATTTCAACATTGTATTTATTTCCCCTTATTGTAAAATCAAATTTTCTCATAATACTAACAATTATGGTTTTCTAAAATTTCTTAATCCATATATTTTTGAACTCCAGGGCGAATATCTTCTGGAAACCCGCTTAATAGTAATCACATTACTTTCTTTATCGTGAATTTCATTAAAATACAAAAACAAAGCAGTACTTATTGCTGCATTAACTTCTCCTGTTACGCTTAAATCTGTATTTTCAGTTATATGTTTACCTTGTCTTCTTAGCTTATTTCTTACAATAACATTAATAATTTTAGGAATAAAATTAAAAACATAAAACAGAGCAACCAAAGCTGCAAAAACAATACTATAACCAATAATAACTAAGATTATATCTTCAATTCCTATATTTGAAAAACCAATATTTAATATATTTAAAGTCATACTCATATATTTTACAAAGGAATGTTTGAATGTTTTTTTGGCGGATTTGAATCTTTTTTTGTTGCTAATGTTTGTAAAGCTCTGATAATTCTAAACCTTGTATTTCTGGGTTCAATTACATCATCAATATAACCATACCTTGCAGCCTCATATGGGTTAGCAAACTTATTAGTATATTCATCCTCCTTTTCAGCAATATATTTGGCCTTTTCTTCATCTTGTTCAATTTTACTAATGTTTCTTCCTTCTAATATTTCAATTGCCCCTTTTGCTCCCATTACAGCAATTTCAGCCGTTGGCCATGCATAATTAATATCGCCCCTCAATTGTTTTGAACTCATTACATCATGAGCGCCACCATATGATTTTCTTAAAGTTACAGTTACTTTTGGAACAGTTGCTTCGCCATATGCAAACAATAATTTTGCCCCATGAATAATTATTCCTTCATATTCCTGATGGCTTCCCGGTAAAAATCCCGGAACATCAACAAAAGTAACAACAGGTATATTAAAAGCATCGCAAAAACGTACAAAGCGAGCTGCTTTTCTTGATGCTTTTATATCTAATACACCTGCTAAATATTCCGGTTGATTTGCAACAATTCCTACTGGCATTCCATTAAATCTTGCAAAACCAATTACTATATTTTTTGCATAATTTCGATGTATCTCAAAAAATTCATTTATATCAACTACTGAATAAATAACATCTTTAATATCGTAAGGTTTATTTGCATTTTCAGGAATAATTTCATTTAAAGCATCATCCATCCTGTCAATTGGGTCTTTACATTCAATAATTGGTGGATCTTCCAAATTATTTTGAGGTAAATATGAAAGCAGTTTTCTTATTAATAACAAACCTTCTTCTTCATCTTTAGCAATTATATGAGACACGCCTGATTTAGTACCATGAACCTGCGCACCACCTAAATCTTCAATGCTAATATCCTCGCCTGTAACGGCTTTTGCAACTTTAGGGCCGGTAACAAACATATAACTTGATTTTTCACTCATTATAATAAAATCAGTCAAAGCAGGTGAATATACAGCTCCTCCGGCACAAGGGCCAAAAATTGCAGATAATTGGGGGATTACTCCCGAAGCCAATATATTTCGTTCAAATATTTCGGCATATCCGGCAAGACTTCTCACGCCTTCCTGAATACGGGCACCTCCACTATCATTTATACCAATTACCGGAGCACCTACTTTCATTGCCTGATCCATTAACTTGCAAATTTTATTAGCAAAAGTCTCTGAAAGCGACCCACCAAAAACAGTAAAATCTTGTGCAAAAACATACACAACCCTACCGTCAATAGTGCCATGGCCCGTAACAACACCATCTGATAAATATTGCTGCTTTTCCATGCCAAATTCTCTGCAACGATGCTTTACAAACATGTCAAATTCCTCAAAACTACCTTCGTCTAATAAAATTTCAATACGTTCACGAGCTGTATATTTCCCCTTAGCATGTTGCGAATCAATACGCTTTTCTCCACCTCCAAGTTTGGCCTCAGCTCGCAGGTCAATTAATTCTTTTATTCTTTGCTGACTGTTCATGTATATTATTTAATTATCGTGAATTGAAAATTAATGCTTCTTAAAATTGATAATGACGCTCAAAAAAGCTTTTATTATTTTGCTTTATCTTCACAAATTTCCGTTAACACACCAAGCGTAGATTTTGGATGTAAAAAAGCGATATCTAACCCTTCTGCACCGTTCCTCGGGTGCTGGTCTATTAGCCGAACTCCCTTATTTGACAGTTCTTCTAACTTTTCATTTATATTTTTTACTGCAAAAGCAATATGGTGTATTCCCTCTCCTTTTTTTTCAATGAATTTTCCAATTGGCCCATTAGAATCGGTTGATTCTAAAAGCTCTATTTTTGTCTGTCCAACTTTAAAAAAGGCTGTTTTTACTTTTTGGTCTTTAACCTCTTCAATAGCATAACATTTTAATCCTAAAACTTCCTCATAAAATTTAATGCTTTCTTCAAGATTTTTAACGGCAATTCCAATGTGTTCTATATGAGATGGATTCATAACTTGTAATTATTTGTTTTTCATTGCAAAAGTATAAAAGTAGTTATTGTATGAATATGATTTTTATCAATACCAATCATTGTTATTAAACATGTTTATTTTGATATTTAATCATTTTTTATCAAAAAAAATAAAATACTTTCAATTTAATAACGTTAGCAACAACAATTTAACTTTTGTTAATGTTTATCTTAAAGAATAGTTTTATGTTTGTATTTTATAGTATGAATATTAATTATTCTTGCTTCTATTTATACTAATTTAGATGAGAAATCATATACAACATATTATTTTACTTATTAAAAGGTTCTTCTTTATTCTTGTACTTTTTAGTTTTACAAGAGTTTTATTTTGGATTTTTAACTTGAATTATTTTGCTTCGTTAAGCACTATTGAAACATTTCAAGCATTTTATCATGGTATTGCATTTGATATTTCAGCCATTTGTTATTTTAATGTGTTGTTTTTTGTGCTGCACTTAATTCCGGGCAATTTCAAAAATCATAAAAAATTTCAATTATATATTAAGTTACTATTTGTTATTACTAATGGAATTATCTTAGCAAGCAATATAATAGATATTGAATATTTTAAATTTACTGACAAACGTACTACTTTCGATATTTTTTATATGGGTGGACTGGGTGGCGATTTGCTCCGTTTAATACCTGAATTTATTGCAGATTTTTGGTATTTGTGTCTAATCTGGATATTAATAGTTGCTTTACTTTGGTATTTATATCCTGAGAAAAAATTCTTGAAACCCGAAGAATCTCCGAAATTGTCAAAATACGATTATGCATATCATTCAGTATTGTTTATTATTATTGGCACACTCATTTTTTTCGGAGGAAGAGGAAGTTTTGAATTAAAGCCACTCCGTATTATTAGTGCTGCCAACTATGTAAAATCCAGCTATATTCCATTGGTTCTAAATACACCTTTTTCTATTTTAAGAACTTCTAATTCTAAAAAAAATATAAAGCCTAAAAAATATTTTGACCCAATAGATTTAGATAAAATATATACACCGGTAAAACATTATGAAGTAACTGATTTTAAAAAGAATAATGTTGTGATTTTAATTCTGGAAAGTTTTTCTTCAAAATATATTGGGTTTATGAATAATGGTGAAGGCTATACTCCTTTTTTAGATTCATTAATGAACGAAAGCTTTGTTTGTATGCAGAATTATGCAAATGGTAAAAAATCAATTGAAGGAATACCGGCTGTTTTAGCATCGTTGCCAACTTTAATGAATTATCCATTTATTTCTTCTGCTTTTTCATCAGATAAAATAAATTCTATTGCAAGTATATTAAAAGAAAAAGATTATTATTCATCCTTTTTTCATGGTGGCTCAAATGGTACAATGGGATTTGATAAATTTACTAAATTAGCTGAGTTTGATAGCTATTACGGGAGAACAGAGTATAATAATGAAAAAGATTACGACGGACATTGGGGGATTTTTGATGAGGAATTTTTACAGTTTTTTGCAACCAAACTTAATGATTTTAATAAACCATTTGTTAGCACCCTGTTCACGTTAACATCGCATCACCCATTTCCAATTCCTGAGAGATATAAGCACCGATTTTCAATTACTTCAAAACCGTTGGAAAACAGCATTTCTTATACCGATTTTGCTTTGCAACAATTCTTCAAAACAATTTCAAAAACAGAATGGTACAAAAATACATTATTTGTAATTACGGCCGATCATACGGCTGGAAATATGGACAAAACAACTCCGTTAAATTCTTCAACATATGCCATCCCATTGATATTTTTTAATCCTGGCGATTCAACGTTAAAAGGTAAGTATTATAAAACTACTCAACAGATAGATATTATGCCTTCCATTCTCGATTATTTGCATTACAATGGTTCATTTATTTCATTCGGAAATAGTGTTTTTAAAGATAGTACAAACAAATTGGCTGTAAATTATATAAATCAGGCATACCAAATTATTGAAAATAATTATTCATTACTTTTTAACGGAGATAAGACAATTGGTTTTTATGATATTAATAAAGATAGCTCAATGGTTGTAAATTTAATGGGCAATAATATACCAGTTAAAAACGAAATGGAGCTAAAGCTTAAAGCTATTATTCAGTCTTATAACAACCGAATGTTAGAAAACAGGTTGACCGTTAAGAAATAAGCCTTAAAAGTTGTTTCATATATTTTAAGTTTACTATACTTGTGAATAACACCAGCAAAAAAATGTAAAAGATAAGATTTTCAGAGTGTTGAAATTCAAAAAGTTTACTTTTGTAATTGACTGTTTTCAACACGAAAGTGATACAATAGTATATTTTATTCTATATTAAATTGTATAGTACCTATGTGATAGCTGTTAAAGGCCAGGCATTATACTAATACAGATATCCAATTGTAGGCAATAAGCCAAAAAAAATCGAAAAAACACATAAATACTTTACTTTGACGTATATTATTAATATATTTGTACGTAAATAATATTGCCATGGAGACAAAATTGACATTAAGGTTAAATGACGGTGTGATAGAAAGAGCAAAAATCTATGCAAAAAAACAAAAGATTAGTTTGTCAAAAATGATTGAATCTTATTTAGATAGTTTGACTAGAGAAAAAGACAGCGATAAAAAAATAAATATCACACCTCTTGTTGAAAGTTTAAGCGGTGTAATTGACTTGCCGCCTGACTTTGACTATAAAAAAGAATATGCTGACTATTTAGCTGATAAATACAAATGAAAAAACTTTTTATTGACACAAATATCATCATAGACTTATTATCTCGAAGAGAACCTTTTTATGATGATTCAGCAGATCTTTTTTCATTAGCAGACCAGAAGATTATCGAACTTAATATTTCCTCTTTGACCATTGCAAATACGAGTTATACATTATTGCGTCAAATCGACTCCAAAAAAGCAAAAGAAATATTACGGAAACTAAGGTTAATAGTTAATATTTTACCACTTGACGACAAAATAATAGGTGTAGCATTAAATGACGATTCATTCAATGACTTTGAGGATGGACTTCACTATTTTACTGCAATTGAGAATAATCAGGACCTTATAATCACAAGGAACTTAAAAGATTTCAAAGCATCAAAATTACCGGTAATGACTGCAAGACAGTTTTTAGAAACATTTGAATAAGGTCAATTGCCAACAATGTATATAATTTAAATTTTGTAAGTTTGCTTTTCATTTATTGGATTAAATCATTGCATAAGATACAAAATGAAAAAGCGGATATTGTTTATTATTAATCCTAAAGCCGGCACTAAAAAGAAAAGCTTTATTGAACAAATAATTAAGCAAACTATTGATTCTGAAAAATTTAAACCATATTTTACTTATTCAGAATATCCGGGGCATGCAACTG
Source organism: Chlorobiota bacterium (assembly GCA_013152655.1). Lineage (GTDB taxonomy): Bacteria > Bacteroidota > Bacteroidia > Bacteroidales > B39-G9 > JAADFW01. Next base: position 20,456 of record JAADFW010000060.1, read on the forward strand.
AAATAGTATTAAATAGTATTGATAATTATGATATAATTACAGCTGTTGGCGGAGATGGTACAGTTAATGAAATTGCAAAAGCCATAAAAGAAACAAATAAAACTTTGGCCATAATACCAATTGGTTCCGGTAATGGATTAGCACGTTATTTAAAAATTCCGCAAAACATAAAAAAAGCAACTAATACTATAAATAAAGCCAAAACGCGCAATATTGACACAATTACTATTAACGATAAATTTTGCGCAAATATTTCAGGCATTGGGTTTGATGCACACATTGGCAATAAGTTTCAGAATATTAAAAAAAGAGGTTTTATTAATTATATAAAACTTGTTATTAAAGAATTTCTGGGTTATAAAACGCAAACTTATAAATTAAAAATTGATGGCAAAGAAATTGAAAAGGATGCTTTTTTAATAAGTTTTGCTAACTCAACTCAATTTGGAAATAACGCCTATATTGCTCCCAAAGCTCAAATTGACGATGGCAAAATAGATATTACAATAATTAATAAATTTCCTAAATATCACAGTTTGAACCTTGCTATCAGATTGTTTGCAAAATCATTGCTCGATTCAAAATATATTGACAGTTATAAGGCCCGAAAAATTGAACTATTAAATACAAAAAATATGCTTGCACATATTGATGGTGAACCCATTCAATTTAATGGCGACATCTCTTTTCAGATTAATGACAAATCTTTAAATATTATCTGTAAATAAATTAAATCCCCTCAGCCAAAATATCAACAATATGTTTGGTTTTTAGTTTAATATTGTGCTTTTTAATATAACCTTCTATATGCATTAAACACGATGTATCGGTAGAAACAATATAATCAGCCCCTGTTTTCAAAGCATTATTAACTTTTTGCTCTGCCATTGCAGTTGAAATTGGTTCATGCTTTACTGCAAAAGTACCACCAAAGCCGCAGCAAGTATCAGTTTCATCCATTTCAACTAATTTTAGCCCTTTTACTTTTCTTAATAATCTACGTGGCTCATCATTTAATTTATATTCTCTTAGCGATGCACAAGAATCATGATAAGTAACAATTCCCTCCCAACTTGCGCCAATATCTTCCTTTTTTAATACATTCACAATAAAATCAGTAACTTCATATAAGTTTTTACTTACTTTTTTATAGTTATGATATAATATTGTGTCTTTAAACAATTCATCATAATATTTTTTTACAAATCCGGTACACGATGCAGATGGTGATACAATAGGCCTGTCATTTAGGAAATTTGACAAAAACTTTTCTGCAATCTCTTTTGTCTCATCCCAATATCCACTATTAAACGAAGGTTGCCCACAACAGGTTTGTTCAGTATTATAGTTTACATGAACACCAAGTTTTTCAAGAACTTTAACCAAATTAAATCCCGTTTCAGGATATATTTGATCAATAAAACAAGGAATAAAAATATCAACTTCCATTAGAATAGTTTTAATTACAATAAATTTTATATTTATCTTAGGCAAAACTACATAAATATAAATAAAATAAATAACCATTATTTATTGTGTTATCAACACAATAACAAACATGCTAAATAAGATTTTATAATCTTATTAAAGATATTTATTTCAGTAAAGCCTAACAGGATTTATTAATTAATATTATTTTTTGCATAATTATTCATATCTAAATTGACTGGTATAACATCCTATAATAAAGAGATTTGCAAAAACAGCTTGTTATTTTTTTGAAAAATAAAAATAAAATATTATTGAAAACTAAATATTTTTTTACTTTTGCAGCGGAGAAATGGCAGAGTGGTCGAATGCGGCGGTCTTGAAAACCGTTGTACCGAGAGGTACCGGGGGTTCGAATCCCTCTTTCTCCGCAAAATGAAAAGAAGTTGTCATTTATTTGATAGCTTCTTTTTTTTATATTCTATTTATTGTTAAACAAAAGTAAGATTATAGCAAGTAAGGTTTGCAAGATTCAAGGAGCAAAGACACCATAAACTAATTTTATAAAATCAGGCTTAATAGATAAAATAGTTGATAGAATCTTCTGCGTTACCGATATTTACAGCTTTATATAAAGTAAAAACCTATAAATAAAAAACTTCTTGTTTTATCAAGCAGTTTTTTTAGTTTACCAAAACGTCGAAAATTTATTTTATTACAAAAAAAATATTTACCAAACTATATAAGGCTAAAAAAATCAATTTCATTAGCTATACCATGGCAAAGACTGATTTTTTCATTTTAAAGAAAATTGCAAAATATTTATACTAAATCTTCTAAAACAGACTAAAAATGGGGGTTTATTAACAAAAATCCACTTTTTTTTAACAAATTTTAAAAAAAAATCCTTGTAAATTTGCTAAACATCAGAAATAATCTATATTTGCATAGAACTGATACTAAATTAATAATTAACCCAAAAAATTTATAGTATGAACAAAGCACAATTAATTGATCAGATTGCTTCAAAAGCAGAATTAACTAAAGCAGACGCAAAAAAAGCGTTAGACGCATTTGTTGATAGTACTTCCGATGCACTTAAAACTGGTGACAGAGTAGCATTAGTAGGTTTTGGATCTTTCTCAGTTGCAGAACGTAAAGAAAGAACAGGTAGAAACCCTCAAACTGGTAAAGAAATTACTATCCCTGCTAAAAAAGTTATTAAATTTAAAGCTGGATCAGATTTATCAAACACAGTTCAGTAATATTTAAAATATTATGTTTTAAAAAGGGAGTACTTTAGTACTCCCTTTTTTTATTTAATTTGAAACTATAATATCCAATGAATGAAAAATTAATTCAGTTTTTAAAAGGTTTTATTACTGAAAAAAGATTTAACTTGTTTAATCAACTCATTAATAATCGTACAAAATATATTACAGTCGCCCTTGAAGATATATACCAACCACATAACGCAAGTGCTGTATTACGCTCATGTGATTGTTTTGGCATACAAAATGTTCATATCATTGAAGATAAAAATAAATATATAATTAATCCTGATGTTGCCCTGGGTTCCTCCAAATGGCTTACGCTTAAAAAACATAATAATACCGATAATAATACTTTAACAGCAATAAATACACTCAAAAAGGATGGTTATCGAATTATAGCAACAACACCTCATTCAAACACTACTGACCTTGAAAATTTTAATCTCGAAAATGGTAAAATTGCCCTGTTCTTTGGAACAGAATTAAAAGGGTTGTCAAAACAAATGCTTGATAATGCAGATGAGTTTTTAAAAATTCCAATGTATGGATTTACTGAAAGTTTCAATATTTCTGTATCTGCTGCAATAATTTTACATCATTTGACTTATAAATTAAGAAATTCAGAAATTAATTGGAACCTGAACGAAGAAGAAAAAAATGAAATCTTAATATCCTGGCTAAAATCTTCAATAAAAAACGGTGATCAAATTGAAAAAGATTTTTTAAACAAATTTAATGTATAACAATTATTTTTTTCTGAATAAATCGTTTCTCTGTTTCAATACCAATAAAATAAATTCCATCTTTTAAATCATTTACTTTTAAAAAATAATTCCCTGATTTTCCCGATAATATGGCCTTTATCCTTTTACCTGCTAAGTCATATATCAGAACTTGCTTCACATTAAGCAATGGCGGGTATTCAATATAAATAATTTGATTTGCCGGATTAGGCCAAACTTGAAATAATTCCATAGCAAATCTGTCTTTTTCATTTGATAGAATAATTTGTTTGTATTTTTTCAGAGCTTCATTAGCTGAATTTTTCAAATCATATAAATTATTGCCGGCTATTAAAGCAAAAGAAATTTTTAATGTATCGTTACTATTAATTTCAAATGGGCCTGAACTTAACATTGTTGCAACATCACTCCCGTCTTCCTCATTTCCTGCATTTAGTTTTTGATGTGTCATGGCAAAATATTTTTCTTCATCAGAAAATCCATCCTGAATATCAATGCCGCCATTTCCACCTTCAACATTATCAATAGCATAAGGAATAGCCTCATTTACATTTAAAATTTGAATACCTACATAGTAAACAGGGTTTTCAACATTCCATGCATATATCATATTCAACTCACTTTCAAAAGCCGCTTTATTAGAATTAGAACCTAAAATATCCCAATCAGCATAAATACCGGTATAAAAGTTTGATACAGAAAATTGATTATTATTTACAATATTATATTCAACAATAATAAAATCTTTAGCATTTTCAGATTGCCATAAATAATTGTTCTGATAAACACAAACACCTATTCCATTATTTGTTGCAATGCTATCTGTAAACAAAGCACTGTACATTTTATAATTATTATCCTGATTAATTATTTCTGTCACTTTTTGTTCTACTTTAAAATCTTGATCATCATAAATATTATCCACAACTTTTACCGACGAAGTTGCCATAATTAATCCGGCCTCAAATAAAAAATTTCCGGCATTTTTATAAATAAATCCAATACCATCTTTTTGAGGGTAGCTGTTGTAACCAAATCGTCCGTTAGCAGTTAAGGTAGTTCTAATATTATTATACTCAGTATTTAAAAAGGAAGGATTTACAATTGTTTCATAATACTGTGTAGCCTCATATTTTCCATCAATAAAATGAAATCTAAATAAAGCTCTTGTATCGTATGATAGCCTATTTACAAAAAAACTATAATCTCCAGTTTTAATATCTACTGTTTCATTTGTACTAACAATCCCAAATGTGTAAAAATCATTTATCATTGTAACTTCTTGCGTCAATGAATTGATAGTTACAATCAAATTTTCAGTTGGTGATAAATAATTAACTAAACTTCCTTCAAAAAATACTGTATCATTTCCTGCAAGAGATATATTGTAAAATCTGGTATATGGCAACACACTATCAATTAATGCCTTATACATATTTAATCTTCCTGTTCCTAATTTATTAGCAAATTCGGAATTTGAAGATATTGTATCAATATTATCGGTAGTATTTATTAATTGAGCTCCCAATTGCAGTGCTGTAAAGTCCGGATATTTTTTCTTCAATATAGCAGCTGAAGCTGAAACAATAGGCGAAGCATAAGATGTTCCCCAGCCTGATCCGTAAAGATTATCATTTTTTGTAAAAAAAATATTTTCACCAGGAGCCGATAAACTAACCCAATAATTGTAAGTTGACCCTGACCATTTTATATCATTGATATTAGTTGCAGCAACGCTAATTACATTATCATACGATGCCGGAAAAACCAATTCCTCATTATTAGAATTTCCGGCTGCAGCAACCACCAAAACATTTTTATTAAAAGTTGCATAATTAATAATATCCTGGCCAAAAGGATGCCATCTGTTACCTCCCCATGAACAATTAATAATATCACAACCATGGTCAGCTGCATAAACAATTCCTTCATAAGATTGTGTCAATTCTCCATTTTCATCACTTATTTTAATGGGCAAAAATCTACTCAAAAAACCAGTTCCTGAAATCCCTTTGCCATTATCAGTTGTAGCAGCAGCAGTACCTGCTACATGTGCACCATGATGATTAACATTACTTTGCGGATTGTTGTCATTTTCTCCTAAGTCCCATCCTCTAAAATTATCTACAAAACCATCATTATCATCGTCAATCCCATTTATAGGATCATTATAATTATACGATATGTTATCAATTAAGTCTTCATGATCAATATCAACACCTGTATCCACAATCCCTATTACTATTGAAGTATCTCCTTTACAACTATCCCAGGCTTCATATGCTTTTATGTTTGTCAGATAATACTGGCTTGACTGGTTAAAAGGATCGTTAGGAACATACAATAAGTTATTTCTATAATATGGCTGTACATATTCAAAAATTCCCGTTCTAATTAAATCTGAAATTAATTTAGTTAATTTAGTTTTTACAGGATATTTCAACTCGTAAATTAATGTAAGGTCAATTAATTTATTTCCGTTTAAATCATTCTTTTTATCAGGCCTGTTTGAATGAGGAAATTTTTTGTGTACATCACTCAAATTATAATGATTAATTAGTTCTGTAAATTCTTTTGAATTAATGCTATTAATTTTACACAGGCTTCTGTAATTATCTTTTACTTTAATAATAATTCTGCCCGGTAAAATATTATCATTTCTTACATCTTGAGCAGACAAATTCCCTAAAAACAAATATGTAAACAGTATCAATAAAAATTTATTCATATTTTGCTTTTTTATACTTATAAACTTTTATAAAAAATATAGAGTGTAAATTATAATGATTCATTTAAATAACCAAGATAAAGTAAACTTTTTCAATATCATAAAATACTAATTAACTTTACATAAAAATTATTTGACTATATTTGTATATTATTTGACAAATGGTCAATTTTTAAGTTTAAAACCAAGAAAAGCCTTTATGAACTGCATTATTATAGATGATGACCCAATGTCAAGAAAAGTTCTTGAAGATTTAATTAATCGAACTGATTTTTTAACCTTAACAAATTCTTATTCAAATGCCATTGAGGCAATGAACGCTTTCCAGGGAGAAAATGAAATAAATCTAATTTTTCTTGATGTTGAAATGCCTGAAATGTCAGGTTTAGATTTTTTAAAAACATTGGAAAACCCACCTCAAATAATTATTGTGTCAGGTGAAGAAAAATATGCTTTAGAAGCATTTGAGTATGAGGTTGTTGACTACTTACTAAAACCAGTTACCATAACACGTTTTTACAAATCGGTAAATAAAGCATATAAAAGATATACTGAGAAAAATCAGATTGAAGAAGTTAATAATGAAATTTTCATTAAAAAGAAAAATGCTACTCTTGTTAGATTATCTTATGATGATATTCTTTGGGTTGAAGCATTGGAAAATTATGTAATTGTTAGCTCTTTTGATGATAAATATACTATACATTTTACCATGAAAGCTATAACCCAAAAATTACCACAAAAAAGATTTAAAAGGGTTCATCGGTCATATATAGTTAATATTAGTAAAATAAGTGTTATTGAAGACAATTCGGTAGTAATAAAAACTAAAACCGGAAGCAAAATAATTCCAATAGGAAAGTCTTACAAAGAAAGATTAATGGAAGACCTTAACTTAATGTCTAAATAATTTACTTCATCTCCTTATGATTTCTCAAAGACAGCTGTTTTTGCAGTATCTGGCACAAACATCTGAATCACCAATTCAATTAGAAGTTGAAAAAGCTGAAGGGATATATCTTTTTGATCCGAAAGGGAAAAAATATATTGATCTTATTTCAGGAATTTCAGTTAGCAATGTAGGACATCGACATCCAAATGTTTTAAAAGCAATTCAAAATCAATTAGATAAATATTTACACTTAATGGTTTATGGAGAATATATTCAATCTCCACAAGTAAAATTGGCAAAGCTATTAGCTGCTAATCTACCCCCAAAGTTAAATAATACATATTTTGTAAATTCAGGAAGTGAAGCTATAGAAGTTGCTCTTAAATTAGCTAAAAGATTTACCGGCAAATCTGAAATTATTGCTTTTAAAAATGCCTACCATGGAAGTACTGCCGGAGCGTTAAGTATTTTAGGCGATGAAAGCTTTAAGCGTTCTTTTCGTCCATTATTGCCTGATATAAAATTTTTAAACTTCAATAATTTTGATGAATTAAAAAAAATAAGTAAAAAAACTTCTTGTGTAATTATTGAGCCAATTCAAGCTGAAGCAGGAGTTATATTGCCTAAAGTAAATTATCTTAATGAATTAAGAAAACAGTGTACTAATAACCATGCTTTATTAGTTTTTGATGAAGTTCAGACCGGCTTTGGCAGAACAGGTTCATTGTTTGCATTTGAACAATATAAAACCATACCAGACGTTTTAGTTATTGCTAAAGGTATTGCGGGAGGCATGCCACTTGGTGCCGTAATTTCTTCTAAAGAAATTTTAGACTCATTTAAAACAAATCCAATGCTTGGGCATATAACAACATTTGGCGGGCATCCGGTTAGTTGTGCAGCAGGAATTGCAACATTAAATACACTTTTAAATGATAATCTAATTAAGTTAGTAAATCAAAAATCAGAATTGTTTAAAAAACTTCTTAAACACAAATTAATTAAAGAAGTTCGAGGAAAAGGGCTATTGCTTGCCGTTGAACTGACAAACAAATCAATATTACACCGTGTAATTCAGAATGCAATGAAAAAAGGAATTATTATTGACTGGTTTTTATTTAACAACGCTTTTAGAATTGCGCCTCCTCTTATAATTACTGAAGAAGAAATACAAATTGCATGTAACTCTATTATTGAATCTTTAAACGAAGTATAAATATAAATGCATTATTCAGTTAAATATAAAGTATTTACCCTACTAACTATTTGCTTAAATTTTTATTCAAATTGTCATACTCAAACAGCCAATAAAAATTTTGAATTACCTGAAGCAAAACTTAAAACATGGTTTGATACTATTGCTGTTTTACAAAACGATTCACTAAAAATCCAATTTAATGATAGTGTTATATCTATTTTTGATACTATTTTAGATAAAAAAGAATCTTTTAACTATCCCTTTTCTTCACTAATTTATGTTGGTAAATTAATTTCACCCGACAAGCTTTTTAGAATTATTAATTGGAATCTTCCGTTTGAGAATGGAACCTATAAGTATTATGGATATATTCAATATAATAGCAAAAAAACTAATTCTATAAAGCTATATTATTTAAATGACAAATCAGACGATATTGAAAATCCTAAACAAGCAATACTAACTAATGAAAACTGGTTTGGAGCTCTTTACTATAAAATAATTAAGAATAGTAATGGAAAAACCAGCTATTATACACTATTGGGATGGGATGGAAATAATGATTTTACTTCAAAAAAATTAATTGACATACTATATTTCACACAAAGTGAAAAGCCAAAATTTGGAAAAAATATATTCAAAATTCAAAATGAAAGAATGAAAAGAGTAATTTTTGAATATAATAACAGAGCTGTTTTAACATTACGCTATGATGAATATTTAAAAATGATTGTTTATGAGCATTTATCTCCTGAAAAACCATCACAAATTAATCAATTTAAATTCTATGCACCAGATTTCTCATATGATGGACTAGAGTTTAAAAATGGAAAATATATTCACCATTCAGCAATAGATGTTCATGATCATAAAAAAACTGATAAGAAAAAGCTAAACTATTTAAAAAACAGAAAAAAGTCTTTCTCGTTCTAAATAATCACATTAAAACTTATTAGCCTGAGCCGATATAAGCAATTAAGGCTATAAACTGTTTAGCGGTATTTTTTGTTTACAATATTGATATGTATATGTGTATATGGTTGATTGATAAGTTTTTTTTTACTAACTTGCTTTTGTCATATATTAAACAAATAAATATTTATAAAATGGCTTCAAACGCTGATGAATTAATCTACATTTATATTGTTGACTCAGATGAATTTCAACAAAAAAAACTAAGGACAAGTTTCTTAGAAGCAAAAACTAACTATATTCTAAGGCCATATACATCTGGTGAAAAATTTATGGATAACTTATTATTAAATCCGCCACCTAAAAAGGCTTTATCCATTGTTATTGTTGATTTGGATCTAAATCATAACGATAAACAAGCTATGAATGGGATGAATATTTTATATAAAACAAAAGAATTGCATCCTGAGTTTAATATTATTATGGTTTCTGAATCAAATGAAAATTTTGAAAATAACAAAATTGAAGCTCTCAACGCCGGT
>JAADFW010000061.1 GCA_013152655.1 Chlorobiota bacterium
CTTTTATTTTACTTTAAAAATATTTACATTTTTAAAATACTTATTCTTTCTTTCTAAAATTAGAAATTCAACTATTAACAGAAATAAAGCAATAGCTGCAAAATATTGAAATTTTTCATCATATGCAGAATAAACTTTTGTTTTCAACTTTTGCTTTTCCATCTTATTTATTTTATTAAACAAAGTTTTTAAACCTGTTTTTGAGTTGTTTGCCCTGATATACATTCCTTCTCCTGCAACAGCAATTTGTTGTAATGTTTTTTCGTCTAATTTTGTAACAACAACATTTCCGCTTTTATCTTTTCTGAATCCACGCTGGCCATATTTTGTCATTATGGGTATAGGTGCGCCTTGTGGCAAACCCATTCCGATAGTATATACTTTAATATTTTTTTCCAGTGCTTGCTTAGCTACTTCAACAGCATCATCTTCATGATTTTCACCATCTGATATAATAATTAAAGCTTTTTCCTTGTCGTTATCCGGACTAAAAGATTTCATTGCCAACTCAATAGCAGAGCCAATGGCTGTTCCCTGTTTTTGAACAAATCCCGTATTTACCGATTCAAGAAACATTTTAGCGGCTGCATAATCAGTAGTAATAGGTAGTTGTGTATAAGCATCGCCTGCAAAAACAATTAATCCGATTTTATCATTTTTTAGTTTATCAATCAATTTGGCAATGGCTCTTTTTGAACGCTCTAAACGGTTTGGCTTAATATCTTCAGCCAACATGCTATTTGAAACATCTAACGCAATTATTATTTCAACACCCTCACGTTTAACTTCTTGCAATTTTGAGCCAAACTGAGGTTTTGCCAAAGCAATAATGATAAATATTAATGCTAATACAATAAAAGTAAATTTTAGCTTCGGCCTGAAAAATGACACATCAGGCATTAAAGGAGTTATCACACTAATATCTCCGAATTTTTTAAGTGCTCTTTTTTTATACGTAAATGAAATAATATACAATACAATTATTATCAGAACACCTATTAACGTGTATAATATTTGTGGGTTTTCAAATCTAAACATTGTTTTTCTTAATTAGTAATCAGTAAACTATGATTAGTGAGTTGTGAAGTGTGAGTTTTGGTTTGAGTTGTCTTTTGTCTTTTTGTCTTTCAGTCTTAATTCTTGACTATTAATTCTTCTTACGGTATATTTCGCAAAACAGCGTTCCTGATAAAAATTTCTAAAACTAAAAACAGAACTGCAAATACGGCATACCAGAAAAATTCTTCTTGTTTTTTACTGTAATGTTTTACATCAATTTTTGATTTTTCCAATTTATCAATTTCTTCATAAATCTCTTTCAGTTTAGTATTACTTGTTGCCCGGTAATATTTTCCTCCTGTTGTATTGGCAATTTCTCGTAACATATCTTCATCTATTTTAACTTCCACATTTTGATATTGTGTTCCAAAAGCTGTTTTAAACGGATAAGGAGCCATACCTTTTGTGCCTACTCCAATAGTATAAACTCTTATTCCAAAAGTACTTGCCAGATTAGCAGCTGTAATAGGTGCAATTTCGCCCATATTATTTTCACCATCAGTAAGCAAAATAATTACTTTACTTATTGCTTTACTGTCTTTCAAACGGTTAATTGCATTGGCTAAACCCATTCCAATAGCAGTTCCATCTTCAATAATTCCACTTTTAACATCTTTAAAAAGGTTGATTAAAACAGCGTGGTCAGTTGTTAACGGGCATTGAGTAAAACTTTCACCACTAAAAACGACTAATCCAATTCTATCGTCTTCTCTTCCTGAAATAAAATTAATAGCCACATCTTTTGAAGCTTCCAAACGATTGGGCTTGAAATCTTCGGCTAACATACTGGTTGAAACATCAAGTGCAACAACTATATCAATACCTTCTGTTGATTCTGTTTCCCATCTGTTTGTAGATTGAGGCCGTGCTAATACAATTATTAACAGAGCAATAACAACAAGGCGAATTACAAACAACAAATGCATTAAATAATATTTATAATTTCTTCCTGAAAGTTCAAAACCCTTTAGGCTGGAAACCTTAATGCTTGCATTTGCTTTTTTAAACTTTAATATATACCAGATTATCATAACTGGTATAATTAATAAAAGCCATAAAAATTTAGGGTATGCAAAAATTATATTATTCATTTTTCAAATCTTCTTTACTTAAATTTGATTCAGAAAGTGCTTTTACTTCTGTATCATCAATTTTTATTGATTTTTCGTCACTCACTTCTGTAGTATTTTCATTTGTCTTCACAGTTTCTTGTTCATTATGAACGAAAACCTGCTTGGTTTTATCAACAAAATAATAAGCATCTTTTAAACTTAATTCATTCTCGTCTGCTAAAGGTATATGCTTTGCAAATTTCACCAAATCAGCCAGTTTCAGCATTTTCTCCACTTTTTCAAAAAGTATTGAATCAAGCAATTTATTCTCTTTAAGGCTTATCAATAATTCGTTGCTGGTTTTTTCCATGGCATCAACAAAAAATCTGTCCTCAATATACCTTCTAATAGTTTCAGTTAAAACACTATGAAATTTCTTAACCATATTTTTCTGCCAAAGTTTTTCGTTCCGCAAGCGGTCTAAATTACGATAAGCAATGATATGTGGAGGCTCTTTGGGTTTTATTTTACGCGCAAAAACAGGTTCGTTTTTCTTACGCTTTTCAAAATAATAAACTAAAAAAGAAATTATAAAAAGAATGAAATAGCCAATTAAAGCGTATGGCAATATTTCTCTAAAAGTTAAAGGTGCTTTTATAGGTAGTTTAATATCGGCAATCTGGTCAGGATGAGCGGTATCCATAGCCATGGTTTGTACCCCAAAATACAATGGTATGGTAGCAATTGTATCCTCACCGGCTTTCATTAACGATTGAAAAGTAAAATTATATGAAGGAATTACATAAATGCCACTATCAAAAGAAGTGATTAAATACTTCTGTCTTATATTAATCTGATTGGCATCTTGTGAAGGGAAAGTATCTTTTCCCATATCTTGTAAAACCTCAATTTTGTTAGCAAGTGTATCGGTTATAAACGGAAAATTAATTTTTAAGTCTTTGGGTTGATTCACATCGAAATAAAAATTGACCTGGTCGCCAATCAGAATTATATTAGTGTCAACACTTGCTTTAACCGTTAAAACCTGTGCATTAGTTTTTATAATTCCGCCAATGAACATAAGCGATATAAAGATATATTTAATGATATGCATCGTTTTAAACATATTACCTCTTTTTAAACAATTGTATTAAAGGTTTAACATAATCCTGGCCTGTACTCAAATAAGTATAGTCAACCCCAGCTTTAGTAAAAATATCATTTACTTCATTACTGTTTTTAATCCACCATTTCGCATATTCTCTCCGCACTTTTGCACTTGTTGTATCAATCCATTGAAGCTCACCGGTTTCAGCATCTTTCAATTTAATTAATCCGATAGAAGGAATTTCTGTTTCTCTTTTATCATATATTCGGAGTCCGACAATATCGTGCTTACGATTGGCTATTGATAAAGCATCGGCAAAATTATCGTCAATAAAATCAGAAATTATAAATGCTGTACTTCGTTTTTTTATGGCATTAGTAAAATAACGTATAGCCTCTGCAATATCAGTACCTTTTTCTTCAGGTTCAAAGTTTAACAACTCACGTATAATTCTAAGAATATGTGTTTTACCTTTTTTAGGAGGAATAAATTTTTCAATTTTACTGCTGAAAAATATTACGCCAATTTTATCATTGTTTTCAATGGCCGAAAAAGCAAGAACTGCTGCTAATTCAGTCATTAAATCTTGCTTGAGCTGTTGCTGTGTACCAAATTCTTTTGAGCCGGAAACATCAATAAGCAACATAACCGTAAGTTCTCTCTCCTCTTCAAAAACTTTAACATACGGATGATTAAAACGAGCAGTAACTTTCCAATCAATATTTTTAACTGCATCGCCATACTGGTACTCACGAACTTCGCTAAAAGTCATCCCTTTGCCTTTAAAAGCACTATGATATTCACCTGCAAAAATCTGCTTGGACAAACCACGTGTTTTTATTTCTATTCGTCGTACTTTTTTTAATAATTCTGCTGCTTCCACTTTTTTTTAGTTAAAAGTTTGAAAGTTAAAAGTTGAGTTGTGGATATGGGTGTGACACTTTCATGTTAAGAATGATATAATTCAGGCCATTATGGAACTTCAATAGTGTTAAGTATTTCACTAATTATTTCTTCTGATGTAATGTTTTCAGCTTCTGCTTCGTACGTTAATCCTATTCTATGGCGTAAAACATCGTGTGCTATTGCCCTCACATCTTCCGGAATTACATAACCTCTACGTTTAATAAAAGCAAATGCTTTGGCAGCCATTGCTAAATTAATACTTGCTCTGGGCGAACCTCCATAATTTATCATGTCGTTAAATTTATCCAACTTATAATCGGATGGGAAACGTGTTGCAAAAACAATATCAATGATATACTTTTCAATTTTCTCATCCATATAAACTTCTTTAACAACTGACCGAGCTTTCAAAATATCTTCAGCTTTTAAAATTTCATTAACAGTTGGGAAATTTTGTGCCAAATTTTCACGAATTATTAATTGCTCTTCATCTTTTTTAGGGTAAGAAATTACTGATTTTAGCATAAAACGGTCAACCTGAGCTTCGGGCAACGGGTAAGTTCCTTCTTGCTCTATTGGGTTCTGAGTAGCAAGAACCAAAAATGGCTCATCTAATTTATAGGTCTCAGAGCCAAGTGTTATTTGACGCTCCTGCATAGCTTCTAATAAGGCACTTTGTACTTTAGCCGGGGCCCTGTTTATTTCATCGGCTAAGACAAAATTGGCGAAGATAGGCCCTTTTTTAACAATAAATTCTTCCTTCTTCTGACTATAAATAAGAGTTCCTAATAAGTCAGCAGGCAAAAGGTCTGGTGTAAATTGTATCCTGCTAAAATGTGCTTTAATGGTTTGTGCCAAAGTACTTATGGCTAAAGTTTTTGCTAATCCGGGAACACCCTCAAGTAAAATATGTCCGTTAGACAATAACCCGATAAGCAAACTTTCTACTAAATGCTTTTGGCCAATGATAACTTTATTCATTTCCATTTGTATCAGGTCAACAAAAGCACTCTCGAGCCGTATTCTTTCGTTAAGCTCTTTTATATCAACAGTTTGATTCATAATTAAGGTTTTTTAATTCTATTTATAACCAAATAATATTCTTAAAAATTTTGACACTACAAATTTGTTAAATATTCTGATTATAACGAAGTTAAAAAATGTTAAGAAAGTTAACCCGGGAAATGCATACATTTTCTACGTTAATACTATACCAGCAAATTTGAGTTGTTACACAACCTGTTCCGGCTTCAAAAAACTCATTCTATTCACTCCGTTCGTGTGTGAACCACGAAGTGCCCGGCAAAGCCAATTAAGCAGGTTAAGTTAGAAAGCTAAAAGTATATTTACTATTTCTTTAACTTCTTGAATGCATTTATGGATGGTTTTATATTTTGTTCGGCTAATTGAATAACCTGTTTTGTTCTTTTAAGCCGGGTTTCTGATTGTTTTGCTTCCAAAATATAATGAATATACCTGCTTTGTTGTGTAATAGTGAATTTTGAAAAATTATTAAATGCTATCTTATTTTCTTTTAAAGCAATAGCAACTTCTTCGGGTAAATCCAGATTTATTTTATGATTATTGACTTTCCATGTTCCATTCTTTTTAGCTTGTTCAATTTTTTCGAATCCGGCCTCTGTCATCCTCTCTTCCTTTATTAACTTTTCAGCAAGCTGTTTGTTTTTTTCCGACCATTTACTTATCCTTTTTCTTGGTGTAAAAATTTGCTTATACTGCTCGTCATCAATACGTTTTATTTTACTGTCAATCCAACCAAAACAAAGCGCTTCCTCTAATGCTTCCGTGTAAATAATACTTTGTTTTTTAGTATGTTTTTTATAATAAATCAACCAAATACCATTACTTGTATTATGATTTGAAATTAACCATTTTCGCCATGCTTGCCGGGTTAAAAAAAAAAATTCTTTCACTATAGTTAGTTATTAATAAAATCTTATGATTCAAATATATTATTTTCAGGTAATTATAAAAAATACAACTACTTAAAAATTTATAACAAAATCAATATATGGGATACCCGGAAATAATAATCTATCCATTTCCTGCGAAACTGGAATTATAAATGCGAAATCAACACATAGCCGTTCGCCAAAATAGCGTGTTCCGTACGATAAGGCAGCTACTGTTTCAGTTTCTATAGGAATAATCCAGTTTTCAGTTATTAATGCTATTTTCCGCCAGGGACGAGTCATTCCACCAATTAGAAAAATAGGCTTTTCGTTCCATTCGTCATCAACTAAGCCATAACCCATTCCAATTGTAAAATTATCATTATCAGTTCCGTAAGTACCAACACCATAAGCAATTCCAAAACTGAAATCATTCATCACTTTGGTGTACAATATGCCACCTCCTAAATTAAATTTTTCATGAATTTTAAAACCGGCTTTCGGGTTAATAAAAAACATTTGCTCATCAATTGAGAGTCCCGGTATCATAGAAAATCCTCCACCAATCAAAAAATTATCGGTAATACCATAATTTGCAGATACAAATAGTAAATAAATATCCTGAACATACCCTTCTCCTTTTTTTAAACTACGGGCAGTTGGTGCAAAGAAATGCCTGGTATCATGAGGATTAGGAAACCAGTTTTTCCCTTTTACATGATAACTCATTTCAACCTGATCGATTTTTAAGATATCACTTTTTAATAAATCAATAGTTCCAAGGTATTTACTCGTAATTAATATTTTATCCTTTTCAACCTCCAATATTTTCCCATAAATAATAGTTTCGTCTAACAATTTAACAATATAAATAAAAGAAGTATCTATACGGCTGTAATCAACTTGTTTGGTTCTAAGTTTTAGTTTATATGCCTGAAAATCGCTTTCAGAAAATGGTTTTTCATCTACCGTACCGTCTTTGTAATAAATTTTAACTTTTTTAGAACCATCAGCTAATTTAAAAAACTGAGCTCCTTTAAAATTATTAACCGGAATTTCCGGAAATAAATTGTACTCTTTATTCTCTACTGAATCAATTACAGGTCCAACTTTACTGCTTAAAATAATTGCTTTGGGAACCTCCTGAGCGAACAGAAATCCGCTATTTAACAATACTAATAAAAAAAATAAAACTTTTGTTTTCATGTTCGTAAAAATTAATGGCCAAACAATTTAAATAAAATATAATATTCAATTTAACTCACTTTAAATCAATTATTTATTTTCTT
>JAADFW010000062.1 GCA_013152655.1 Chlorobiota bacterium
TTGTAAAGAAAATAGTTGTAAATTACAGCAGTGAAAACATAAAGAAAATAGGCCAATAAACGGCTACGGTGCATAGCTGCACACGTTAGCACCAATAAAAAGAGA
The DNA here is from genome assembly GCA_013152655.1 of Chlorobiota bacterium. Lineage (GTDB taxonomy): Bacteria > Bacteroidota > Bacteroidia > Bacteroidales > B39-G9 > JAADFW01. The sequence continues at coordinate 106 of JAADFW010000062.1, forward strand.
AAATAATGGTACCAATAGTAGCAAATAAAAACCAATCATTTGATGCAGAAAGTTTCGAAAGATACATAATTGAAACAACAAAAATGCACAAAGAACAAGGCCGTGCATTAGCATTTGCATTTATTATTTATGATTTCGACAACCATACAATAAATCAGATTCTAAAAAAAGAAGATTATTGGAGTAGTCTTGACAAAATATCTGGAAAATTCTTAAGCATCTTTTACATAAATAGCCAAAATGAATATTATGAAAGAAGGCAAAATGAAATATTTCAAGAAGAATTAAGACAACGAAATATTAATGCTCAAAAAGGTTATATGTCATTTCTTGTTCCAATAACGAAAAAACCTACACCCATAGATAATGCAGTAGGGCTGATAAAAAAAGAATTTAACATTCAAAATGATTTAAAACTTCCTGCAGTACTATTTTTTCAAACAAATGATGAAGATATTTCAGATTCATTTTTAATAACATTAAAAGAAGAAAAATTAGAAGATGCTTTTATAGAATTAAGAGACCATATAAGGAATGCCGTTGATTCTTTGTCGGAAGTTAAATCAGAATATTTTGGAAATCATCAAGAGATTTTCAATTTGATTAGGAATGGTGTGGAAAGTGGAAGGTTTAACAAGTTTATAAAGAAAAATATAACTTCTAAAATTGGAATAGGAACAATCATTTCATTTATAAAATTGATTGCAGGTTAAAAACACATCTTATGACTGGTAAATTAAAAAATATTTTGCTTTTCACCATAAGTTTAATAATAACAGCGTTATTAGGTTTCTTGATTTACAAAATTATTGATTTGCTTTTTGAAAATTTTAGCAAAATCAATCCAAACATTGTTGTAGCAATTATTGCTGGTACAGTAACAATAACAGGATATTTTATAACAAGATACTTTGAAAAGAAAAAAATTATTGAACAACAAATCAGAGAGCAGAAACTTCCAGTATATGAAGAATTTATTGATTTCTTATTTAGCATATTCAAACAGACAAAGAATAATAAGCAGATTAATGATAAAAAACTTGAAGAGTTTTTTTGGTCAATGAATAAGAAATCAATTCTTTGGCTTTCAGATAAAACTCTAAAATCTTATGTTACTTGGAAAAAACTAACAAGTAGTTATGCTGATGTTGAAAATAAAACTGAATATGATAATTTGATAATTATGACTTCATTAGAAAATTTACTAAAAGATTTTAGAGAAGATATTGGGCATAAAAATAAAAATATTGTTGAAGGTGATATTTTGTCACTATTCATTAATGATTGGGGAAAAATAAATACTAAAGAATAATTACTGGTGCTAACAAAAAATATAGTGCATGCCGCAAATAGTTGTAAATATGAAGATTAGAGCTTTTAATTAAGTTAGTTGTAATTTGAAAAAAATCGTTTCAAAAAGCGGCACGCACCATATTCAAACCGTTATGCACAAGCAAAAATGAACAACAATGAATAAAGAAGAGATACAATTTATATTAAGTATAATAGGTGCGATTTTTAGTATTGGCATTTTGGGGTATTTAATAAAACTATTCTCATTAGTTCATAAAATCGCCAAGGATAAACAAGAAATACTTGAACAAAGAATAAAGTTAAAAGATGATAAGGTTGATTTAATTCAAACTGAAAAAATTGGAATTATTAATGAGCGGGATAAGTTAAAGGAAAAATTGCAAAACATACTTGATAAAGAAGGCCTTACGGTAAGTCAGATATCAACAAATAAAATAAGTGAAGTTGAGCAAAAGATAGGTTTAAAAATAGATGTATTAGTTGAGCAAATGGAAGTCCTTCAAAATCAACTTAATAATTCAGATGATAATTATGACTACAATTTATCAGTTGGTGAAGCTTTCTACTCAAAAAATAATTGGGAAAAAGCTGCATTTCATTTTGAAAAAGCTACAAAAATAAATGATAGTGATTGGCAAGTTTGTTTTTCAAAAGCAATCGCTTATGCCAATTTGAGAAAAGATAGATTAAGTGATGAAATGGCAATGAAGAGTTATTATCAAACTATTTCAGTTATTCCAGAAAATATCGACAAAAATATAAAAGGAAGAGTATACATATATCTTGGAGCAATGTTAAAACGACTTAACAAATTAGATGAAGCTGAGATAAATTTAGTTTATGGATTAACATTGCCGATTTCAAACTATGAGATAGTTGATGGAAAATACAATTTAGCTTGCATCTATGGAATGAAAAAACAAAAACAAAAAATGCTTGACACAATACAAGAAATGAAAAAAATAGATAAATCTTATATTAGAGCAATACAATATCATTTGGAAGATTATTTTAAATTTTTCAGTAACGATGAAGAGTTTCTGAAATTATTGGCAGAATAAATGCCAGTGCATAACAAAGGCTCATACGTAATGCGGGGTTCATCGTAAATTGAATGATTATTAAAATAAAGAAAATTAGTAGTAAATTGAAAGTTAAATACTTTGAAAACCCGCACTACGCATAGCCAAACCGTTGGCAAGCATTAGAAAAAACAACTCTGAATTCAAGAACCCTATTTCAATACAAATATGACGGAATTGGAAAAACTACTTATCGAAATTGCACGATGTGAAAACTTCTTTAATTGCAAAAACACAGATTGTGAGAATATTGTTAATTTCCAGAAACAAGTGGATAAACAATTACCTGAACCGTGGAATGGAAATATTGAAAATAGCAGAATATTGTTTATCAGTTCTAATCCATCAATTAATGAAAATGAAATTTACCCATTAGCAAGTTGGAAGGATAGTGAAATTATAGATTTTTTCCAGTACAGATTTTCCAAATCAAGAGATTATGTGAAAAATTTACTTTATCCTAAACATAAGGAGGGATATGCTAAAAACTGGATAAGATATTGGGGTTTTATTAGGTCAATTTCAAGAAAACTGCTTAATAGACAAAATGTTGTACCCGGAATTGATTACTCTCTAATGGAAATAGTTAGATGCAAGTCGCATAATGAATATGGGGTAGCTGAAGCATTAGATGTTTGTGCTGAAAAATATTTGATTAGAACACTTTCATTGTCAAAGGCAAAAGTTCTTGTTGCAGTTGGTGATAAATCAAGAGATATTTTAAAAGATAAACTAAATATTGCTTTTTTGGAAAATCGTCATATAGAAAAAGAAATTGGGGGAACTAAAAGAATCATATTTGCGACACCTCATTCAAATGCAAGAAAAAAAAGGACTCTTGAAACAATTTTAAATAGTTCTTCGATTAATGAAATAAAAGAGAAATTAAAATAACGCTTGCCAACAGCAGGGTATAGTCCATGCCGCAAATCACGGTTTTATATGAAAATAACCGGTAAAATAAAAGATGTAACTTTATAGAAAATTTAAGTGGAAAAACTGCGGCACGTGCCATACCCGCACACGTTAGGTGCCATAAAAACAGAACATGATATACAACAACAAAATAACAGTAAAAAATTACAAATGCTTTGATTCATCAGGTGGTGGGTTTGAAAAGATTTTGCCAATTAATTTAATTATTGGTAAAAACAATTCAGGAAAAAGTAGTCTTGTTGATTTGATTAGTTTTATTGTTGAGAAAAAGAAAGAATTTATTGAAATAGGCAGAGATAATGCAATTCCAGAAGTTATAATTGAACACGAATTAACAGAACAAGAGATTTCACGGACTTTTCCTTCAGGAACTAGTGGTGGAGGTATTCCTGGAAGCAACTTTTTTGAATATGGCAAACAGTTTGTTGGGAAAACTTATACCTATAAATTAGAGGAAAATGGAAAGAAAACATTTTTAAGTCTAAACGCTGAATTTGTAACTCCTGCACGGAAACTTTTCGACGGTTTAACTGGAGTAATTAAAGAACCTCTTTCAGGAAAAACTTTTTGTAATATTTCTGCTGAAAGGGATATCGTACCAGAAGTAACAAATGCTGAAATAGTATTTACTCCAAATGGTTCTGGTGCAACAAATGCAATACAACAAATAATTAACCGAACAAATAGAGACAATCGGTTAATTGAACAGGAATTATTAAGTGAATTAAATACCATCGTCAATCCTGATATTAAATTCACACGAATTTTCGTACAATTGCGAGATAATAATCACTGGGAAATATTCTTTGAGGATGCAAACAAGAAAAGTATTGCTCTTTCAAAAATGGGAAGTGGCATCAAAACAGTTTTATTGGTATTATTGAATTTAGTCGTCAGACCTGTTATTGAAAATAAAAATCGTAACCTTTATGTATTTGCCTTTGAAGAGCTAGAAAACAATCTTCATCCTTCTTTACAACGGCGCTTATATAATTATATTCGTAACTATTCGGAGAATCATTCTTCATATTTCTTTCTAACCACACATTCGAATGTTGTAATTGACGCTTTTGGTACATATAAAAATTCTCAATTAATTCATGTTGTAAATGATGGTAATAAATCAATTTCAGCAACAATTCTATCTTATAATGGGACTAAACAAATTCTAAATGATTTAGGAATAAAGGCAAGTGACATTCTTCAAAGCAATGGAGTTATTTGGGTTGAAGGACCAAGCGATAGAAATTATATAAATAAATGGCTTGAACTTTTAGCGCATTTAAAAGAAGGATTGCATTATTCAATAATGTTTTATGGAGGCAGATTGCTTTCTAATTTATCATTTGATTTTGAATGGTTTAACAAAGAAGTGATACCTCTTTTAAAAATTAATAGGAATGCTTTTGTGGTGCTTGATAGAGATGGAAAGACAATGAACGCAAAGATAAATGACACAAAAAATAGGATAACAAGTGAAATTGGAGAAAGTAATAGTTGGATAACAAAGGGGAGGGAAATTGAAAACTATCTCACAGATAAAACTATATCTAATTGGCTATTGGATAAACATGGCTATAAAACAGACTTTTCAAATGACAAAAATACAAAACTTGAAGTTATTATTAATTCTAACGAGAGGATTAAACTAAATTACAATTTGAGTAAAACCGTTTACTCTTCTGAGATTGTAAAATTTATTGATAAAGATTCTCTTGAAACATTAGACTTGAAAGAAAATCTTTTAAATCTAATAGAAAAAATAGAAAAATGGAATGAATAATTACGGCACCTAACATCAGCTATACTTCATGCCGCAAGTAATTGTAAATAAAATGATTAAGCTTTGATTAAACATATTTGTAAATACGAAAATTAATCAACAAAATGCGGCACGCAGCATAGCCACACCGTTAGTCATTATATAAAGAGATGGAAAATTCAATATTTAGAATAACAGAATTAGAAGAACAAGATTTGTTCAAAAAAGGACATGTTGTGTTTGATTCTTCAGCATTATTAAGTTTTTATGGATATACCGAAAAGATATCGAACGAATACTTTACTAAAATATTTAAGAAATTAAAAGGCAGGTTGTGGTTGCCTGCTCAAGTGCTTTATGAGTTTGAGAAAAATAGAGAAAATGTAATTAAAAAACCCAAAGGAGAATATACTAAACTAATTGAAAGTAGTAATAGCAGAAATGAAGGTGGAAATTTAAGTTCAATAAAAAATTCGGTAAGCTTAATTACTAAAAATTCAGATGGCATTTCAGGGCAATTAAAAGCTTTATCAGAAAAAACTAAGAAAGACAACAAACATCCATATTTGAAACAAGAATCAATTAATAGGTTTAGAGAAGAGTTAGAGAAGTTTCAATCAGAAATAGAATTACTGAAAAAAAGTTTTGAGAGACTTGAGGATGATACTCAAAAACAAATCACGAAACAAATAAAAAAAATTAAAGACAAGTCATTAAAAGACAAATTACGAGAAAGAATAGATAAATTCTTTAATCAAGGAAGTCAGTATTCTTATGAAAAGATGTTAGATATAATACGTGAAGGAAAATTTAGATATGAAAATGAGATTCCTCCTGGTTATAAAGATGAAGACGAGAAAATTGGATTTCAAATTTATGGTGACTTAATACTTTGGTTTCAAATAATCGATTACGCAAAAAATAAGAACCTACCTATTATTTTTGTTACAAATGACATTAAAGAAGATTGGTGGTATCAAGAAAAAAGTAAAAATATTAACGAGACACCTCGACATGAATTGTTGTACGAATTTAAAGATAAGACCAATCATAATATTTGGTTCTATACAACTGATAAATTCATCTATAAATCAAATTTATTTTTGAATACTGGTGTTGATGATAAAGTTATTGAAGAAGTAAAAATAGCAAATAAACACAAGTATCGACAGATAGAACTTGAATGGCTTGAATTGCTTCAAGAAGCTTTGGATAATGGAGAAGATGTTAAAGCAAATCATCGATATAAATATAAGGAGAAATCTTTAGGCACTTGGTTGACAGGTGTGTCACAGGCAAATAAAAATGGGAAAAAGTTTAAATTAAGACAGGAGATTGAAGATGTAGGTTTTGATTATAATGATAAAGGGAGAAGTCCAGAAGCTTTAACAAAAAGATTTATAAAACAACTTATATTTGATGAATTGCCTAATAAGGTGAGATATCAAAATTGGTTTAATAGCGTGATTGCTCCTAAAAAGAACAGCCTTTCATCTGAAACTGTAAAAGAATTGAATCATGTTTGGAACTTAAAATTTAATGAGGAAAGGCATTGGGATATTCCAGCACGTATCAAAGATAGAACTGATGAATGGAAGGAGTATAGATATGACCCTATTATAAATCCAAAAAATAAATGGTCAACTAATGATAAAGAAATGGGTGACCTATATTTTTGGGTTTTAAGTAGGAAAAAGAAAGCAGAGTTTTTAGAAATCATCATAGACCAATTTAATGAAACAGAAATTATTGAACTAAGAAATGAAGGGTTTCCCGTAGATGAAATACAATGACTAACACCACCTATAGTCCATGCCGCAGTTGGTTGTAAATAAGAAGATTGAAGCATTAAATGAATATATTTGTAAACACGAAAATTAAACAATAAAATGCGGCACGTACCATAGCCGTACACGTTGTGCCCTATTCTGGCATCTGGAAAATTGAAGGAATTTTTGCAAAGTTCACGACTTTAATAAAGAAACCTGCGGTCGCTAAGGCCTTCAAGCACGCAAAAAAAATGAGTTATTTGAAATATTGGGTTAGATAAAATTAGC
>JAADFW010000063.1 GCA_013152655.1 Chlorobiota bacterium
CAGATAATTTAAAAATTAAAAAAATGAAACTATTCTATTACATCCTTTTAAGTATTTCACTTTTGTTAGGTGCTTGTACAAGTAATAATACCTCAAACAAACAGAGTGAAAGTACCAGTGAACAAACTAAGTACGATCCGATGCAAGACATTGGCTTTGGCCCAATTACAGAAGTTAATCTTACTGATGAAATTAACCAGGATCTTGTTTCTCGTGGGAAAACCATTTATGATGCCAAATGTACTGCATGTCATAAACCTACTGAAAAATTTATTGGGCCTGCTCCTAAAGGAATTTTTGAACGCAGAAACCCTGTTTGGATTATGAATATGATTTTAAATCCCGATAAAATGATTATTGAAAATAAACTCGCAAAAAAACTTCTTATGGAATTTAACGGAGCTCCAATGGCAAATCAAAATCTTACAGAAGATGAAGCGCGAGCCATTTTAGAATATTTTAGAACCTTATAAATTATTCGCAAATTAACCCAATTATAAACTATAAATTTATTTTTATGAAACAATTCAAAATTGCCAAAAAACTTGCTATTTTCTCGGCCCTGGCAGGCCTGATATTAACAATCTCCTCATGCGGAAATCAAGCAAAAAAAGAACGTGAAGGATTTCGTACTTCAGGTGCTTTGGCTGAAAATGCTGCAGAAAGAGTTTATGTAAAACCGGGAGATTACGATGAATTTTATGCCTTTCTTTCAGGTGGATTTAGTGGACAGGTTTCTGTATATGGACTTCCGTCAGGAAGGTTATTTAAAGTTATTCCTGTTTTTGCAGTAGATGCTGAAAAAGGTTGGGGATTTAACGAAGAAACAAAGCCTATGTTAGAAACATCTTATGGTTTTCTGCCATGGGACGATTCTCACCACCCTGAATTATCACAAACAAATGGTGAAACAGATGGACGCTGGCTTTTTATAAATGGCAATAACACTCCAAGAATTGCCAGAATTGACTTATCAACTTTTGAGACAGTTGAAATAATTGAAATTCCAAATAGTGGCGGAAACCATGCTTCGCCTTTTACTACACAAAATACTGAATATGTATTTGCAGGCACCCGTTTTGGTGTTCCTTATCCGCAGGAAGATGTAGCTATTAAAGAATATGCTAAAAAGTTTAAAGGCGTTCTTTCTTTTATAAAAGTTGATCCTGAAACAGGCAGTATGAATATTGCTTTTCAAATATTAATGCCGGCTTTTGATTATGATTTATCACATGCTGGTAAAGGAAAATCTGATGGCTGGGCTTTCTTCTCTTGTTATAATTCAGAGCAGGCCAACACTTTATTGGAAGTTACTGCTTCGCAAAAAGATAAAGACTTTATTGCTGCCATAAACTGGAAAAAAGCAGAAGAATATTTAAAAGCAGGCAAAGCACATGATACCCCGGCAAAATATACCCATAATGTTTATGATGACGGTACGCAAATGGCTACTTCTACAATGAAAAATTCTGTTAAAGTTCTTTTACCGGAAGAATGCCCCGGGTTGGTTTATTTTCTTCCAACACCAAAATCTCCTCATGGCGTAGATGTTGACCCATCGGGTGAATATATTGTTGGAAACGGTAAATTATCAGCAGATATGTCGGTTCATTCTTTCACTAAAATGTTAAGTGCAATTGAAAATAATGAAATTGATACAGTTTTATTTGGAATTCCGGTATTAAAATATGAATCGGTTTTGGCCGGTATTGTTAAGGAAGCCGGATTAGGCCCACTGCATACTGAATTTGACGACAAAGGAAATGCTTATACTTCCTTCTTTATTACGTCAGAAGTAGTTAAGTGGAAAGTAGGAACATGGGAAATTCTTGACCGTGCATCAACTTTCTATTCTATAGGGCATTTAATGATTCCGGGTGGAGATACCAGAAAACCTAACGGAAAATATTTAGTTGCCATGAATAAAATTACTAAAGACAGGTTTCTGCCAACAGGGCCTGAAGTTAACCAATCTGCTCAACTTTATGATATTTCAGGTGATAAGATGAAATTGTTACTTGATTTTCCAACAGTTGGTGAGCCACATTATGCTCAAGGAATTGAAGCAGAAAAAATTGTACCTAACTCAAGAAAAATATTTAAATTAGAAGAAAACGAACATCCGTTTAAAACACTTAGCGAAAAAGATACTAAAGTTGTACGCGACGGAAATACAGTACATGTTTATATGACATCTATTCGTAGCCATTTTGCACCTGATAATATTGAAGGTGTAAAAGTTGGAGATGATGTATATTTTCATGTGACTAATCTGGAACAAGATTACGATGTTCCGCATGGATTTGGTATGATGGGTGCACGAAATGCAGAATTATTAATCATGCCGGGACAAACAGAAACTTTGTTATGGAAACCACAAAAACAAGGTGTTTTTCCTTTTTATTGTACCGATTTCTGTTCTGCACTTCACCAAGAAATGCAAGGTTATGTAAGAGTTTCAGCAAAAAATTCTAATGTAAAACTTAAATGGTCATTAGGTGAATAATTTGAAAGCAAAAATAGGTTATTTTTAAATAAATTAGTATTGAAATTGCCTTGTTAGTTTCATTTGAAACTTAACAGGGCAATTTCTTTTTATATAGAAAATCATGAATAAAATATCAAAATTACTAATGATAGCAGCATCATTAATGTTATTGTTGCTTTTTGTTTTTCCTATGTGGCAAATTACATTGTTGGCACCTCAATATCCTAATGGATTGACAATGAATCTTTGGATATATAAAATTACCGGTGATATTGCTGCAATGAATATATTAAACCATTATATTGGAATGGCTAAAATTACAGCTTCAGAATTTAAAGAGTTTGTCTATTTTCCATATGTGGTTGTTTTTTTGAGCTTAACCGGACTCGTAGCTGCATTTTCAAAAAAGCGTTCTTTAATATTAATTTGGGTTATTGTGGTTATAGTTCTGGGAATTGCAGGAATCTATGATTTCTACTTATGGGAATATCGTTACGGACATAATTTAAATCCGAATGCACCTATTAAAATAACAGGAATGGCATACCAACCACCTTTATTCGGGCGTAAAGAATTACTTAACTTTATTGCTTACTCCTATCCTGCCTTTGGTGGAATTGCAATTGGAATTTCAATTGGTTTAGCCGGTATTGCATGGATACTAAGCATTATTAAAAAATAAAATTGATGAAAAAAATTAAATTATCCCTTTATTTCTTTTTACTATTAGTAACTGCATGTACTATTGAACCCAAACCAATTAATTATGGTGTAGATAATTGTGCATATTGTTCAATGACTATTGTTGATAACCAACATGCTGCTGAATTGGTAACAACTAAAGGCAAAGTTTATAAATTTGATGCTATTGAATGTATGATTAATTATTTACATGAAAATGCTATTGAATATAAATTTAAAATGATAAATGATTATTCAATTCCCGGAAAATTAATTAATGCTGAATCTGCTGTATATATTATTAGTAAAAATATTCCCAGCCCAATGGGTGCTTTTTTATCGGCTTTTGAAAGTAAAGATTCTGCTTATAAAGTTGAAGAACAAAGTGGAGGAAACCGTTACAATTGGGATCAAATTCAAAAAATAATTGTTAATAAATAGATTGAGTTGTTATTGCTTGTCTGAGAATTAGTACTTTTTTTCAGTTAATTATTCTATAATACAAATACAAAGTGACAAATATATTAAAATCTGTATTACTTTTTCTTTTACTATCTTTTGGCTTTAATAATCATTTTTTATCGCAGGATACAATTTATGTTTGCTCTGCATGCGAAACAAAAACTATAACATCAGCACTTAATAATGTTAATTCAGGCGGAACAATTATAGTAAAGGAAGGAGTGTATCTTGAGAAGACGTTAATAATAAAAAAACCAGTTAATCTTATTGGTATTAATTATCCAGTAATAGATGGGAAGAACCAAAAAAAGGAATTGATTGTTATTGCTTCTGATTCGGTTTCAATTGATGGATTTCAAATACAAAATGTTGGACATAGTTATATAGAAGACCTTGCTGGGGTCAGAGTACAAAGGAAAAAGTATTTTAGTATAACTAATAATATATTTTACAATGCAATGTACGCTATATATCTTGAATATTGTGGAAATGGCATTGTTTCAAATAATAAAATTATTGGCAATGCAAAAAACGAAGTTTCTTCAGGCAATGGAATTCATGCCTGGTATTGTAAAAACTTACACATCGAAAATAATCATATTGAAAAACATCGTGATGGTATTTACTTTGAGTTTGTGAAAAACAGTACTATAATTGGAAACATAAGCAAGAATAATTTAAGATATGGCTTGCATTTCATGTTTTCGAATAACGATAATTATTATGATAATGAATTTATTAATAATGGTGCAGGTGTAGCAGTAATGTTTTCAAAAGAAATTGAAATGTACAGAAATGTGTTTGCCGATAACTGGGGAAGTTCGTCCTATGGACTATTACTCAAAGAAATTAACGATGCTAAAATAATGCACAATACTTTTACTAAAAACACAATAGGTATAAGGGTGGAAGGTGCAAACAGAATTGATTATCTTCAAAATAATTTTATTGGCAATGGATGGGGAATTAAAATATCGGGCGGATGCTATACAAATAAAATAAATAAGAATAATTTTATTGCTAATTCTTTTGACTTGTCATTACAAAGTTCGTCAAATGATAATAATTTTGATGGAAATTATTGGAGCAGCTATTCGGGTTACGATTTGAATAGAGACAAAATTGGAGATATTCCGTACCGCCCGGTTAAAATGTTTAATTATATTGTAAACAGAACACCAGAAACAATGGTTTTACTCAGAAGCTTGTTTATTGATATAATTAATTTTTCTGAAAAGGTAAGTCCTGTATTTACACCTGTTAATGTTTTTGATTCAAAACCTTACATGAAAAAAATAATCTTTTAATATAGAATGGAAATAATAAACATTAAAAATTTAAATAAATCGTTTGGAAAGAATGAGGTGCTGAAAGGATTTAATTTATCACTGGTTACACCTGGAATTATTTCTATTCTTGGCCCCAATGGCTCGGGAAAAACTACTCTTATTAAATCAATTCTTGGAATGGTAATTCCCAATTCTGGCGATATTTATGTGAATGATATAAACATAAAAAACAACTGGAACTACAGAAGTTTAATAGGCTATATGCCACAAATTGCTAATTTCCCTGAAAACCTTACTGTTAAAGAACTTTTTAATATGATTAAAGATTTGCAAGGTGGACTGGGAGACGAAAAGCCATTTGTTGATTTGTTTAAGTTATCTGCACATTTAAATAAAAAATTAGGAAACCTGTCAGGTGGAACAAAACAAAAGGTAAATTTCACGCTGACTTTTATTAATGACAAGCCTATTTATATTTTAGATGAACCAATAACCGGCCTTGACCCGATAGCTTTAATTCAGGTAAAAAAAATCCTTAAACAAGAAAAAGAAAAAGGAAAAACCATTTTAATAACAACACACATAATGAGCCTTGTTGAAGAATTATCTGATATGATAATATTTTTACTGGACGGAAAAATATATTTTAAAGGAACTATTAAAGAATTAAAAGAAAAATATACCGAAAACAATATGGAACAGGCACTTGCCAAAATATTCTTAAACAATACAACTAATAATTAATAAAAGACTGATGCTGAAAATATTAAAATATGCTTTTTTTGATTTAATAAGAAGCCGATGGAGCTATACCTATTTTTTATTTTATTTTATTATAACCTTTTCACTATTATACTTAAGTGCCGACTTATCAAAAGTAATAATTAGCCTTATGAATATTATTTTAGTATTATCTCCATTAATTGCTTCAATATTTGGTGTAATATATTACTATAACTCCCGTGAATTTACAGAATTACTTTTAGCTCAACCCATAAAACGCAGCAATATTTTTATTGGACAATACCTTGGCTTGGTTTTTTCGTTAACAGTAAGTCTTTTATTAGGGTTATTAATTCCATTTGCCATTTATGGAATTTTTTATAATAGCGAAATTTGGAATTTTGTTATTTTAATAATTGCCGGAGTATTTTTAACTTTCATATTTGCCGGCTTTTCGTACAATATAGCTTTACACAATGAAAATAAAATTAAAGGATTCGGTTTTGCTATTTTAATTTGGCTACTGTTGGCCGTAGCTTATGACGGTATATTCCTATTAGCTTTAGTTACTTTCAGTGATTATCCACTTGAAAAATTTGCTCTGTTTGCAACAGCGTTAAATCCAATTGACTTATCCCGAATATTAATCTTATTAAAATTAGACATTTCAGCACTAATGGGATATACCGGGGCAGTTTTCAATAATTTTTTTGGTGCAGCAAAAGGTATGATAATTTCCGGGCTTAGCCTTTTTTTCTGGACTATCATTCCTTTAGCAATGATTATTAGAAAATCATCAAAAAAAGATTTTTAAACAAAAGAAAGGCTTAAGGATACTATCTTTTCAAAAGATAGCATCCTTAACTGATTATTTTTTTTCAGGTAAGACAAAAACTTTGTCAACAACATGAACAACGCCATTTGCTGCATCTATAGTAGCAAGTATTTTAGCACCATTAACATACGTTCCGTCATCTTTTACTTCTACTTTTACATAATGGCCGGTTGCCATGTACAGCATCATTCCATCTCTTAACTGAGCACCTTTATATGTTCCCGGTGCTGCATGAAATGTAATCGTCCTTTTCAATAAACTTTTGTTTTCAGGCTTAAGCAAAAAATCTAAAGTTCCTTCAGGTAAATTATTGAATGCTTCATTGGTTGGGGCAAAAACTGTTAATGGGCCGTTATTAGCCAAAACATCTTCTAATCCGGCAGCTTTAACTCCGGCTACAAGTGTTGTATGGTCGGCTGACCCCATTGCAATTTGAAGAATATTCTTTGCTGAAACACCGTCATCGACGGCTGATTGCCCTTTAAGCTCAATTTTAGTAGCATTAGATGTTTCACTTGTTTCTTTTTCTTGATTAGTACAAGAACTTAGGCTAATAGTTAAAATAGCCAGGCCAAATAATAAATAGTTTTTCTTCATTTTTCTAATTTGATTTAGGTTTATAATCTGGTTAATTAATTTTTATTCAAATATAAAGTATTTAAGTATTTATTTACTTATATTTTATAAAAATATTTGTGTTAATAAATCATATTATAGAAGTTTA
>JAADFW010000064.1 GCA_013152655.1 Chlorobiota bacterium
TAGAAACAAAAAACAGGCGTTGTAAAATTTTACAACGCCTGTTTTTTGTTTTTTCTAAATTCCTTAATAAATCAAACTGGGATCTATTTCTTGTTGTCTTATCAGGTCTTTTTCTTTTTTAGCTGCAGCTTTTTGTTTCTGATGGCAACCCATAGTTATATTCAATCCAAATCGCATGTTTACATTTCTTGTACTTTGTGGGAAAATTACACCAAAAACATTATCATTTACTACGTAAAGTTGCAACATGGCTAATTTAAGGTTTAACCCAAGCCCAAAGTTACTGTATGAGTTATAAGCTATTGAATAACTTCCGGTTAGAGTTAATAAGTTTCCCAGGCCGGTACTTGCAGAAAGCGTAAGAGAATTAAACCTGAGGTTATTATAAAATTTTGAACGGTATAAAACACCAATTCCCCAGTTAGAGCTTATAAAATAACTTGCACCTAAATACACTGTTGTAGGTAGTCCGGTTGAGTAAGATTCATTGTTACTGGCAAAATTAAAGCCTTCTAAAATAGAGTCTTTAAAAGCAAACAAATCGCTTGTGTCGCGGTTAATAACCAGGTTAGATACATCAATGCCTGTAAACTCGAATTCTCCTTTCGTTGAGTAACCCTGTACACCTCTTGTCCAGTTTATTTTTCCAAGGTCAATTACACTTGCCGAAACAGATAATTGGCGATTAATTTTATACTTAATTCCCAAATCAACACCATAACCACTATTATCAGTATTTGTAAAATCTTCTGGCTTAATATCTGTATTGCCTATTATTTCAGAATTTGCATTAGTACTATCCGGAATTAAATTTACAGTAATTGGTGCAGCCATTCTGAAAGCCATATCGTAGTTAAATTTCCAATCATAGGTGCTGGCATCAGTGTACCATTTAAAATCTGATTTTTCGGTATAAGCATTCATAACTCCATAATAAAAATTACCTCTAATTCCAACAGTTAAGGCATCGCCAAAATCACGCGACAACCCTAATGAAACTTTATCATAAACAATTGCATTAAATGCGAAGCCTGATAAATCTAACGGATTATCAGGGCCTAAATGTTTTCCGTTTCCTTCTAAAAATAGTCCGAAAAACCCTTTCGGAAAACCAAAGGCAAAGTCTGCTTTTATAGCAGTATTTAAAGAAACATAGGTGTTTTTAATTTTAAATCCAAGAGCAAATAAATTAAATTCAGTATCAAATGAAACATTATTTACGTCTTGTAATCCACTGAAAAAATTATCAATATCCATTACTAATTTGTCTCCATCAGGATAGATTAAGTCGTTATATGCAAATCCGTTATTGCCATAATTAAAATAAATAGACGAAATAAGCGGAAGGCCCAGATAGAAATTACAAGACGGATTATTTGCAGGATTCATAAAACTGGATTGTGGTATTTTACTCATGAAATAAAGCGTGTTATTCTGTTGCGCTTTTAACAAACCATTTTCAAATATTAAAAACAAAATTAGAAATATTGGGAGTATTTTATGTCGTGTCATTGTATAATATTATTTAGCAGTTAGTTACCAGAATCTTGAATATTAAAATCTGCAGGATTAACGTTAAGGTCAATTTTTACAGCAAAGTCAAATCCAACTTCGTATTGATCTGTAATATGAACAAATTGGCCTGCATCAAATCCGGTTGAAGCAACTACTGCTTTAACCATTAAGAATTTGGTTGGCTTTATATTATTTAACTGTTCATTTGTGATGGTAATATTTAAATCATTGTGTGTGGGAATGTTGCTGTTTGAGCCAACAATACTAAACTGATCGAATAATGAATCGAGGACAGTATTAACTGAGTCGGCAAAATAAACTTGCAGGCCTAAATCAATAGGAAATCCGTTATCAATCCCAATTTTCATTTCAACCTGGTCAATCTGATTTACTAACAGTGTATCATTAAACATGGCAAAAGGAATAGTATCTTGTAAAGCTATTTTAAAGCTGGCACTTAGTGGCAACCTGAATTCTGCTGTTATGTCAAATTTCCCGTCTCCGGGTAAAAAATTCGGGTCGTAAGTGGTTGAGTCAACTCCTGCATTTAGCTGTACTGTTCCCCCAAAAGTTACACTTTTAGGAAAACTAAGTATAACGTCAAACAAATTTGAATTCAAGCCGTTTATAGAAAGCGTATCAGATAAACTATCTCCGGGTTGTGTTGGAGTATTTAATTGAATAGGGTCTAAATCAGGATCGCTAAAGGTAATATCAACTTGCTGGTTGTCTGAATTTATTGCATAAAGTGAATTAAAAGCAAATTGAACAGGCAATCCAAACGAATTGGTATAAAAAATATTAAACTGAGGATTTTCAAGATGAACCTCTGCATCAAATAAATTATTTGCAAAACCTAACGGGAAAGTATTATCTGCAATAACCTGGTCTATCTTTCCAAAATAACCTTGTACCAAATCAAAAGCAATATTTTCAATAGTTACCGAAACGGATATTTGATCATCAGGAGACGAAGTTGTCCCTGCATCCTGACTTAAGGACAATAAATATTTCATTGCTATTTGATTAAATGCCGAAAAGTTATTTGTTAAGTCAATAGTATAACCACTTAAGTCAATAGTTTGGTCGTAAGGGTTGTTGTTTAAGTCAGATATGTCAAGTTTTAAAGTATCAGCACCGTTGTTTGATGTAAAACCGGGCAATGTTAATCCTATTCCAATATTAATTGCCCATTCAGATTGCATTACAATGTGCATAGTTCCGCTTTTAAACATTAAGTGGTCCAGGTGCATACCTTGTGGAGCCTGAAAATTATAATCATAATCACGGTTAACCTCAATATTAAGTGCAAAATTAAAATTGGCAAGTTCTGTTTCGCCTAACGATAAACTTTGTTCGAAATTTTGGTCAGGAACAACAACTTGCTCGGCTGCAGTTAAATTATATAATTCTTTTTGATAATATAATTCAAAATAACCTTCGTCATTTAATTCTAAGAACTGGTCAATAGTATCATTCTCGGGAATTAAATCTTTAAAAGACAGACTGGCATGTGCCAGGTGTGTAGCATACGATGGTGGAATTTTAGAATTAGTGTCAAGGTTATCCAAATTAAAGTTGTCACCGATACACGATGGCAGCAAAACCCCTGCTAATAATAGAGTTTTGGCTATTTGCCCTGGAATTTTTTTGAACTTCATAATTTAGTTATATTAGTTTTGCTTATATTTTAGTAAGTATGAAAATTTAGTTTAATTCATACCATATTTAAATATCTAAATTTAATGTAAATAATAATTATATAAAAAATTATCTTCACCTCCAACTATTAAGTTGTATTTTTCTTGATTTGGCTGTAATTTTCCTATACTAAATAAAGAAATACCGGTTAGGGGAAATCCTTTACTATTGCTTCCATCTTTGTTTAGTAAGTATATTTGATGTTCTTCTTCGGATAAAATACCTATTTTTTTGCCTTTTTTTGGAAAAGTGAAGATCAAAGGTGGATTATTGATGTTTGATTTAAAAGAATAAGTATATATTTTTTTATTATTTCTATTTAAAACCGTTAATTCAGAATTATCAACAAAAATGAAATCGCGTAAATAGTCTCCATCAATATCTTGAAATTCAAAATAATGTTCAGGAGAGTAATGGCCTGTGTTTAGTGTTTCAACTTTCCCGTTAAAGTATATAAAATAAATCATTCCTGTATTATCAGTTACAATTAACCGATTTTGAGTTTTAATGTTTTTCTTTTCAAGAATAAAATTATTATGATAAGATAAACTAATTTGCTTTTCAGGAACTACACGTTCTTGTCCTTTTCTGTTAAGAATATAAATGCGCATACTGTCAGAAAAAACAATATAATCCTTATTTTCAATTCTAAAATATTTAATTTCTTTTTTTACAAGATGCTCAGTTTGTAAAAACTTCCAACCGGTTACTACATTTCCTTCTTTGTTAAAAACTTTAACTTTTTTATTTTTTAATGCAATAAAAATTCGATAATTCTTATTATGGGCGTAATCAAAAACATTAAGTGCATTTGTTGCTTCTGAGTTTAAAACAATAGGGTAGCGCTCTACGAAATTGCCATTTCTGTCAATCAAATAAATTTTGCTTTTTGTATTAAATAAGTATTGAAGTTTTCCGTTTTTATAATAATCTATTTGGTGTATGCGGCTTTGTATTTTTTCATTCAGTTTCTTTTTCCATAAAATTCTGCCTTTGTTATTTATCAGATAAATAGTATTGCTAATATCTTGTACAAATATTTCTTTTTCGCTGGTGTAATGATTAATGACAAGGCTTGGTTTTGAAACAACAGATGTATCCAGACGGCTTTCCCAAAGTGTTTGTGACTTATTCTTAAAAACAGGATTATATTTTAAAAATACATTATTATAATACATGTTTCTGCTATTTGTAAACTGGAAACCAATAGCTTGAAACTTATTAAATTTTTCAGTGTTATTGCTTAATATATTAAAAAATGAATTCGACATATATTTTTTAATATATTTTTCTGATTTAGAGATATTACAATAAAAATAAAAGTTGGATTTTGATGATAAGTTGTCGTAAAATGATTTATAGCGTTGCTCGTTTACCAGGTTTTTATGTAATAAATTGGCATGAACAAACATTTTTAGCATTTGTGGCGAGTGTGCAAAGACAAGATTGTTGTCAATAAAACAAAAGTAATTACACGAAGCCGGCATAAAAAGTCCACCAAACATTTTAAATGCGTATTGACTAAATACCATTTTATACGCAGTAAATTTTGTTTCTTTATCTAATGAATAGTTGGTTTTAAAATGATTTAAACTTATATTTTTTTCTTTTGAATAGGCCTTATTTAATTCTTCCAATTTTTCTAAAGCTTTACTTTTACTGGTAGTTTTTATTACTACAAAAGTATTTTGTTCTATAGGGATATTACTAATATCTGTATTTACAATAGCAATTTGGTTGTCAAAAAAAGAGGTGAAATTCTCGTTTATATCTATATTAGAAAGTGTTTGAATTTGGTTTCTGCTATTTTTAAAACGTACCTTTGATTGCTTATTTAAGTTTTTAAGGTAGTTATGTAAATATAATGAATAGTCATCTATATTTAACAGGGTAAAACTGGCTGTGTTTGAGGGAAATATATCTTGTAAGTCATTTTTGTGGGCATTTTGCCTGCTGAAAGTATTCATAAATAGTTTTAAAGAATCATTTGAGTAAGTAAATCCATTTAGTAAAATACTTTCCGATTGAAAATTTACATCTAATTCAGCCCAGTTTGCAAAATAATTTGTTTTTAACAAATAGTTTGAAATTTTACTGTTTATTGCCAGTGATAATGTTTTTTTTAGTTGTTTAAAATTAATATACAAGTTAGCATCAACATTTTCACCTGCAGTGGAATATACATTTTTAAAACCTTGTAAATCATCTATTGATGGAGAAATATTAATTTGTCGCACAGCACTTTCAACTAAAATTTCCGATTTGCTAATTAAAACCAAGCCTGATGTAATTGAAAAATAATAAGTGATTTTTTGTGATTTTGTTTTAATCTCAACGCTATATATTTTTGTTTTTTCATAACCCTTTCCACTAATATTATTAAACAGGCTTATTAATGTATTTAGAGCTAATTTTTCATCAATCAGTTTAGTTAATCGGAAAACATATAAAAAATCAAGAGTATTTCTCCCTGCATAATGAGCTGAAATAGCAAAAGGCTTACTTAATATTTGATTTGTTAATTCTTTATTATTAAATGCAACAGAGTCAATTATACCGAGGTTAGTGGTAAATTCTGAAAATTCTTTTATACCCTTTAATTCTTTTATAATTTCATTATGTTGGTTTAGATTAGTTATCTGTTGTATAAAATTATCTCCTTTAATGAAAAATGAAGCATCAATTGGGATTGCTTTTATTAGTGGAGGAATGGGTTTGTTTTTATTTTTCAGATAAAAATAACCTGCCGTAATTGTACCTATAACAACTATAACAAATAAAACGGATAATATTTTTTTGAACATTCAATTTCTCTTTAATAAAATGTGCTTATATTTTTTGTTAAACAAAGGTAAAAATAAGCCTCTATTTCAAAACACACAATATTATGTTTTTTGTTTTAATATTTAAAGAAGCAATTGTTAAGTAGAAATGGGCTGATAATGTTGAAGCTGTGCCTTTTTTATTGATAGCTTGAGGCTGTTCAAAAAGTGCTTTTTCGACTGAAAGGGAGAAATCTGCGTATTCATAAACAGAATGTGGTTTTTGTTTCATTCAAAATAGCAAATACTTGACCTTTTTGGACAGCCTCAACTATATATTTTAGACTTTTAATTTCTGTTCATTGCATTTAAATCTTCAAATGCAATTTGTAATCTATTAACAAAAGATTTTTCAGCCTCGCGAATCCACACTCTGGGATCATATTTTTTCTTGTTTGGTTTGTCTGCTCCTTCAGGATTTCCTATTTGTCCTTGTAAATAATCTTTTGTTTCAGTATAATATTTTCTGACTCCATCCCAATAAGCCCATTGCGTGTCGGTATCAATATTCATTTTTATTACTCCATACGATATAGCTTCCCGTATGTCTTTTCTATCAGAACCTGACCCGCCATGAAAGACAAAATTTAATGAATTTGCAGGTAAATTGAATTTTTTACTTACATATTTTTGAGAATTATCAAGAATTTTAGGTTGTAAATGAACATTTCCCGGTTTGTAAACACCATGAACATTCCCAAAAGAAGCAGCAATAGTAAAACGATTGCTTATTTTATTTAATTCTTCGTATGCATAGGCAATATCTTCCGGTTGAGTATATAATTTGGAATTATCAATACTGGTATTATCAACGCCATCTTCTTCTCCACCGGTAACACCCAGCTCAATTTCAAGGGTCATATCAATTTTACTCATTCGTTCAAGATATTGCTTACTAATAGCAATATTTTCGGTTATAGGTTCAATTGAAAGATCAAGCATATGCGAACTAAATAAAGGCTTTCCATTAGCTTTATAATACTTTTCTCCGGCATCTAATAGTCCGTCAATCCATGGCAGCAATTTTTTTGCAGCATGATCGGTATGTAAAATAACAACAACTCCATATAATTCAGCTAAATGATGAATATGA
>JAADFW010000065.1 GCA_013152655.1 Chlorobiota bacterium
TTTTTAACTTCTAATTAACAACTATTTTATCATGAAAAAAGCATTAAAAATAGTACTTATAATTATTGTACTTGCATTATTGGCTTTAGGCCTGCTTATTCTTTATGCAACTATTTCAGATTATAAACCGCAACCAATAACAGAGGTGTTTGAGTCGGATAAACCGGATATTTTGCCTGATACTGCTGAGTTTAATTTATTTATATGGAATATAGGATACTGTGGATTAAGTAAAGACATGGATTTCTTTTATGACGGCGGCAAAATGGTACGAACCACAAAAGAGCATGTTCTGGACAACATTAAAAATGTTAAAAGTTGTTTAGTACAAAACGATTCAGTTGATTTTTTCCTGATACAAGAAGTTGACATACATTCAAAAAGAAGCTATAAAACCAACCAGTTTGACACGCTTAATTTCAAACTCAAAAATTATCTCGGTATGTTTGGAAAAAACTACGATGTATGGCATGTTCCGTTGCCTTTTTCAAATCCTTTAGGTATTGTTGAATCCGGAATTGCAACTTTTACGCGTTATACTCCTAAAACTTCCAAACGTTATTCATTTCCGGGTAATTATGCCTGGCCTAAAGGTTTGTTTATGCTCGACCGCTGTTTTCTTGTAAACCGTTATGAGCTTAGTAATGGCAAAGAATTCCTGGTTATTAACACCCACAATTCTGCTTACGACGACGGAAGCCTCAAAAAAGGACAAATGGAATACCTGAAAGAGTTTTTACTTAATGAATATAAAAAAGGAAATTACATTATTGTAGGTGGTGACTGGAACCAATCTCCTTTTGAGCTGGACGAACATTATATTCATAAATTTGACTCTATCAATCATTCCAGAGTAGGAAAAGACTATCCTGAAAAAGGATGGCATTGGATTTTTAATAACAATGTTCCAACCAACAGGCGTTTACAAGAACCATATAGTGACTTAACAACCTTACGTACTGTAATTGATTTTTACCTGGTGTCGCCAAATATTGAAAAAGTAAAATCTAAAACTATTGATCTTGGTTTCAGAAACTCTGACCATCAGCCGGTTGTTACAAAGATTAAATTGATAAAACAATAACTATTATTTAAGAAAACAAATTAAAAATTAATTACAATGCGATTATTTAAAAACATCATTTTCGGATTAATTGTAGTCATACTTTTAGCTATTATTGCAGCTTATTTCTACATACAGAATATTTCAAAAAAAGCACTGCCTGATTATAATGAAAATATTTCAATTACAGGATTAACTGACGAGGTTAATGTTTATAGGGATGAGTTTGCCGTACCACATGTTTTTGCAAAAAACGAAGGCGATTTATATAAAGCAGTTGGTTATTTAATGGCTGAAGACCGTTTGTGGCAAATGGATTTATTAAGAAGAGCAACTACAGGAAGATTATCTGAAATTTTTGGAAAAGACATGATTAAATCAGATCAGTTATTAAGATCGCTGCGTATAACAGAGAAATCTGAAAAGGTACTTGCTAAGTCTGATGAAAAGGTAGTGAAGGCATTAGAGGCTTATGCCGAAGGGGTTAATCAGTTTATAGATGATAATATAGACAACCTGCCTCCGGAATTTACCATTCTTGGCTATAAACCTGAAAAATGGAAGCCTGTATATTCTGTAAACCTTGTTGGTTATATGGCGTGGGACTTGAAAATGGGTTGGAACTCTGAAATAATACTCCATAAATTGGCAGACAAAGTGAATGAAAAAATGCTTCATGAGCTTATTCCAAATCTTGATATGCAAACAACTTATGTAATTCCCGATTATGATAAGAACAAAAAAATGGAATTGCTTTGCGAGCTAATTGACCAGAGTTCGGCATTACAAAGCCTTGGGCTAGAAATATTTAATGCCAGTAACAACTGGGCTGTAGCCGGGAAAAAGAGCACAACCGGAAAACCAATTTTTGCCAATGATATGCACCTCGGTTTGTTTGCACCGGGTATTTGGTATCAGATGCACCAGGTTGTTGAAGGCAAATTAAATGTTACCGGCGTGGTTTTACCGGGAGCCCCTTTTGTAGTTGCAGGACATAACGATAGTATTGCCTGGGGAATGACCAACGTAATGTCTGACGACATTGACTTTTACAAAGAAACAATTAATCCTGACAATCCTTATGAATATAAATACGATGGCCAGTGGAAAAAAATGGAAGTAAGAATAGAAAAAATTAAGACAAAAGACGGAAAAGTTGTTGAGAAAGAACAAAAATATACAGGCCATGGAGCAATTATATCTGAATTTAAAGATATGGACGAAGCCATTTCTTTTAGTTGGGTTGGCAATATATTTAGTAATGAAATTAGAACCATTTATCTGTTAAACAGGGCTAAAAACTGGTGTGATTTCCGTAATGCGGTAAAAACATTTGTTTCAGTAAGTCAAAATATAGCTTATGCTGATGTAAATGGAAACATTGGCTTGCAAACAAGTGCCGGTATTCCAATTCGAAATGGTAACGGAATTGACATTATGCCCGGCGACACAAGCTTATACGACTGGAAAGGAGTTGTTCCTTTTGAAGAACTTCCTTATTCTTATAACCCCGAAAGCGGCTATATTTCTTCAGCCAATAATAATACGGTTGACAGTACTTTTGGGCACTATATAAGCACATGGTTTTACCCCCCATATAGAATTGACCGTATTAGAGAAATGTTGGAAGAAAAGGAAAAACTTTCAGTTGATGATTTTAAGCGTATGCATTCTGACCAAAAATCAAAACTTGTAGAAAAAATGCTCAACAATTTGGTTTCTAACATTGAACAGGCAAAACGTTTGAACAAAAATGAAAAAGCTGCTTTAGCGGAATTAAAAACATGGGATATGGTAATGTCAAGAGAAGCCAAAGCACCTGCTATTTTTGAGAGTTTTTACCTGAATTTTGTTAAAAATACTTTTGCCGATGAAATGGGAAAAGATTTATTCAAAAGCTATTTTAAAGAAAAATTATTTGTAATGGACGGGGTTGAAAATGTCTGGATTGATGATTCTTCAGAGTGGTACGACAATGTTAAAACCCGTAAAATAGAAACCAGAAATGATATTATAATTGAAAGTTTTAAAGATGCTGTTAAAGAACTTGAAAAGCTTATGGGAAATAATGTAAACGAGTGGGAGTGGGGCAAGATACATCAGTTAATACTTAAACACCCTATGGGAAAAGTAAAATTGTTAAATCGGATTTTTGAGTTAAATAGTCCGGCATATCCTGTAAGTGGTAGTTTTCATACGGTGAGCCCGTGGTCGTATCCTTTTACCGACCCTTATACGGTAAATTACGGCCCTTCGCACAGGCATATTTACAGTACAGCTAACTGGGATGAATCATTTTCTATTATACCAACCGGTATTTCAGGAATTCCGGCAAGCCCGTTTTATTGCGATCAAACAAAATTATATGTGAATGGGAAATACCATGTTGATTATGTTTCGCGAGCTAAAGTAGAAGAAGTTACGAAATTTAAAATGAAATTTACAAAAAAATAGAAAACGTACTATGGTTGAATAAAGAGAAGCAACAGGCTTTTTCAAAACTAACTATTACTTGTTTGGCATTACATTAGATAAATAATATCAAATTTAATTTTAATATTATCATCGGTTGCCATACCCATTAATGAAGGAGGTTTTATATTAAATTCAGTCATAAGTACAGTAAATTCACCGGTAGCTTCTATTTTATTTTTCATTTTTTTTATAGTTGTTTCAAAAGAAATAATTTTGTTTACACCATGAAAATTAAGTGTTCCGGTTACATTTAGTTTGTTGCCATTTTGTTTAATTGAATCACTGGAAAAGCTTATTGTGGGATATTTTATTGCTTCTGTTACTTCAATGGCATGTGAATCTCTATTTGCATTTTGACTGTCAAAAGATGCAATTGTAACAGCAACAGCTACCTGGCTTATAGTTTCATTGTTAAATAGTATAATTGACCTTACTTCTTTATTAATGCCTGTCCATGAATGTAACGGATGATTCATTGAATAGCTAATTGAGGAATGTTCTTTATCGCAAAATAATTTAACCTGTCCGCTTTTCTGAGGGTATGCAATAGTAAAAGATAACAGTAAAGAAAAAAGTATAAAATATGTTTTCATCCGTTTAATATTATTAAGTTTTTAATACACTTTAAAATTTAATTGCAATCATTGCTGCTGCATAAGAACCAAATGCTGTAAATGCAGCTGCTTTGTGATAAGGGCGCAAGTTAGGGTTTCCTTCTATTAAATTAGCTAAAATATTGGTAGTTATCATGCTTGTAAGGTGAATTATTGCCAGGGCTTTATGCAATTTAATACTACTAAATCCTTTCCTTTCTTTAACCATTTTGGGTGGTGCTAATAACGACAAGCCTGCTGTTGTAAAATATCCAAAATTAACGCCTGCGGCTATTATTTCATGAGTATCTTTCAACTTTATATTTCCATTATACAATTGAGTGCCAACTATTGCCTGTGCAACCATTCCGCCAAGGGTTGCAAATCCAAGGGCCTGGTGTGAAACCAACATAATTCTCCTTATTTTTAGTTCGTTTTGTCTGTTTAAGGGTGTTAATTTAAAATATTTTAAATTTCTCATTAACCCGTTGTTTCCCCAAAGAATTTTTTGAGTAAATAAAAAATTCTCAGGCAACAATACCATATTATCATTATTTTCAGTTAAAACTTCATTAAGTAAACTTAAAGATTGTGTTGTATCAACTTGGGCAATTAATGTTTCTGAAATTAATAATGCAATTATAATTGAAAAAAAAGTTGTTCTCATTTTGTAGTTTGTTATTAATTATTCATGTAAAATGATTGCTTAAATTTTTAAGCACATATATTTTTATATAAAAAGCCTCTTTTTATTGTATTTTTTATGCAAATATATTTTATTTACACTATAATGATTTAATACTCTATGTTATTAAATTATTATATTAATGAAGTATAACATACAGAAGCATTTTTTTAGTATGATTTACCTACCAATTTTAAAATAAATAATCAGATGTATATGAGGAACTTACTTATTATTTGTGTTGCTGTTTTACTTTTTAATTCAATACATGCACAAGTAATTGAAACAGAAAATGAATTAAAAAAACAAAATATTGATACTCTTTCGGGTTGGGCTTTTGGAGGTGTTACAAATATTAATTTTTCACAAATGCATTTTTCCGAAAATTGGGCAGCCGGTGGACAAAGCTCTTATACAATAAATGGAATATTGAGCTTATTTTCTAATTACAAAACAGAAAACAGCAGTTGGGACAATAATTTGGATATTGGTTATGGTGTATTAACACAGCTAAATAAAGAAGGTGAAAATTCAACACAAAAAACCGACGACAAAATTGAATTTGCCTCCAAATATGGGGAAAAAGCATCAGAACATTGGTATTATGCAGCTTTGTTCAGCTTTAAGTCGCAAATGGCTGAGGGGTTTAATTATCCTGATGACTCTACTGTTATTTCGAAGATTTTTGCCCCTGCATATTTAATTGGTGCCATAGGTATGGACTTCAAGCCGAATAAAGACTTAAGCATTTTTGCAGCTCCCTTAACAGGAAAAATGACAATTGTAAACGACGACACTTTGTCAAGCAATGGCGCATTTGGTGTTGACCCTGGCCAAAAAAGCCGGATAGAACTCGGGGGATTTATAAAAATTGCCTACAGTAAAAACTTAATGGAAAACGTAAGTTTGCAAACTAAAATTGACCTTTTTTCAAATTATCTTAACCGTCCTGAAAAAGTTGATATAAACTGGGAAATATTAATTGCCATGAAGGTAAACAAATATATTTCTGCAAACATTTCAACCAATCTGGTATATGATTTTGATGTAATTGATGAATTGCAATTTAAAGAGGTGTTAGGTATTGGATTTTCATATCAATTTTAATTTGTTTTTCAATTACTATATGGGCAGGTTAATCAATTGCCCTGAAACTTTATGTCTGATAAAAGTTTTAAACAACCTTTAATTTTTTATCAATGCCACTTTATTAGTGACGATTTATTGTTCAGAATATCAAATTGATATTATATTTGTGTAAACCTGAAAAAAATAAATATGGCTGATAAAAAGTGGTATGTAATTTATACAAAATCACGTGCTGAGAAAAAGGTTTATCAAAAATTAACCGGGCAAAACATAGAAACATTTTTGCCTTTGCAAAAAACTATGCGGCAATGGAGCGACCGGAAAAAAACCGTGGAAGTACCGTTGTTTAACTCCTATGTGTTTGTTAAAATAACAGAAACAGACTTTTATAAAGTATTACAAACCGATGGAGTAGTGTACTTTATTAGTTTTAACGGAGAAAAGGCTGTAGTGCCTGAACAAGTAATTATTCAGTTAAAATTAATAATAAAGGGTAAGGTACCTGTTGATTTATCAAAAGAGAAGTTTGAAAAAGGCGATTATGTTGAAGTAGAAAGAGGCCCTTTAAAAGAGTTAAAAGGGTATTTGGTTACATATCACGGGAAACATAAAGTATTGATAAGAATTGACGTAATTAATCAGAATTTACTATTAGAAATACCGGCTTCGTTTTTACGTAAAGTTTACCAAAAAAGCGTATAAAACTTAGGTTAGGGTTATTAATAACAGAAACTTATTTTGTAATAAGACTATGTATAAAATAACCCGAAACTAACAAAATAAATTACGGTAAAACGCTTATTAAAAGCATTTTAAACAACAGGTAGTTGCAAATTTGATTTGTGACTCAGGAGGCGAAGCTGTGGAAAGATTGCAGCGAGTTATTTAGTTTTGAATACAGTAAACTTATATAGTGCCAACAAGAAAATAAAATCTGATTATATTGAAAATACAAAGTAAATCCGGAAACAGAGTAGGAAATAAAAGTTTTTTCCTTTGTTTTAATTATTGAAGAATATTTTTTTGAAAATGTTGAGTTGCGATTAACTGTATTTCCATTTAATCTTTTTAAGTAAGTGAAAAAAATTAACTGAAGAAATTTTTCTAACAAACATTTAAAATTATGAATGTATTATTAAGAATTAAAAACAACAAATTTTTTAAACAATCATCCTTTCGGAAAACACTTTTGAAAATGATGCCACGTAATTCCGTTTGTGCTGAGGTTGGAACTTGGAAAGGAGAATTTTCAAAACAAATTCTGGAAATAGCAAAACCCCGAAAGCTTTATTTAATTGACCCATATTAATATGTTAAAGAATATAAAGATTCCTGGTATGGAGGGGATAATAAAAGTCAATATATGTTAGATGAAATTTTCAAATCAATAATTAATGAATTTAGAAAGGAAATTAAAAAAGGGGCTGTTGAAATAATCAGGGATAAATCATTTGTTGCTGTTAATAGTTTTAAAGATTTATCATTAGATTGGGTTTATATTGATGGAAATCACTTATATGAATATGTCAAACAAGATTTGATTAATTTCTTTCCCAAAATAAAAATTGGAGGCTTTATCACAGGAGACGATTATGGAATAAAAGGTTGGTGGGACGATGGTGTTAAAAAAGCAGTAGATGAGTTTATTAAAAATTATAATAAATTTATTAAGGTAGTAGAAATAAATTCAAATCAGTTTATTTTACAAAAAATTTCAAATAAAAATTATTAAAGAACAATTAGTTTAATTTGAATTGGAGAACTTAAAACATAAAACATATAAAGCTTTTGCATGGGATTTTCTTGGTAAATTTACCAACCAGGGAATAGGGTTTGTAATATCTATTTTCTTAGCCAGGTTATTAGACCCTGCTGATTTTGGCATTTTAGCAATGGTTAATGTAATTGTTCCAATGGCTAGTGTTTTTATTGTAATGAAACTGGAGCAAAGGGGCTGACAAGTTCAGGAATGCTGAGCCAATTATGTTTTAATAAGATGAGCTTAATAGCAAAACCGTAACCTGAAATGGTTACACGAACTTGAAGAGCCGTATGAAGGGAGATTTTCACGTACGGTTCTGTGAGAGGCTTGGGGTGAAATTCCCCTTGCCTGCTCGACATTGCATCGTGTGGTTATATGGATAAATAAAGTTTATGGCTTACAAATTTGGAATTCGATTCCAAATTTGTAAATTTGTGTTATGATACATAGAATTGCTGAAAAAGAGTTAACTATTTTAGCCAGTCAATTTAAGGCAGTGGCTGTTATTGGTCCCAGACAGTCGGGCAAAACAACTTTAGTAAAGAAAGTTTTTGCATCTAAGCCCTATGTTAGTTTAGAAAACCCCGATATGCGCAATTTTGCTTTAGAGGATCCTAAAGGTTTTCTATCAAATTATCCGGAAGGAGCTGTACTTGATGAAGTACAACGTGTGCCGGAAATATTCTCGTATTTACAGCAAATTCTTGATGACAAGAATATTTCAGGACAATTTATTTTAACAGGTTCAAATAATTTTCTTTTACAAGAAAATATCGCTCAAAGTTTAGCAGGTAGAGTAGGATATCTTTTTCTTTTACCACTAAGCTTAAATGAAATACCCGAAAAGTTAAATGCTAACGCATTGTTATTTAAAGGTTTTTACCCTGCATTGTATCAAACAAAAATTGATACTTCAAGATTTTATGCCAATTACATACGAACTTATGTAGAGCGTGATGTTAGGCTAATAAAAAATATAACAGATTTATATACTTTTGAGCGTTTTATTAAACTTTGTGCCGGACGCATTGGAAACCTACTAAATATGAGTAGTTTAGCAGTTGAGGTTGGAGTTGATGTAAAAACAATTGATGCATGGTTAGCAGTTCTGGAAACAAGCTTTATCATTTTTAGACTAAACCCCTATCATGAAAATTTTAACAAACGGATTGTTAAAATGCCAAAAATATATTTTTACGACACCGGTTTAGCATCAGCACTGCTGGGTATTGAAAATGAATCACAATTAATGTTGCATCCTCAACGGGGAAATTTATTTGAAAATATGATAGTGGGCGATTTTTTAAAACGCAGGTACAATAAGGGACAACTCCATAATTTATATTTCTGGCGCAACAACACAGGTAACGAAATTGATTTAATTTGGGTTTCATCCAATAAAAAAATACCCATTGAAATAAAATCGGGACAAACCATTACAAGTGAATATTTTAAAGGGATTAATTATTGGAATAAGCTTGTTT
>JAADFW010000066.1 GCA_013152655.1 Chlorobiota bacterium
CTTATTTCCAAACAGGGTATTAATTAAATCAACAACTGATATATATAATCAATTTTGGGAGTACAGATACTCTTTAGGATTAAGCTTTGGGAAAAATTTTTCTTTTCACAAACAAAATACTAATAATACCGGTATTTATACTTCCATAAATACAGATTATTCTTTTGGAACTTTTATAGGGTCAACTACTAAACCGCAATCTTTATTTCTATTTAATCCGGAAATAGGCATTTTTTATAAGTTTAATAACATTAAAATAAAAATTGGATATGATTATGAAAAATTCAATACGTTGAAAGTATCAAATCATTTTGTTGTTACAGGGATTTATTATCACTTTGGAAATAAGCAAACTACTGACCAAACAAAATATCTTTATAATTAATGAAACTATTCAGCATTATATTGTTTATTATTCTTTTTACAAGTTTAACTTCTTGCAATAAAAATTATTGGGATGACGGCTATCCTTGTAGTTTTTGTTACAATATTAAACCTGAAGAAGCATTGCTATCAATAGACCTTACAATAAATAATAAAAACGCTTTTGTTCCAATTACTATTTTAAAGGGAAAATTAGAAGAAAAAGATACCATTTGGACAGATACAACCAATCAAACTAAATATGAGCTTTATGTTCCGGTTGATAATTACTATACAGTTACAGCAGAATATAACTGGAATGACAAAAAAGTAATTGCCGTTGACGGAGATAAAGTTTTTTTAAGAAAAAACCAGGTTGATTGTGATACCACCTGCTGGATTATTTTTGATGCTTATTTAAATGTTAAATTAAAATATGAATAAGAAAACTCCAGAATATAATTACTTATGTCACGCACCTTCATTTTCCAAAAATGTAATCTAACGAAATCATATTAAGAGGTTAAAAAATATATAGTAACTTTAACGCTAAATAAAACATTTAAAATGTGATTTTATGAAGCATCTATATTTTATTATTAGTGCCTTATTTGTTTTTTCTTCGTGCAATTTAAGATATACAAAGGGCTCAGGAAATATTATTACCGAGAACAGGGAAGTAGCCCCATTTTCAGAAATTAATCTCAAGGGCAGCGGAAACATAGTTTTAACCCAGGGAACACAGCAACAAATAGAAATTGCTGCCGATGATAATATTATACCTTTAATTTCAACTGAAGTAAGAAACGGTACATTAATAATTTCAACAAAAGGAGGAATTATACGGCCTACAAAATTAAATTATGATATTACCATTCCTGAAATTTCTTCACTAAAAATTAGTGGTTCGGGTAGAATTGAAGGAAATGAAAAAATTAGCTGTGAAGATCTGGATTTAAAAATCAGTGGTTCAGGCAACATAAACTTATTTGTTTCAGCTGAAGAAATTAATGCTAAAATATCCGGTTCGGGTAAAATGAAGCTTAAAGGTGCAAGTGAAGACCTCGAAGTAAAAATTAGTGGCTCAGGCGATTTAGATGCGAAGGATCTTCTTGTTGAAAATGCTTTAATAAAAGTTAGCGGAGCAGGCGAATGTTATGTAAATGCCAGCGAAAATTTAAATGCACATGTAAGCGGTAGCGGAAATATTTATTACATAGGAAATCCTGACATTTCAACCAAAATATCAGGGTCTGGCAGTGTTCAAAAAAGAAAATAATAATACTACCATTCCTCTCCTTTCTTATCCAATTCTTCGTGTAAAAAATGGACAGTCAAGAAAAATTAGATAAACAAGCACTAATTAGAAGTATTAAATTTCCGTTGTTTTTTATTTTTATTCTTTGGCTAATTAAGATTTACGAAGTAATATTTGAACTTGACTTGCATACCCTCGGAGTTTTCCCCCTACGTTTAAAAGGATTAACAGGAATTTTAACTTCTCCGTTAATTCACGGTAGTTTTAAGCATTTAATTTCTAATACAGGGCCATTATTCTTTCTTATGAGTGGGCTGTTTTATTTTTATCGTAAAATTGCTTTAAAAATATTCATAATAATATACTTGTTAAGTGGCTTATTGGTTTGGTTAAGTGCCCGTGAAGCTTTTCATATTGGAGCAAGTGGCTTAATTTACGGAATTGCAGCTTTTTTGTTTACAAGCGGTATAATACGAAGAGACATCAGGTTATCGGCTGTTTCGTTAATAATTGTTTTTTTATATGGTGGAATGATTTGGGGAATAATTCCCATGAAACCACAAATATCGTGGGAGTCGCATCTGCTTGGTTTGGTTGTGGGCGTTGTTCTTGCTTTTGTTTACAAAAAAGAATCTACCAATATTACAACCCTTAACTTAGAGGATAAAATAAATCAAAACAGTACTAATAACAACATCATTTTTAAGTATTATTATACTGAAAAAGAAAATGAATTTCCTGAAGATTAATTTGAATCTATCAACTTATTAACCTGAATTTTGGCTATTAGCCTAAGTTAGATATAAAGATACTATTTTTAAAAAAACTGTTCCCATTCGGGTTTTAAAGAAATTTCAAATTAACTTTGTCCATTTTATAAATTATCATCTTTCGATGATTATACGGCATGATAAAAGAAATTGATTTTACACAATATCTTCAATTAAGTGAAAATATCCCAATAGTTGACGTTCGTTCACCCGCTGAATTTGAAAAAGGGCACATTCCAAAAGCATATAATATCCCATTGTTTTCTAATGAAGAAAGAGCTCTGGTAGGTACAGCATATGTGCAAGAATCGAAAGAGAAAGCCTTGAAATTAGGATACCAATACGTAACACCAAAATTAAATAGTTTTGTTTCTTCTTCACTTAAATTAGCACCTGAAAAAAAAATTGCAGTACATTGTTGGCGTGGAGGAATGCGAAGTCGTGCTTTTGCTGAACATTTAAATTCAAATGGGTTTACTGAAGTTTATCAAATTATAGGTGGTTATAAAGCTTTTCGCAACTATATTTTAAATTATTTTACCCAAAAAGCTAATTTAATTATTCTTGGAGGCTATACCGGAAGCGGGAAAACACATATTTTAAAATATTTAGAGAAAAATAACTTACAGGTTGTTGATTTGGAAGGTATTGCAAATCATAAAGGATCGGTTTTCGGGGCAATTGGCCTATCTTCACAACCTTCTGTTGAACAATTTGAAAACAACTTGTTTTGGAAGTGGAAAAATCTAAATCTTTCAAAGCCAATTATTCTTGAAGATGAAAGCCACAGAATTGGTTCTGTAACTTTACCTATGGAACTCTTTAAACAAATGCGTATTGCCCCGGTAATTTTTCTAGATATTCCAAAAAAAGAAAGAGCAAAAAACCTTGTACTTGATTATGTAACCGAAGAAAAAAACCTGCTTATCGAATCCATAAATAAAATAACTAAAAGATTAGGCGGCCTGAATACAAAAAAAGCAATAGAATTTATTGAACAAAATAATTTTTATGAAGCTGCATTAATTATACTTAATTATTATGATAAATCTTATTTAAACGGTTTGAAAAGAAGAGAAGAAGGAGAAACCTTTTTTTTAAAACCTGCAAAATCAAACCATAAAGAAAATGCACAAATAATTACCAATTTTATTAAAGGGAAAGAATGGAAATAGTAAAACTAACTCAATATAGCCATGGTGCCGGATGCGGTTGTAAAATAGCACCTAATGTTCTGACTAAAATTTTAAAAAGCAACCTGGAAATAACTGAAAACAAGCAACTAATAGTTGGCAATAAGACACATGACGATGCAGCGGTATATAATTTAGGCAATGGAACTGCCGTTATCAGTACTACTGATTTTTTTATGCCTATTGTTGACGATGCATTTAGTTTTGGACAAATTGCAGCTGCCAACGCCATTAGTGATATTTATGCAATGGGAGGCAAACCAATAATGGCTGTTGCCATATTGGGATGGCCAATAGATAAGCTTTTACCGGAATTGGCACAAGTTGTTCTTGAAGGAGGCAGAAGTAAATGTCAGGAAGCCGGAATCCCGCTGGCCGGCGGACATAGTATTGACAGTCCGGAACCTATTTTTGGACTGGCTGTTACAGGAACAATTGATATTGATAAACTAAAGCGCAACGACACAGCTACCGAAGGTTGCAAATTATATTTGACAAAACCGCTTGGCGTAGGAATTTTAACCACAGCACAAAAAAGGGGGATATTAAAAAACGATGATGAATATTTAGCTCCTGAATCTATGTCGATATTAAATTCTATTGGTGCTGAATTGGCTGAAATTAAAGGTGTAAAGTCTATGACTGATGTTACAGGATTCGGATTAATTGGCCATCTTACGGAAATGTGTGAAGGAAGTAATTTATCGGCAAAAATTGAGTTTAATAAAATTCCAAAATTTACTATTCTGGAAAAATATATAGAACAAAAAAGCTATCCGGGAGGGACACTTACAAACTGGAAAAGTTATGGTAAAAATGTATTGCTAAAAAATGAATCATACAAAACAATAGTATGTGACCCTCAAACAAGCGGTGGCTTATTAATTGCTGTTGAGCCAAATGCAACAAAACAAGTAGAGCAACTTCTGAAAAAAAATAATTTATATGCTACATCTTTTGGTAAAATGGTAAAAAAACAAAATGTTTTAATTGAGGTTGTTTAAATAAAAAATTTACTCAATATTTTAATGCTTTCATCCACTTCTGTTTTTGTATTATATTTACTGAACGAAAATCGAATGGATGGCTTTTCCGAATTAATGCCCAATGAATGAATCACATGAGAAACTTCTGCTATACCGGCAGTACAGGCACTTCCACTTGAAACAACTAACCCTTCAATATCCAAATTAAACAACAACATTTCAGAAGAATCAATCTTTGGAAAAAGAACATTTAATATGGTGTAAAGACTTTTATCTCCCGATTCTCCAACAAACTCAATATCTTTAAAATGATTTTGCAGTTGTTCTTTCATATACAATTTCAACCCAAGTATATATTTTTTGTCGTTACTTAAATTTTTGTGTGCCAAATCAAAAGCCTTTGCCATACCGGCTATTCCGTAAATATTTTCTGTGCCTCCCCGCATATTTCTTTCCTGTGCACCACCATGAATAAAAGGTTCTATTCTAACGTTGTTATTATTGACATATAAAAATCCTGTTCCTTTTGGCCCGTGAAATTTATGGGCTGAACATGTTGCAAAATCAACATCCAGTTTTTGTAAATCAATTCTGTAATGCCCCATAGCCTGAACCATATCAGAATGAAAAAAAGCATTGTAAGTCCGGCATAAACTACTAACTTCTTTTACCGGCAAAAGGTTTGCAATTTCGTTGTTTGCATACATTAAAGAAACCAATGTCTTTTCCGGTTTTTGTAAAAGTTCTTCCAAATGAGTTAAATCTATCCGGCCCCTGTGATTCAATTTTACTAAATCTAATTCTACTAAATTCTCTCTTACTAAATGTTCAACGGTATTCAAAACGGCATGATGTTCAATTGGCGAAGTAATAATTCGTTTTACGCCTAAATCAGAAACACTTTCAATAATAGCCGTATTGTTTGCCTCAGTAGCTCCGGATGTAAAAAATATTTCAGCAGGCGAAACATTTAAAAGCTTCGCAATAGTTTTTCGTGAGTTTTCGATAATTACTTTTGCTTCTCGCCCATAATGATGAATCGATGAGGGATTTCCGAAATAATTCTGCATCACACGATTCATTTCCTCTATCACTTCCTGTGAAAGTGGAGTAGTTGCAGCATTATCAAAATAAATTCGTTTCATTCAGGCATAGTGTTTTATCAAATAATTGATTGAATTTCTTTTACAAATCGTTCTGCTAATTTATCGGCTTTTTCCTGACTTGTACTTTCAGTATATATACGAATGATAGGTTCTGTATTCGATTTTCTTAAATGAGCCCATTCTTCTTCAAAGTCAATTTTTACACCATCAATAGTGTTTATTTTCTCAGTATTATATTTTTCCTTAACAACATTTAAAACATTATCTACGTCAATATCGGGAGTTAATTCAATTCTGTTTTTCGACATGAAATAAGCAGGATATTCGTTTCTTAATTCGGAGCATGAAATATTTTTTTCAGCCAAATAAGATAAAAACAAAGCTATTCCAACCAGTGCGTCACGGCCATAATGAATTTCAGGATAAATAACGCCTCCGTTTCCTTCGCCACCAATAACCGCCCGGATTTCTTTCATTTTTTCTACCACATTAACCTCTCCAACAGCTGAAGCAGTATAACTTCCTCCATGTTTTACCGTTACATCATTCAATGCCCTGGTTGATGATAAATTAGAAACGGTATTTCCTTTTTTATTCTTTAAAACATAATCGGCAACAGCAACCAAAGTATATTCTTCGCCAAACATACTGCCGTCTTCATTAACAATAGCCAGCCTGTCAACATCAGGGTCAACTACAAAACCCAAATCGGCCTTTTCTGCAACAACTAATTCAGAAATTTCAGTAAGATTTTTAGGTAGCGGTTCAGGATTATGCGGGAAATTGCCATTAGGTTCACAATATAACGGGAAAATCGTTTCAACACCCAACGCTTCAAGTAACTGTGGCAATATTACACCACCAACTGAATTTACACAATCAATAGCAACTTTAAAATTTCTACTTTTAATGGCAGCTATATTTACTAAAGAAAGATTTAAAATTTTCTTAATATGAAATTGGCCATAATCAGAACGAATAATTTCTTTTCCAAGACTATCTACATCAGTATAAGTAAAGTCTTCTTTATCAGCTAAATCCAGCACTTTTTCTCCGTCTTTTGCTGACAAAAATTCGCCATAATTGTCTAATAATTTCAAAGCATTCCACTGTTTAGGATTATGACTGGCTGTAATAATTATTCCACCGTCTGCTTGTTCATTTGTTACTGCCATTTCAGTTGTAGGAGTGGATGCCATTCCAATATTAATAATGTTTACACCCATTGCAGTTAGTGTTGTACTTATTAAATTGTAAACCATAGGCCCTGAAATTCTGGCATCGCGGCCAACCACAATTTTTACATTTTTCTTATTTACATTTTCACGTGTAAATACAGTAAAAGCTGAAGTAAATTTCAC
>JAADFW010000067.1 GCA_013152655.1 Chlorobiota bacterium
AATTAATTTTTATCTTAAAAATGCTTTATCCTTAAGTTTCTTGGGTACATTTGCTTATCAAACTACTTACGATCCTGAAATAGATGAAACATATAAATATTCTAGTTCATATTTTGAACTAAGAATAAAAAAGGAATTTGGATTTCCTCAGCCCAGGTTAAAATTTTATAATTTAAATGTGGTTTTCTTTAAAGATTTGAATGGAGACAGAACAAAAGAGGACAATGAACCCGGTGTTAAAAATGTATTAGTGAATTTTATACGTAATGAAAATGCAGATTTAGCTAATGATAGTTATGAATATCAGGGAGAGTTTTCTAATGTTGAATTACTTTCTGACCAAAAGGGATTAGTCAGGTATATTAATTTGGCACAAGGTATTTACAATGTGGAATTTCATGTTTTGATGAATAATAATGGTAGTTTTACAGCTGAAACAAATAATATTTCAATTAGAGTAAATAAAGATAAAACAGTATTTGTACCATTTTTTGAAAACAATAAAATCTTCGGAAAAGTAGTTATGAATAGAAGTAAATTGTCAAATTTAGGCGATATAGATATTTCAAATTTAAAAATTACAGCTACCGACAGAGATGGCAGAGTTACATCAACTCTAACCGATAAGAATGGAAACTTTACTTTATATGTACCTGATGTTGATAAATATAAAGTTAAAATAAATAATATTTTTTATGAGAATTTTGATTTGCAACAAAATAATTTTGAGGTTCAGTTAAACGGATACAAACAATTTGAGTTAACCTTTGTATTTAATGAAAAACGCAGGAGAATACGTTTTTCATCTGAATATGAAATGGATCAGAGTATGCAAACAATGGGCCTGGAAATTGTGAGAAGAACAAACTTAAAGGGTACTGTTAAAGACGCAACAACACAGGTTCCTATAAAGGCAAAAGTTCAAATATTTGATAAGGATAATAATGTAATTTCCGAAACTAATTCTGATGTAATTAATGGACTTTATAATTTGAGTTTCTTAGCTGGTGAAAATTATAGAATAGTTGCTTCTGCCGATGATTACTGGTTTTTTATGGATAAATTATACGAAAGGCAAATAACTACTTTCCAAAATATACAAAAAGATATTCTGTTGAAAAAAATAACAGTAGGCTCTATTATTC
The DNA here is from genome assembly GCA_013152655.1 of Chlorobiota bacterium. GTDB lineage: Bacteria > Bacteroidota > Bacteroidia > Bacteroidales > B39-G9 > JAADFW01. Next base: position 1,146 of record JAADFW010000067.1, read on the forward strand.
CATTAAACAAACTACTCTTTGATGAAGGAAAAGCTGAGCTCATGAGTGAAGCAACAGCTGAATTAGATAGATTATTGGAAGTACTTAAGTATAATCCAACTGTTCGTATCTCTATTCATGGACATTGTGATGATTTGGAAGTACTTGATGTTGGCCCTCAAATAGCTCAGGAAAGAGCAAAAATGGTAGCCAAATATTTAATTGCAAACGGATATAGCAGAGTTGAATATATGGGACACGGTAATAGCAAGCCTGTTGCTCCTAATGATAATGCTGAGGATAGGCAAAAAAACAGGCGTGTTGAGGTAGTTGTAAAAAGTAAATAGTTAGATAAATGCGATATATACTTGTAATATTCATTATTGTTTTTAGTGTTTCTTGTCATAAAGTGGACCAGACTGAACTTGAAAAGAATAGAGATATTTTAATAAGCCATGAATGGGGCATACCTGAAATTGAACAGGGAAGCCTACTTTCAATTTCAGTTTTTTATAATTCGCCTACCGTTTTTAGTGATGATGGAAATGTTGAATTTGGTACTGTTTATCAGGATTATTGGAATTTTCTTGATGAAAGAACCGTCCGCTTTCAGAATACTGGTGTTGATTGGAATTTTATAGCAATTAATGACTCAATATTGCATGTTAATATATTAAAAATGAATACAGCTGATTTTATTGCTGAATGCATTTATAAGTCTTTAAATTAAAGAGGAATTGTTTTAATTAATTAGAAACGCTGTTATTTTATTTTGTAAATACCTCGAATTCTTTTTTATAAGATCATCATGTCCTTGTTCTGGCACTAAAAAAAACTCATTATTTTCAAAGTATGGAAGCAAACTGGTTTTTACAAATTCATATGGTGAAATAAAATCAAATTCACCTGAAATAAACAGGGTTTTATTAGGAATGTTTTTTTGTTCAAAATCAATATTTAAATTAGAACGACAAATATTAAAAGATAAGTACCATTTGTTAATTCCTTCAGTTAAATAGTTGCCAGATGTTTTTAGTTTCTTTGAGGGGAAATAATAAGAAGAATCAATATCCATTCCTGCAGTACAATTAGTCTTAAGTGCATAATCGCCCAGTACTAAATCTTCAGTAAAATTCGTATTATATTTTGTATATATACGGTTTATTTCATTACTCTTTCCATTATAAAGGTCAAAAAAAGCATTAATTAAATATTTAGTACTTGCATAATTATAAAGTTGCTGAAAAGCTGCAATTTCAAATTTTGTTATTTCAAAATTATTTATTGTTTTCAATCTGTTTTTGTCAATAAAAGCTGAATCAATTAAAACATCAATATTTGTTATATTACTTGTAATCTCTTTTTTAATTAATAAATTTTCATAAAATTCATTAAGCTTATGTTCAATTATTATCGGATCATGTAAATAAAAGCCATAAGGACGTGCTCCTAATAATACTAATTTATTAACATATTCAGAATAATAGTTTATGTAAAGTTGAGCAATCATGGTTCCATAGCTAAAAGCATAAAAATTGATTTTATCATAACCCAGAACCTTTCTTAAACTTTCAATATCCCGAACAACTTCATACATATCAAAACCATCTATATCAATATTTTCCATTCTAAATTTTTCTGCTTCGTTATCCCATTCCTCAACTAATCGGTATATATTCTTTTTATTAAAAATATTCTTTGTTTTTAATAAGCTTTTAATATCAGGACAATCCAGTTTTTCAGAACCATCAACACCTCTATATCCAATCATTATAATATCATGATCTTCTAATAAGTATTCAGGAAAGTTATTTTGCCAAATATTTGATACACCAGGGCCTCCGTTTAATAAAAAAACAGGGTAATTATTAGAGTTATTACTTAATGACGGAATTCTTATAACAGGTATATTAAATAATTTATTATTTGGCCTTCTACGATTTTCAGGAATAACAAAAGCAGAATATTCAGCTTCATATCCCATAAATATACCTTTTTTAGTATAAATTTTTCCGGCTTTTGCATTAGGTAACATTTCACCTGATTTATAATGATATACTTGTGTATATGATAAAAAATGTAGCGAAATAAGTATTAATATGCTAATAACCTTTTTTAAGAAGGTATTTCTATTATGTGATAAATAATTAGATATGATTTTTATTTTTATCTTTAAACTTATGTTTGTTCAATAGTTAGTTAACTTTTTTAGAGTTGATTTTTAAGAAATTTTAGGTAGCATTTACTAAGTCAATTCATTATTTCATAGTAAATAAATTTTATCAACGTGACAAATATAATGAATTATTAATTAGCTATTTTCGCATTTTAAAGTGTTAATTATGAATATTTTTATTATTAACGGCCCAAACCTTAATTTACTTGGTAAACGCGAACCCGAAGTTTATGGAAACAAGAATTTCAGTGATTTTTTTGCAAGTCTAAAATCTAAGTATTTAAACATTCATTTTGAATATTTTCAATCGAATGTTGAAGGTGAAATAATAAATAAACTACATGAAGTTGGTTTTACTTTCGATGGAATTATCTTAAATGCTGGTGGTTATACACATACGTCAGTTAGCATAGCAGATGCTATAAATGCAATAACTACACCTGTTGTCGAAGTTCATATTTCTAATATTTTAGCACGAGAAAAATTCAGGCATACTTCTCTATTAGCCCCATATTGCAAAGGTTCTGTCTTTGGATTTGGACTAAAAGGTTATCAGTTGGCCGTTGAAAGCTTTTTAATATAATTTATTTGGCAATGACAAAAAAGGAAAGATATGATAGAGTAATTCACTATTTTATTGAGAGTAACCAAAAGGCTGAAACAGAACTTAAATATGAAGATCCTTATCAATTGATTGTTGCAGTTATTCTATCAGCTCAATGTACTGATAAAAGAGTGAATATGATTACTCCTTCATTTTTTAAAAAATTTCCTAAATCAATAAATCTTGCAAAAGCTGAACAAGATGAAGTTTTGCAATTAATAAAGAGTTGTTCATATCCTAATAATAAAGCAAAACATTTGATTGGAATGGCAAAAATGCTTGTTGAGGAATTTAATAGTACTGTACCTGAAACAATTGATGAATTGCAAAAATTGCCGGGTGTTGGTAGAAAAACTGCAAATGTTATTGCTTCTGTTGTATATAACAAACCCACTATGGCTGTTGATACACATGTTTTTAGAGTGTCAAAAAGAATTGGATTAACAACCAATGCTAAAAATCCGTATCAAACTGAAATGCAATTAATTAAATACATTCCTGAAGAACTTATTCCTAAAGCACATCATTGGTTAATATTACATGGCAGATATGTTTGTATTGCACGAAAGCCAAAGTGTAATGAATGCGGATTGCAATCGTTATGTATGTATTATAATAAAAAAAGCTAAGTGCTATTCTATTTGATTAGCTTCATAAAATTCTTTTAACTAATTTTTACAATAAGTGTAATTTGAAACGTTGTAATTTAGTTTTATTATTTAAGATAAATAAATGAGAAAAACTTTATTAACAACTTTTTTTAGTTGTATCCTAATTGCTTTAGCATCTTGTATTTCTGGCCAAAAAAATGATAGTGACAACAATCAACTCATAAATACGAAAATGAAACAATATAAATTTACAAACAAATTAATTAATGAAACATCTCCTTATTTATTACAACATGCGCATAACCCTGTAAATTGGTACCCATGGGGCGAGGAGGCTTTAAATATAGCTAAAGAAGAAAATAAATTATTATTGATTAGTATAGGTTATGCAGCTTGCCATTGGTGTCATGTAATGGAGCATGAATCATTTGAAGACGAAGAAGTTGCTAATATAATGAACGAAAATTTTATTTGCATAAAAGTAGATAGAGAAGAAAGGCCGGATATTGATCAGGTATATATGAATGCAGTGCAGCTTATAACTAATGGGGGAGGTTGGCCTTTGAATTGTTTTGCTTTACCTGATGGCAGGCCTTTTTTTGGTGGCACTTATTTTAAAAAGGAACAATGGAAAAATTTATTAGTTCAAATACATCAAACATATCTCAATGAACCCCAAAGGGTTATTGAGTATGCTGAAAAACTAAAAAATGGAATTGTTACTTCTGATATTATTTCTGTAAAAATGGAAGTTAAAGAAGTTGACATGAATATTATTGAATCTGGTTTTCATAATTGGGAGCAATATTTTGATAAGATAAATGGGGGCAATGCAAGAGCACCTAAGTTTCCATTGCCAAATTCATATCAGTTTTTGCTGCAATATTTCTATTATACTCATGATTCTTTAGCATTGGAGCAATTGAACCTTACTTTAAGTAAAATGTTAAAAGGTGGAATTTATGACCAGATTGGTGGAGGTTTTGCACGATATTCAGTTGACAAATATTGGATGGTTCCGCATTTTGAAAAAATGCTCTATGATAATGGCCAGTTAATAAGTTTATATAGCGAGGCTTTTCAGCTAACTAAGAATAGTGAATATAAAAAAGTAGTGAATGAAACAATTAATTTTATTGAAAGTGAATTAACCTCTCCTGATTATGGTTTTTATTCATCATTAGATGCTGATAGTGATGGAGAAGAAGGGAAATATTATGTCTGGAAAAAGAAAGAAATAGAAAAAATTCTTAGCAAAAAAGAAAGCGATATATTTTTAGAGTATTATAATGTTACAGAAAATGGAAATTGGGAGAATACAAATATTTTATTTAGAAGCCAATCAGAAAATAAACTATTAGAAAAGTATGAGCTAACTAAGGTTAACCTTGATAAAATAATTAAAAGTGCAAGAAATAAACTAATAATTGAAAGAAACAAAAGAGTTAGGCCTCGTCTTGATGATAAAATTTTAACTTCTTGGAATGCATTATTACTTAAGGGGTTGACAGACGCGTATAAAGTATTTAATAATAAGAAATATCTTGAGTTGGCTTTAAAAAATGCAAATTTTATTGAAAATAATCTAATAAAAAATGATTTTAGAATCGACCGTAATTATAAAAATGGGAAATCTAACATAAATGGATTTTTAGATGATTATGCTAATATTGCAGAAGCATTCATTTCACTTTATCAGGTCACATTTAATGAAAAATGGTTGAACATGGCTAAGTCTATATCAGATTATGCTATTCTTCATTTTTATGATCACAATTCAGGAATGTTTTTCTACACCTCTGATATTGATAAAGCATTAGTTGCACGAAAAATGGAATTGAGCGATAATGTGATTCCTGCTTCTAATTCTGTATTTGGACAGGTACTCTTAAGATTGGGGATTTATTATTATAATGAGAAATATACTAAAATAGCTCATCAAATGCTTGCAAATATTTTTTCAAATATTGAACAAAATTTGCCTTATTATTCAAATTGGGCAATGATGGCACTTCAAATAATTTATGAGCCGTATGAAATAGCAATTGTTGGAAGCAGTGCATTAACATTTAAGAGTGAAATGGATAATGTATTCATTCCTAATGCTTTATATGCGGGAAGTAAAGTTGAAAGCTCAATGGAATTGTTAGAAAACAGGTATAGAAAAGGTGAAACTTTAATATATGTATGTAAGAATAGAGTTTGTAAAAAACCTGTTACGAATGCTATTGATGCTTTGAAGCAAATAAACGATTTATAATTAATCTATTAATTATAAAAGCTCAACTATTTTATTCGCATTTTCAGCATTTGAGAAATTTTTATTTAAGATATTTCTTCTGTGTGCTATTTGCTCGTCACTAAATTCAATATGCATTAGGTGGGTTATTCTTTCAATTAGTTCTTCAGGTGAATTAGCAATCACACATAATGGTTCAAGATTTGTTTTTAGTGCCATTGTTGGATT
>JAADFW010000068.1 GCA_013152655.1 Chlorobiota bacterium
TTAAATAGCTCTCAGGAAACAAGAATCACTTTAAAAAATTATTCGGGCTGAAATAAATAAAGACAACCTCTACATAAAATATTCAAAACCTAACAAATATAGAATTCAAAGAAGTTTATTTCCATAACTTTTAAAATTGAGCAATAACTTTTAGGTTTATGCAATACTCTCAATAAGTATTTCAAGAATCTTAACTGCGGCAACAGAAACAGAAGTCCCGGGGCCAAAAATACCCACTACACCGGCATCATATAAAAATTTATAATCCTGATGAGGAATCACACCACCTGCAATTACCATGATATCATCGCGGCCAAGTTTTTTCAATTCTTCAATAACTTGCGGAACTAAAGTTTTATGACCGGCAGCAAGGCTTGAAACACCGAGAACGTGCACGTCATTTTCAACTGCTTGTTTGGCAGCCTCAGCCGGAGTCTGGAATAATGGCCCAATATCAACATCAAAACCAATATCAGCATAACCCGTGGCAACTACTTTTGCTCCACGGTCATGGCCGTCTTGTCCCATTTTGGCAATCATAATTCGTGGTTGGCGGCCTTCAAGTTTCGCAAATTTTTGTGCCAGTTCTTTTGCTTTTATATATTCGTTATCTTTCATAGATTCTGCTGAATAAACTCCTGATATTGACCTAATTACTGCTTTATATCTGCCAACTACTTTTTCACAGGCATCAGAAATTTCTCCTAAAGTAGCTCTTTTTTTTGCAGCTTCAACGGCCAATTCCAATAAATTGCCTTTACCTGACTTTGCAGCATTAGTTATGGCATTTAAAGCCTTTTGTACATCATTGTTATTCCTTTCAGCCTTAAGCTTTGCCAGTCTTTTTATTTGTGCTTCGCGTACAGCAGTATTGTCAACTTCCAAAATGTCTATCGGGCTTTCTTTCTCAAGCCTGTATTTATTGGTACCAACAATCGTGTCTTTCCCTGAATCAATTCTGGCTTGCTTTCTGGCGGCTGCTTCTTCAATACGCATTTTCGGAACACCTGTTTCAATGGCTTTGGCCATGCCGCCTAATTCTTCAACTTCCTGAATATGCGACCATGCTTTATGTGCAATTTCGTGTGTTAGCGATTCAACATAATATGAACCGGCCCACGGATCTACACTACGGCAAATTTGTGTCTCTTCCTGCAAATATATTTGAGTGTTTCTGGCTATACGGGCAGAAAAATCTGTTGGCAATGCAATTGCTTCATCCAGCGCATTGGTGTGCAACGATTGTGTGTGCCCTAAAGCGGCTCCCATTGCTTCAATACAAGTTCTGGCAACATTGTTAAAAGGGTCTTGCTCGGTTAACGACCACCCTGAAGTTTGACAGTGTGTGCGCAATGCCATAGACTTCGGATTTTCAGGATTAAATTGCTTCACTATTTTAGCCCACAACATTCTGCCTGCACGCATTTTCGCAATTTCCATAAAATGATTCATGCCAACACCCCAAAAGAAAGATAACCTCGGAGCAAAAGAATCAATATCCATGCCTGCATTAATGCCGGCTCTTAAATACTCCAGTCCGTCAGCCAGGGTATAAGCCAGTTCAATATCAGCCGTTGCCCCGGCTTCCTGCATATGATAACCGGAAATACTTATTGAATTGAATTTGGGCATTTTTTGTGAAGTATATTCAAAAATATCGGCTATTATGCGCATTGAAAATTCAGGAGGATAGATGTATGTGTTTCTAACCATAAATTCTTTCAAAATATCATTTTGAATAGTTCCGTTAAGCTGCTCTAATGAAACTCCTTGTTCTAATCCGGCCACAATATAAAAAGCCAGAATTGGCAATACAGCACCATTCATAGTCATTGAAACCGACATTTTATCCAATGGTATTTCGTCGAAAAGGATTTTCATATCCAAAATTGAATCAATTGCCACTCCGGCTTTTCCTACATCACCAACCACTCGTTCATGGTCGGAATCGTAACCACGGTGCGTTGCCAGGTCGAAAGCAACAGAAAGGCCTTTTTGTCCGGCTGCCAAGTTTCTGCGGTAAAAAGCATTTGATTCTTCTGCTGTTGAAAACCCTGCATATTGACGTATTGTCCACGGCCTCATTACATACATTGATGAATAAGGGCCTCTTAAAAACGGAGGCAAACCGGCAGCATAATTCAAATGCTCCATCCCGTCAAGGTCATGTTTATTGTAAACAGGTTTTACCGAAATTTGTTCGGGAGTTATCCATGTTCCGGAAATATCATGTTTCTTTTCCCACTCCCAACCTGAAAGGTGTTTCCCTGAAATTGTTTTTAGTTCAATATTTTTAAAATTCGGACGCATTGTTTATAAATTTTCAGAATCAAGAACCAAAATTCAAGATTCGGGATTTTATTTAAATTTCTATATCATTTTTTGTACAGACTTGATATTAGTTATAGTAATATCTATCATTATTATTTAAATAGTTTAAATCAAATGCTAAAATTATACATAATTCTGTCTCCCGGTTTTTATTTTTATTATCGTGGTTCTTTTTTATAATTTACTTTTTCAAAATATTCTGAAACTCATTTAAGGATTCAATAATATTTGATTTTACATGAATAAAATGTTGAATTCCGGCTTTTTTCAAATTATCTGCAATTGTTTTTGGGTAACCGGCTATAACCACAATTTTATCATTTAATTTAGTATATATTTCAGGAGCAATTTGTTCATATTCATCATCTGAACTACAAATAACCACTATATCTGCTTTAACTTTTTTAGCAGCTTCCACTCCTTCGTCAACAGCATTAAACCCAAGATTGTCGATAACCTCAAAACCGGCACATGCAAAAAAGTTCAAAGCAAAAGTTGCCCTTGCCTTACGCATAGCTAAATTACCATATGTAAGAAGAAATACTTTTGGTGTTTTTGTCATTTTTTCTGTTTTTAACCTTATTTCTTCAAAGGCTTCAGCACCACGGTAAATTCTAATTGGTTCTGCAATTTTTTTATTTCCATTTGCAAATTGCACTTTCCCGGTTTTTATCTTACTTTCTGCTTTTTCATTGAAATCAGGGTATTGATTAGTGCCCAACAATATTTCCCTGCGCATGGCAAGATTCATATTACGCATATTTACAACCTGGTTAATCTGCTGCTGTATAAATCCTTTTTTAAAAGCTTGCAAATAACCGCCCTTTTCTTCAATTTCAAGAAATAATTGCCAGGCTTGGTTCATAACAGATTCAGTTAAATTTTCGATGTAATAAGAACCTGCTCCCGGGTCAACAATTTTTCCCAAATATGATTCTTCTTTTAATATAAGCTGTTGATTTCTGGCAATTCTTTCTGAAAACTCATCCGGTTCTTTATACGCTTCATCAAAAGGTTTAATGGTAAGAGAATCGGCACCTCCAATAACAGATGACATACCTTCAGTAGTTGTACGAAGCATATTTACGTAAGGGTCGTAAATGGTTTTATTCCAACCTGATGTAACTGAATGTATATTCATTTGAGCAATATTGTCATTAGAAGGGTTATATGCCTTCACAATATTAGCCCAAAGTATTCTTGCAGCCCTTAATTTGGCTATTTCCATAAAATAGTTTGAGCCCACTCCAAAAGTAAATTGTAACCTGGGTGCTATTTCATCAATCGTAATTGCTTTATCAGTAAGTTTAGCAAGGTAATCGTTAGCAACAGCAAGACTAAAAGCCAACTCCTGAACAACTGTAGCTCCGGCATTATTAAAATAGTGTCCGTTGACAGACAAAATTTTAAAATTCGGGAGACTTTTAGAATCTTCAACAAACTTTCTTAATAAAGAAAATGACTCTTCCTCCGATTGTGGAAATTTCCCGTGTAAAGTCAAGTAAATTAACGGGTCAAAATCTATTGAGCCTTTTATTTCTTCTAAATTACGGTTTCTTTTTTTTACTAAGCTTTCAAGAAACTTCACATACCTGGTAGATGTATAACCGGAAATAAAATTCACCTCTATACTGTTAGCCCAAATATTTTCAAACAACTTGTTAAAATCATCTTGTGTAATTTCTTTGTCGCTTTCAAATATAAAACCAAGTGAATTAACTCCTTTCATCAATATCTCAAGGGCTTTTTTATTGGCACTAACTACGTCTTTCACATAAATATCCTGCCTTACTAACCAATTATTCTCCTTAATTTTTTTTCCTCTTACATACGGAAATTCACCGGGAAAACCTTCAACAAATTTTATATTTTGTAAATCTTCGTCACGGTAATACGGCTCAATATTAAATCCTTCAATAGTATGCCAAATTAACTTTTTATTCCTATCGGCTCCTTTTAAGTCTTTAGAAATTTTTTCTTCCCATTGTTGTTTTGATACCGCAGGGAATTCTTTAAAAAGTTTAAAATTTGATTTTTTACTTGTCATAAACAACAGCTTTAAATTCTATGCAAAATTAAACTATAATTACATGCGTTTATAATGTAAAAGTATGATTTTTGTCAACCGGGCTTCAGCTTCTCAGGTTAACCCGGGAAATACATACATTTTCTACGATTAAGACTATATCAACAAAAATAAAGCATTTTAATGCTTTATTTTTGCTTGTTGTACATTGGTGGTTTTATATTTATTTAAACTAATTATGTTTTACGTAATCTATATATGTTTTCTTTCCTTTTAATTCATTTACTTTTTTCAGAATATTTATAAAATAATCCGTATTCCATTCCCCCAGTGTTTTTTGTTTTAAAATCCTATTTTTATTTGAAAATATCTCAAGAATAAATGTAGGATAAACAACATATGTTTTTTTAATAATAATATCAATTTCATTTATTGAATATTCCTTTTCAACATTCTCATAATCTTTTGTTCTTGTCTTAATTTTTATTGTTTTTAATTCCTCATTTATTTCAATCTTTTCTATATATTCCTTATTCTGAATTATAGAATAAAGAGTAAGTATTATTAACATTAAAAAAACAAAAATCACTAAATATAAATTACTAATCAATCCAATTAAAACCAACGCAATCAAAATAATTGAAACTCTTTTTAACGAATGAAATATTCTGTTCGAATAAGTTCTATATTTTGGTTGAAATATCGTATTCAATTTAATCTCTTTTAAATTCGTTTATTATCCAGTTCTAAAAACACTTTTAATGTACAATGGTTTGAATATGGTGCGTTTGGCATTTTGAAACACTTCACTTTCAATTTACAATAAATTTTATTTATTGCTATCCTCTTCATGTTTAGCACTATCTTCCAAATACAATATATTTTTTGCTGGCATTTCGTTATTTGTTTAACTTAAAATCTATTCCAAACATTAAGTATCCCAACATAAATCCGTTATTTCCAAAATGGATATTTATTGGCCTTGCTTCATATGCAACTTTACTTTTTTTAGGGTCAATTCGTAATCCAATTGAAGCATTCCCCCCAAAATATAGAGAATAAAAATATTCAGAACTATTATTGTTAGCATCTGGCCAACCTCCTGTTCCTAATAAACCTCTCGAATAATTAATAAATGCTCCTCCTGTTGTCACTAACGAAATTGCTTTATATCTAACCAAGTCATAGTGAATATTTATCCCTAATGAAGTTATCCTGTAATATTGGTCTCGTGTGTCAGTAATTGCAATTGGTATAAATCCTCCAAATGTCATATTGGGATTTATTCTGATTTTGTTTTTTTCTCCCAAACTTTTTTGCCATCCAATAGAATAGACTAATCCATTTCCAATTTCTTTTTGACCTTCGTTAATACCAATTCCAATTCCTGTACTAATCGATTTTTTGCTAAATTCAATTTCCTGCGAATAAATATTATTCCCTGTCAATAGTAAAATAAACGATGCTATCAGCATCGTTGTGTTATAATTGGAAAGTTTTATAACATTCAATAAAAATCTGTTTTTCATAAATATTATTTTCGACTCTATATAAAGTATACTCCTTACTAAATTTATCTATTCTCTCAACTTTGATAAGCGTATCATATAAAATTGGTATGCTTCGCAAATATGAATTCATGATATTTTTACTGGAATATTCATAAACATGAAATTTAACTTTCCAATCAGAAGTTTCATTAAATCTCCTATTCAAATGATAACCAATTATTATTAAAATCACTATTGAAATCACTATTATTTTACTTCTTGAATTTATATTGCTGTCCTGTTATCTGCTTAGCCATAACGTTGGCAGTAAATTTTGGCGGGCTTTTTACCCAATTGATTTTCAAATAACTAAGTAGTAAATGTATTAAAATTCTGTTTCATATTCCACTTCCCGCCCACTTGAATTTATTGCCTTGTTGTAGGTTGTGCTGTTGATTATAATCCAAATAATATTCTTAAGTTTTCATCAATATGATTCAATGTTGCTTGGTTAACCTCTCCTAATTTTCCTAATACAATATCAGTATCAATTGTTGCAATTTTACTTAATCTTATTAATGATTCCTTTTTAAGTCCTGTTAATTCATTGGGTTGAATAATTATATCTGTCGACTCTTTCCATTTTATCTGGGTTGTAATAAATGAAACTGTAATATCTAACTCATTTTCAATCAAAATGATGGCAGGACGATTTTTTGAACCACTTAAATCTGTAAATGGAAATGGCAATAAAACTATATCTCCTTTTTTCATTTATATTTTTCTTTCAAATCATCAATTGAATATAAATCATCATCTTCTCCTAAAAATTCAAATGATTTTGATTCTTGAACTAATTTCTCGATTCCTATTTGAATAATCGATTCTTCATGATATTTTTTTAAAAGATAATCAACATAATCATCGATCTCTTTTATTTTATTTTCCGGAAGTAATCTTAATCTTTTAATCGTTCTTTTTATTATTTTTTCCTTTTCCATTTTCATTTAAATCAGATTTCTTCAAAATTACTCAATTATTTTTAATTCCCGACGAATCCTGCAGCATTACCTACAA
>JAADFW010000069.1 GCA_013152655.1 Chlorobiota bacterium
CGATGGAAGCAACGAGTATCTTTATTACTGGAAGGAGAATAATGACGGCACATCTTCAGACGGATGGCAGGGAATAACTTCAACCACTTCGCTAACAACTATGAAAGGCTATGCATTTAAAAAAACCTCAACAGGCGATACAACATTAAGTTTTACAGGCACATTTAATACAGGCACAATAGGTTCAGCCGATAATTTAACCCGCACGGCATCAGCATATAAGCCCGGCTTTAATCTCGTAGGCAATCCTTATCCTTCAGCAATCGACTGGGATGCTGCAACGGGCTGGACTAAAACCAATATTGAGAACAATACACTATGGTTCAGGTCAAATGGCAATTTCCCTTCGTATAATGGAAATACACATTTAGCCACACTAAGTGCAACACAATATATTCCTTCAATGCAAGCATTTTGGGTAAGGGTTTCTGAAGGAAATACCAACGGCACACTTGCAATGACAAACGATGTACGAGTCCACAATAGTCAGGCTTTTTGGAAAACCGGCAAGTCATTCCCAAGAATAAGACTTACTGTAAACAGAAATGATTTTATTGATGAATCGGTTGTGGTTTTTATTGAAGATGCATCTGACGAATTTGATATGTATGATACCGAAAAAATGTTTGCTTCAGATAATTCATATCCTCAGATATATTTTGCTATTCCCGATGATATAAATTTAGCAATTGATGCACTTCCCGAATTGACAAATGATTTAGTTATTCCTTTAGGATTTAAAACAGAAACAGAAGGGCAATTTACAATTTCAGCCAGCGAGTTTGAAGATATTCTTCCGGGCACAAAAATATATTTTGAAGATTTACAGGAAAATAATATAACAAATCTTAGAGAAGAAAATTATTCTTTTACATCAGGAATAGTTTTTAATACAGAAAGGTTTATCCTTCACTTTATACCTGAACATAATGCTGTTGATGGACTAACCGGTGATGAAAGCGGAGATGGTTCAGCCAGCGGAATTGTAGAAAACTCAGATAAATTTAATATTGACATCTACTCATATAATAAAAACATATACATACGCAACAACTCTGATGAAAGCCTTTCGGGAATAGTTAAAGTATATAATTTACAAGGTGTTGAAGAATTGTCAAAACCGTTAAACAGCCTATCATCAATTAAAATAAGCCTTAATGCAATGACGGGTTATTATATGGTAGTACTGTTAAACGGGCATAATGTATATAAACAAAAAGTTTTTATTAAATAATAACTACAAACTAATTGATAACAAAAATTTTAAAAAATATAAACTCATGAAAAAGAAAGTAATAAAAAAAAGAAAATACATAAAACCTTCTATAGAAAAAATAAAAATAGATAAAAACATATCCATGGTAATGATGTCAACACCACCGGGCGACCCAACAGGCATGTTAGGTTCAGTGGGTTCTGTTTTTAAATAAAATATGATTTGTAAGTTTTGAGTTATTAATTTGCTATACGCAAATAATGGTAAAGAAGCTGACTAAAAGAACTAATTTGGTTAGCTTCTTCTTTAGAATTTTATAATTAAAAAAAAATATCGGGGGAATCACACCCCCCGATATTTTCAACTTACAGTTTATGAGATAGTACTCTATTTTTATGTTGAAATTTTCATTCTTTCGTTTGCAACAAACTAAACCTGCTCTTTTAAAAAGTTATTAATGTTGTCTTCAATTCTTCTTAAAACATTTTCGTCAGAAACTTTAACAAATTTTTCGCCTGTTATTTTTTCGTACAACTCTATATATCTTTCACTTACATCCTGAACAAATTGCTGTGGCATTTCAGGCATTTCTTGCCCTTTATCTCCTTGAAATCCATTTTGCATTAACCATTCACGCACAAATTCTTTCGACAATTGTTTTTGTGATTCTCCTTTTGCCTGTCGCTCTTCATATCCTTCTTTATAAAAATAGCGTGATGAATCAGGGGTATGTATTTCGTCAATCAAATAAATTTGTCCGTCTTTTTTACCAAATTCATACTTGGTATCAACTAAAATAAGTCCATGTTTTGCAGCAATTTCAGTTCCTCTCTTAAATAGTTCTAATGAATATTTTTCAAGCAAAGCATAATCTTCACCCGAAACCAATCCCTGCCTAATTATTTCTTCTTTTGAAATATTTTCATCGTGGCCAACATCGGCTTTAGTAGTTGGTGTTAATATTGGCTCAGGGAAACGCTGATGTTCAACTAAACCTTCAGGCAATGGAACACCACAAATATCGCGGCCACCGTTTTTATATAATCTCCACGAACTTCCGGTTAAATAGCCTCGCACAATCATTTCTACCGGAAAAGGTTCGCACTTATACCCTACTGTTACCATTGGGTCGGGTGAAGAAATTTTCCAATTGCGTACTATATCCGCTGTTTCATCTAAAAAACGCGCTGCAATTTGATTTAAAACCTGTCCTTTGTACGGAATTCCCTTAGGTAAAATAACATCAAACGCTGAAATACGATCAGTTACTATCATTATTAAAAAATCATCGTTTATGTTATATACATCGCGCACCTTGCCATAATATACGCTTTTTTGGTTGGGAAAACTAAACTCTGTTTTTGTAATTGCCTGATTCATTTAATTAAACTTTATTTTATGGTTAATATCTTTTCTTATCAATATATTCTAAAATAATGAAATTAACATTATATGTTTTCATCATCCTTAGTTTTATTATCGTTTATTTCCTTATCTTCCTCTTTATTATAAGCATGTACAATATCTTTTACCAGCTTATGCCGAACAATGTCTTCAGAACCAAAATAGACAAAAGATATATCTTCAATATTATTAAGCAATTTAATAGCTTGTAAAAGGCCTGAATTCCTGTTTCGCGGCAAGTCAATTTGTGTAATATCACCTGTTACAATAAATTTTGAGTTCTCTCCCATTCTGGTAAGAAACATTTTTAACTGGTTTTCGGTAGCATTTTGTGCTTCATCCAAAATTACAAAAGCATTTTCAAGTGTTCTGCCACGCATAAAAGCTATTGGAGCAATTTCAATAACTCCGTCTTCCATTAAATCTTCCAGTTTTTTTGATGGAAGCATATCAAAAAGTGCATCGTACAAGGGCTGCAAATAAGGGTCAACTTTTTCTTTCAAATCGCCGGGTAAAAATCCGAGGTTTTCACCGGCTTCAACTGCCGGCCTGCTTAATACAATGCGTTTTACTTCTTTATTTCGCCAGGCTTTAACCGCCAGGGCAATTGAAGTATAAGTTTTTCCCGTTCCGGCAGGGCCAATGGCAAATAGTAAATCGTTATTGTAAAATTCTTCAACCAATTTAAACTGATTTCGTGTTCTTGGTTTTATCACTTTTCCAAAATTCCCGTATAGCAATATTTCACTATCCTTATTTCTCACTTCAATTTCTTCTATTCTGTTATCTAAAATTTTCTCTATCTCAGTACGACTTAAATTATTATATTTCTCAATATGTTCAATTAACTGGTTTATTTTCATATTAAAAATTTCTACTTCATTAATACTACCGTTAACTTTTAACATATTTCCACGAGCTATTATTTTTAGCTTCGGAAACTGTGTTTTCAGGTACTTAAAATTACCATCGTTAGTACCATAAAGGCTCAAAGGATTAATAGTGTCAATATTTATCAGTTTCTCTATCATAATTGATTGTATAACTAATTGCGAAATTAATAAATTAACTCCACATTTAACTTTACTGCATAAAAAGGATTAAAAAAGAAATACTCATTCACATCTTATTTAAAATAAAAAATAAATTTGTAATCAATAGTTGAATCCACTTCAAAAGGCATTTTACCTTTAAATAAATTTTTCGGATAGTCTTCTAATTGAAAATTCAAAAGTTTAAGAATATTGTTTACTTTTGAGAATCACATTAAACACATTCTAATTTCTTACAAAAAATTGTAATCTGTTTAATTTTATTTGTTTACAACAACTTACTATTTGAGTTAATAACACATGCCTGTAATCACCTTACTAACAGATTGGACTAATGAAGATTATTATTTAGGTGCTTTAAAAGGCAAATTGCTTAAAAATTGTCCGGAAGCTACAATTATTGACTTATCACATAGCGTAAGTCGTTTTAATTCAGCTCAGGCTGCATTCATATTAAAAAACAGTTACAAAAACTTTCCTGAAAATACAGTTCACCTGATTGGCATAAATTGTGAAGAAGGTGAAGAATCTCCTTTTGTAATTATTAAGGCTGAAGGACAATTCTTTATAGGGCCCGACAATGGAATGTTTGGCCTGGTTTTTAAAAACAACCCTGAAGAAATAATTCAAATTAATACTAAAAAATACACTATTGACTCTTTTCCTGAACTTAACATTTTATCTGAAATTTCTTGTAAAATTGCTGCCGGAGAGCAACCGGCAAAATTTGGCGTTGTGAAAAGTGAAATTAACAGACAAGTTCCTTTGCGCCCAACTATTGACCCGGATGTGATTATGGGTAGCGTAATTTATATTGATACGTATTTAAATGCTATTGTAAACATAACAAAAGAACTTTTCGAAAAAGAGTGTGCCAACCGTAAATTCAGTATTTATGTTGGTTCTAACCATTATGAAATTAATAAGATAAACACTAAATATAACGAAACACAAATTGGTGAACTGCTGGCTTTATTTAATTCTTCAGGTTTACTTGAAATTGCAATAAATAAAGGGCAAGCCTGTAACTTGCTTAATATTAAAATTAATTCACATATCAGAATAAAATTCTATGATAACAAGAATCGTTAAAATGTCGATAAAAAAAGACAAAGTTGCTGACTTTATTAAATATTTTGAAATATTCAATGAAAAAATAAAAAAATTTGATGGTTGCGAACACCACGATTTTTTAGAAGATAAGAATGCTCAAAATATTTTCTTTACATATACTACATGGAAAACCGAGCGACAAATTGAACGATATCGAAGGTCTGAAACTCACCGTTTACATAAAGAAAAAATGCAGGAGTTTTATAATAAGGAAGATACAGCATGGACTGTTGAAAAAATGTAATGTATTAATATATCTATGCTCATGAGTCCACCCGGAAAAGTTATTTTGCTTTTTTGCAGATTGGACATTAATTATAAAATTCACAATAAATTACTTCTTAACAAATAAATTAAATATTTTACGAATGTTAAATCACAAAAATAGTCTGGATGAATTTGAAAGACTTTTAAATATTATGGATGATTTACGCGCCGGTTGTCCGTGGGACAAAGTTCAGACAAATGAGAGCTTGCGTATTTTAACCATTGAAGAAACTTATGAATTAGCTGATGCTATTTTAAAAAATGAAAAACAGGAAATTAAAAAAGAACTCGGCGATTTGTTGCTTCATATTGTATTTTATGCTAAAATAGGTTCAGAAACAGGTGACTTTACAATTACTGATGTATTAAAGTCAATAAATGAAAAACTAATTTACCGGCATCCGCATATTTACGGAGATGTTAAAGTGAATAATGCAGAAGAAGTTAAAGAAAACTGGGAGCATTTAAAATTAAAGGAAGGCAACAAAAGAGTATTAGAAGGTGTTCCTAAATCGTTGCCTGCTTTGATTAAAGCTAACAGAATACAAGAAAAAGTTAAAGGTGTTGGTTTCGACTGGGATGAAAAAAGTCAGATATGGGATAAAGTACAGGAAGAATTAAATGAAGTGAAAGAAGAATTGATAAAAAGCAACAATAAAGAAAAAATTGAAGCTGAATTTGGCGATTTCCTTTTTTCAATGATAAATGCAGCAAGATTGTATGGAATTGATCCTGAAAACGCCTTGGAAAGAACCAATAAAAAATTCATGAAACGTTTTAACTATCTGGAAGACAAAACAATAAAGATAGGAAAATCGCTACATGACATGAATTTGGATGAAATGAATAAGATTTGGGAAGAAGCTAAAAATTTTGATTAATCTAAAACAATATTCTAATTTTGATATGCGCATACTAAATATATATTTTTTACTGTTTTTTACTATTTCCCCTTTCAGTGCAAAACTTCAGGTTATACAAAATGACTCTATCAATAAAATTGACAATGTATTTATTAGTGATACTATTCTTCCTCAAAATGTAAAAATTGATACAGCTCAAATATTCGATAGTATTTCAAAAAATTCTCATTTTTATAAAGACTCTATAGTAAATATTGAAACAGGCAAAGACAGTTTAAATTCATTAACAGCTGATTCATTAAATAACGACTCAACTTACTTTGTAAAAATAAACAAGCAATACCTAAAATCATACTATTTTGATACGCGTGACATTATAATTTCTCCAACCCGGTGGAATAATAAACAGTGGTTAACTTTTAGCGGATTGGCTCTCTCATTCCCTTTTTTATTGCGATACGATGATGATATTCAAAAATATGTTCAGAAAAGGCGTACTTCTTCAATGGACCGGTTCTCAGCCAATTATCTTGAGCCATGGGGAAGCGGCTATTATTCAATGAGCACCATGGCTCTGTTCTATTTATATGGTTCAGCTTTTAAAAAAAACAGGATAAAAAAAGTAGCTATGCTTGGTGTAAAAACTTATATAGTAACGGGTTTTATGGTTTTATTTCCTAAAAATTTATTAGGACGACACAGGCCCTATCAGGACAACCCGGCCAATCCTTACTCATGGAATGGTTTTTTGGGTGGAAGGTCGTTTGTTTCGGGGCACACTACTTCTATTTGGGGAGTTTCTACTATTGTTGCCAGCGAATATAAAGACAAACCTTTAGTGCCGGTTATATGTTACACCATTGCCTCACTTAGTAGTTTTTCCAGAATATATGACAATAAACACTGGCTTACCGACGTATTAGGCGGTGCATTTTTTGGCTATGCCATGGGCAAATTAATTTATAATGCCAATAACTGGAAATTAAAAGTAATTCCATATTCAAACGGCAATAATGTTGGCTTGGATATTACTTATCCTTTGGGGCTATCTAAAAATTAGATAAAAAGAACCGGAATTATTTAGGACTATCCGATAAATGAAACTCCATACATTTTACCAGGTAATCCATTTGGTATGGCTTGCTAATATATTCATCCATTCCTTCATTAAGGCATTTTTCTTTGTCGCCTTCCATTGCATTAGCAGTCATGGCAATAATTGGAGTATGTACGTTGTTAGCAGATTCTAATTCTCGTAATTTACGAGTTGTTTTGTATCCATCCATTATTGGCATCTGGATATCAAGAAGCACAATATCATATTTCGACTTAGAAAACATGTCAATCGCTTCTTTCCCATTATGTGCCATATCAATACTATTTACCGTTTCTTTCAAACCTAAATAAAGTACTTTTTGATTAATCAGGTTGTCCTCAACAATTAAAACATTGGCATTTCTCAGCTTTTTCTTAACAATAGCTCCGGTTTTTCCATGTTCACTTTTATCTGTATTCCTCTTCTCTTCAGTTAATATATTTTCCTTTTTTGTTTTCCAGAAAAGCATGGTAAACCAAAATACAACAATTCCTGTTTCTTTGCGGCTTACTCCAATTCTACCTCCATACAATTCAACAATTTTCTCTGCAACCGAAAGGTTAAATGTTTTTATGGTTCCGCTACTTAAACTCTCTTTTTCTTTTTCATTTAAAACTATATTCTTTTCATTAAAATATTGAAATAATTTATCGTTTTCATATTGCTGATTTGTAATTTCTATTGGCAACTCAATAGAACTTGTATGAATCTCAAATAGAATTTCAAGTGCAATATCCGTTTCTTTTTTATTATTTACATATACGTCAAAAATAAAGCTCTTTTTGTCTGACGATTTTAAACATGTCTCAATAATATTATGTATTACCTGCTTAACTTTTAAAGGACTGCCAACTAATTTGTTAGGAATAAACTTGGAATATGACAGATTAAACTTAATTTCCTGATCTTCATTTTTCTTTTGAAACAGGAACATCGCATTTTTTACAGTTTCATGCAAATCAAAACTCAAATCCTTCAATTTATCCAATTCACTATCAAGTTTTGTTACTTCAACAATTTCTTTTATAGTACTCATTAAGTTGTTAGCCGAAGTATCAATTGTTTCAATATATTCACTCTGGTTTTTATTTAATCCGGTATTTTTCAACAAGCTGGATAAACCAATAATACTATTTAATGGGGTTCTTAACTGATGTGATAATCGGGTTATAAATTCAGTTTTTGATTTATTCAGCCCCTCAGCTTCCAAAATAGACTTTTCTAATTCTAATTTAGTTTTAGCCCTTAAATACTCATAAATATATGAAATAACATAAACCGTTACAAATGAAAGTAAAAACCTGATTTTAAACGCATTAGTGTATTCCTGTGGAAAATATTCAATATTGGGGAAATAAAAAACAAATAGTGTAAATGCTAAAACCACAACAAAATATATACTTCCTGTATTCAATCCCAACAAAAACAAACACATGGGCGGATAAATATAAAACCATAAAGTACCATTACCTCCATTTAACCCACTGGCAAACAAATAAATAAGAAGAAAAGAAACAATTGTTACAATTATATAAGTTGAAATAACCAGTTTTTTTGTTCTATTTAAAAAGTAATAATTACTTATAACAAGTAAAGACGAAATAAAAAGTATAGTAGAATGAATATATTGCTCATTAATAAGTGCAAGAACTCCGAAAATTAAAATTAAAACTAAGGCTAATGCATGAGTAATATTATTAAGTAATAATTTATAGGTATTCTCATTATTTAAATCATTATCAACAGATAATAATTTTATCATTTTATCAATAAACTTCATTATATTTCTAAACTTAATTACTTATTCTTAAATAATTTTTTTCAATCAAATATAAAAGTATTACTTTTTTTTGTCATTCAAAATTGAGCAAATATGAATTAACCTTATTTAAGACGATGTTTTTTAACAAAGGCAGCTAAAAAATTAACTATATTTTACAATTAAAAAATAATTAAATTGCCAATTAGATATTTACTTTGTTTCTATGTTTTAACTTTGCATCAAAAAAATAATTAAATTAGTACATAAAGTATGAGAAAACAAATTATCAAAAAGTTTTTCCTTTTTAATCTGATGATAGGTATTGTATCAATAGCCAATGTTTTTTCACAAACAGACACAACTAAGCTGGTTAAATACACTCCCGCTTTCAAATTCACAGAAGGATTGTATTTAAATTTTGACATGTTTAAAACCAACAATCCTATTTTAAAATCAAGAATAGTTACAAATATTAGTTTAAAAGACATTGATTTTTTTGACAAAATAATGCTAAATAAAACGATTAGTTATTATGATGATTATGGAATAAAACAAGAATATAGAACAGATCGCATATGGGGATATAGTAGAAAAGGAACCATTTTTATTCAGGTTGAAGGAGAATTTAACCGGATACCGGTATTAGGCAGTATTTCACATTTTGTTGCAAACATTACTGTTTACAAAGACCGCATGTATAATCCGTATGACCCTTATTATAGCTACTCTTACAGTTCTTCTTTCAGGCAGCAGCAGGCAACCTACGAATTACGACAATTTATTTTAGATTTTGATACCGGTAAAATTATGGAATATGATTACCAGACATTATCTATAATTTTAATGCGCGACCCTGAATTATACGAAGAATTTAATGCACTAAAAAAACGGAAAAAGAAACAATTAAAATTTTTATACTTGAGAAAATATAACGAAAAACATCCTTTATATATTCCTGTTTATTATTAATTAAACCTAAAAACAATTTCTATGAAAAAAATATTATTTACAGTTTTATTGCTTGTTTTTGTGCAATTTTCTTTTTCGCAAAAATCTGTGGCAACACAAGAACAAATTCAAGCCTTTTTAAAAACTAAAACGCTTGTAGTACTTGACCCAAGTCCTTTATCAGATTATAATATTGAAATACAGGAAACCATTAAAAAACATTGGGATATTACTGAATATGAATTTATTGCACACTCAGAATTTGAAAAAAAACGTGTTGACCCGAAATATTCTTTTTTAATAATGAACAGAGTATTTTATACAAAAGATAAAACACAAGCACAATATAATTTTTTGCATCTGCTGCTGGGAGGCGATTATCTTTTAATGAAAGACATGCCCGAATTGGCTTCAGTGCCTGTTTCTTACTTAGAAGTAGATGAATCGTCGTATTCTTACAAATTAGGTATTTTGGTTCGCTTTATGCAAAATCATGTAAAATTAACACGCGATAATCCAAATTTGAATAATAATAATATTATTCGTTATTATAACAAAAACATGGTTGGTGTCCGTGAAAAAACATTGTATGTTATTCAGGATGAATTGGCCAAAAATGTGAATACTTTAAAGAAAATTCATAAAATTTATCCTTACGATGTTAAAATTGTTACTAAAGAAGATATAGAAGATGCCATTAACAGACACGATGAAAATGTTGTATTGCTTCATAAGGTTGGCCCTGAAAACTATAATAAAAAAGCCAGGTGCTGGAACGTTTTGATAGGCGCCAGCGATGCCAAGCTATACTATTTTGCTTACCATATGGTTAGCGCCAAAAAACCCGATGGTTTTTTAGCCGAGGATTTTAAGAAATTAGCGAAAAAAGAATTGCTCGATATTAAAAAGCAGGAAAAGAAACAGGAAAAACAAAACAAAGATTCTGTAAAATAAAAAACTTCGCCAACAGAACATAGTTTTCAGAATCACAGTAAAAGAAATTGTGACAAACACACCTAAAATAAGCTGCATTATTTTTTAATAGTGCAGCTTTTCCTGTTTTAAATTAACCTATTTTTAACAGCATCAACCTGATTATCTTTTAGTTTTGAATTTTATTGGGAAAATGGAAAATTAATTCCATTAATTAAAAAATAAAACTATGTTGAAGATTATCAAATTAGCCATTTTGTTTTTTCTTATTATTTCACAAAGCTTTGCCGGCGTTTGGACACGTCAAAAAGGCTCAGGCTACAGCCAATTAAGTTTTACTACTAAATCGTATCAAAACAGGTACATAGGAGGATATTCCGATACTGAAATATTTAGAATGCGAAGAGCAGTTACGCAAACCGGATTCTTTTTTTATGGCGAGTACGGAATAAGTGATAAACTAACCCTTATTACAAATATTCCTTTTTACAGCTTAAATACTTCTAATGTAATAAATACAGACCCTGCCAATCCGTACTCCGATACTTTGGCAGCCGGAAGCCTTACAGGTTTAGGAAATGTTAATGTTTCATTGAGATATCCTGTAAAAACAGACGGATTATTAATTTCATTACAGCTTTCAACCGAAATAAACTCATCAGTATATGACGATTTCACAGGGCTGAGAACAGGTTTTGATGCATGGACTTTTACTCCTTCAATCCTTTTAGGAAAAGGTTTTTCTAACCAATACTTTAGTTTTGAAACCGGTGCATTTATAAGAACAAACGGTTATAATCAAGGTATTATAGCACATGCCGAATATGGCTGGACTCCAAACAATAAAACCTATTTAATTGGTGTTACAAATGGGGTTTTTAAATTAACCAATGGCACATACAATGACAAAAATTCAAAGCATACAGCTACATTTATCGATAACCAGGGTTACATAGCTATTGGCGCAAAATTATTTCAAAAAATCTCCAGTCATTTCAGTTTGAATATTACTTATTTTACAGGTTTTGCAGTAATCAACGAAGGAGATAACCCGGGAGGATTATACTTCGGATTAGCTTATGAATGGTAGTTAAATTACTTTTAATCAAACAAACACCTTTTAGTAATTTTAATAATTTTCAGTCTTGTTAAATTATCATTAAAAGTAATTCAAATGGATGCTATTTAAAATTTAATAAGATGAAAATATTTTAATATTTTTACATCTTATTTCAAAACAGAAAAATGGCAGTAAAACCATCAATTCCAAAAGGAACACGCGACTTCAACCCAATTGAAACAGTCAGAAGAAATTATATTTTTGATACCATAAAAAAGGTATTTTACTTATTTGGCTATTTGCCTATTGAAACACCGGCAATGGAAAATCTGGAAACGTTAATGGGCAAATATGGAGAAGAAGGCGACAGGCTCATTTTTAAAATATTGAATTCAGGGAATTTTTTAGCAAAAGTACCCGATGAAGAAATAGAAAAAAGAAATGTTGTTAGTTTAAGTAATAAAATAAGCGAAAAAGCTTTGCGCTACGATTTAACTGTTCCTTTTGCACGCTACGTTGTTCAACACCGAAACGAAATCACATTTCCCTTTAAACGTTTTCAAATTCAACCTGTTTGGAGAGCAGACCGGCCACAAAAAGGACGTTATCGCGAATTTTTTCAATGCGACGTAGATGTTATTGGAAGTAACGCTTTACTTAATGAAGTTGAGTTACTACAAATTGCTGATGAAATATTTGGAAGATTTGGTATTAATATCATCATAAAACTTAATAACCGTAAAATTCTTGCCGGAATAGCTGAACTGATTGGCAATGAAGACAAAATTACCCACCTTACAGTTGCTATTGATAAAATGGAGAAAATTGGTTATGAAAAAGTTATTTCAGAATTAAATGAGAAAGGCTTTGATGAAACTGCATTAAGAAAATTAGAACCAATTTTAAAGTTAAAAGGCACTAATTCTGAAAAAATAAACAAATTAGAAGAGATTCTAAGTAGTTCTGAAACAGGATTAAAAGGAATTAGTGAAACAAAAAAAATATTTGAATATTTAAGTAGTTTAAAGTTAAATTCTAAAATAGAATTAGACCTTACACTTGCACGCGGTTTAAATTATTATACCGGGGCAATAATTGAAATTAAATCTGCCGACTTTGAAATTGGAAGTATTTGTGGAGGAGGAAGGTATGACGATTTAACAGGCATATTCGGGTTGAAAGATGTTTCGGGTGTAGGAATTTCTTTTGGTGCAGATAGAATTTATGATGTATTGAACCACTTAGAAAAATTCCCGCATGATACGGAAACTTCTTCTAAAATAATGATTGTAAATTTTGGTGAAAAAGAAGAAAAATATTGCCTTTCTTTAATAGAGAACATTAGAAAAGCCGGCATTCCATCTGAACTTTACCCATCTTCTGCCAAATTAAAAAAACAAATGATTTATGCCAATAATAAAAAAATTCCATACGTAATTTTAATAGGCGAAGAAGAAATAAAAAGTAATACAGTTACCTTAAAAAACATGAATACCGGCGAGCAGCAAAAATTATCGGAAAAAGAATTAATAAAAACGCTTAATAATATGTAATATTTATATGAAACGTCCATGGTTCTATAATTATTAAAATCACACAAAAAAATGATTATAAAATCATGGTAAGTTACATCTGACAACTGAAAATTTAAATTATAAACAGATGAAACGAAAAATAAGAGTTCCCTGAATTAAATAACTTTCAAAATAAGAATAGAACTAATTTCACTATTCATTATTCACTTTCTAACTTTTAACTTTTCAACTTTCAACTAAAATGAAAAAACATATTATTAATTCAAAAAAACTTACTTTTCCAATTATTAAAAGAATTCTGGAAGAAAATATAAATATTGAATTATCAGAAGAATCAAAACAAAAAATAGTAAAATGCCGCACTTTTCTTGACAACAAAATGCAAGAGGGCGGAGAACCAGTTTATGGTGTAAATACAGGATTTGGAGCATTATACAATAAAACTATTTCAGACAATGACTTGGGTAAATTGCAAAAAAACCTGGTTATGTCGCATGCATGCGGAACGGGTGAAGAAGTACCTTCAGAGATTGTAAAATTAATGCTCTTTTTAAAAATCCAAAGTTTGTCATACGGATATTCTGGAGTACAACTGGCAACTGTTGAACGCTTAATTGAATTGTTTAACAATAATATTATTCCGGTTGTTTACCAGCAAGGCTCGCTCGGTGCTTCGGGTGATTTAGCCCCTTTGGCACATATGTCGTTACCACTGTTAGGTTTAGGAAAAGTCTATTATAATGGTGAAAAAGTCCACTCTTCAAAAATTTACAAAATATTTAACTGGAAGCCTGTTGAATTACAATCTAAAGAAGGTTTGGCTCTTTTAAACGGAACACAGTTTATGAGTGCTTTTGGGGTATATAGTTGTATAAAAGTTTTCAAACTTTCACAATTAGCCGATGTAATTGGTGCAATTTCGTTAGACGCTTTCGATGGCCGTATTGAACCTTTTCATAAATTAATTCAGGAAATAAGGCCACATAAAGGTCAAATTAAAACAGCCAAAAGAGTACGTTTTTTACTGGGCGACAGCGAGTTAATTAAACGCCATAAAGAACACGTACAAGACCCTTATTCATTTCGCTGCATTCCACAGGTTCATGGAGCTTCAAAAGATTCTATCAATTACGTAGCTTATGTTTTTGCCAATGAAATAAATTCTGTAACCGATAATCCAACCATTTTTCCCGATGATGATTTAATTATTTCTGCAGGTAATTTTCATGGCCAGCCATTGGCTTTGGCTTTAGATAACTTATGTATTGCCATGTCGGAATTAGGAAATATTTCAGAACGCAGGACTTACCAACTTTTAAATGGTAAAAGAGGGTTGCCCTTATTTCTTGTTGCCAACCCGGGTTTAAATTCCGGTTTTATGATTCCGCAATATACTTCTGCAAGCATTGTAAGCCAGAACAAACAATTGAGCACACCCGCTTCGGTTGATTCCATTGAATCGTCAAAAGGACAGGAAGACCATGTTAGTATGGGTGCAAATGCAGCAACAAAAGCATTTAGGGTTTTATGTAATCTTCAAAAAATATTAGCCATCGAACTGTTTACTGCTGCTCAGGCATTAGAATTTAGAAGGCCTGTGAAAACCTCCACATTTCTTGAAAATTTCATTAAAGACTATCGTGACTTAGTTCCTTTTATTGAAGACGATAAAGTAATGTATGAAGATATTCAGAAAACAATTCAATACTTAAGAGATGTTAAGCTTAATCTGCCGGAAGATTAAAACTGATTAATTTGAGTAAAAATATTCGATACAAAAGCAACCTTTTCATGTTATTTGCCAACTTATGAGTGTTATACGAATTCCGTATAGCACTTTTTTACTCAATCACTATTCACTATAATATAATTGAATATTAATTAATTAGTTATTTATGTTAAAGGCAATTGCAATATTATTTTTTATATTTCTTGTACGTACCAATTTTTCCATAAAGTTCATTCTTGTTTTACTAATAACCCTTTCAGGATGCTTATGTCGTGATGTAGAGCAGCACGATTTCGGCAAACTTAGTGATGAAGCACTAAGCGCCATTCCATATCAAACTGGTGATGAATTTAAAATGAAGCATACAAATGGAGAAATAATAACATTTTCTGTGAATTCGAGGTTAACAGAATCAGTTACTGAAAATCCGTTTGTTGAAGCCTGTGTTGAAGAAACTTATGAAAAAAATACCACGTTAATAGAACCTGATTATCCAATATTTTCAATAAATATGGTTTTGTCAAACGAGGGAGGCAATTCAATGCTTACTGCTGTTTTGGGTAATGCATATTTTTATATTCCTATTGATACTACCCAAATTCAATTCAACACAGACTATACCGAATACATTGATTCTCTTTACATTAATGATAGTTTATACCTGAATATTATGAAGTATAGTTTTACACCCTGGGATAATGATACAAGTTCTGTTTATATTGAGAATATTTTCTATAATTATGAATTTGGATTGCTTCAAATAGAAATGTCAAATGAAGAAAGTTATTCGCTGTATTATGAAAATTAGTAATATTTTATTTGCTACTGCTACAGTAATACTGTTATATTCATGTAGTTGCCCCGATGAAGATGAAGTTTCACGTTATTTTAGCAACTCAACCAAAGAGTGGTTTGTTGATTCTTGCGATAATGATTTTTTTTTAATGGTTGACAACCAACTTATTTCAGAAAGTTTTTCACTTTACAATAAAAACTATGAGCAATTTCATGTAAATAATTATTCTCGTAACGAAAGTTGCATAAAAAGCCAGGTAGAAAAGTATTATCGTGAGTACAATTCTACGTATAGACATAATTTTAAATTGTCAATCTATGCTTATTATAATGGAGATGAAATTTCAATAAAAGTAAATAATCTGGATTTCAGATATAATCTTGAATTGCAAAAATTAGTTGATATTTTTTATGATAACTATTCTTTATCAAAATATTACACCGATGATGGTTTGGAAGGAGACGCTATTTATTCGTCGGTAGATTTTATGGACACTCTAACTGTAAATCAAAAATTATATACCGGTATAATGCACTTCACATTGAATGATTTTACCGATTACCAGAATGAATTTACAGTAAATGAAATTTTTATTGCCAAGCATTTCGGGTTAATTAAATATAAATTACAAGGCGGAATTGAATATGCCAAACTTTTTAATCAATAGTTCTACACATCCATTTTATTAGGAAAGCCAACTTTTTCTTCTTCGCAAATTCTTTTTAATTTATTTACTGACCATGCAACATTATAATCGTAAAAATAATCATATGGCTTTTGTAGCAACATGATTATTGTATGAGTTTCAGGTTCTAATTCAAAATTATCAATTTTCCCGATTTTTTGCCATGGTGGCTTTGCTAATTTTAAAGTAGTGAATATTTTAGCCGACGCTTCATTCACATTAACATTTCCCAATCCACCGGTCAATAATTCTTTTCTTGCCCTGTTAATATTTCTTTCGCCAACGTCATTCAGTAATTGCATATATTTTTCAAAAAGGATAAATTCATTTAAAAGAAAGGTGATTTCAGTAGCATTAAATTTTTTCCAAAAAGCAACAGGGTGAGAAATATTAATAAATCGCCCAATCATAAACGATCCGGCTGTAAACCCCTTCAATCCGTTTTTTCTGCATAATAAAATAATTTTTTGCTGTAATATTACTTTACGTTCTATTGTTAATAAATGGTATAGCTCATGTTGATCTTTGTGCGAGCCCATTGTACTTTCTAATACTTGTTGAACATATTCACCGGTATATGTATCAAACCAATGGTTTACTATTTTCTGCGCCTTTTTTTCATCTTTTTTTAAGTCGGTGCGTATATATTTCAATAATTCATTCAGGTTATCTATGTCTTTTAAGTCAATTGAGTTTGTAATTCTTTGATATTCGTTAAAAGCAAATGCCATATTTTCAAAAACCTTTTTTTCTTTCGGTTCGAGCTCAAATTTTTCTCCATCTAAATATCTTTTAAAACGAGCCTGCTTAAATTTAGCCTTCCCCAAAAACAGCATTTGATATTTGCTTGACATGGTAATCCAATCGCCTTCATTTATCACCAATCCTTTTTCGTTAATCAGCATATTTTCAGATAATTTCACTTTATAATTCTCAAGATTTAAAAAAGCAGGAATACCATAACCTCTACATGCTGTTACTACATGTATTGCAACCGGATTAACCGAAATAATTGCATCTACTTCTCCCATCACAATAGTATCGGAAGGAACAAAATGCTCTTTTATAAAGCAAACCTTTTCTCCACGTCTTTTCCCATCAAGTGCAGTTTTAGCTGAAAAATAAGCTTGTGCCGCTACAGCCGACCGTGGAAGGACAGAAACCGCATTACTAAAAAATTCAAGGTTTTTATATGACTTATCATCAATTGTTTCAGAAAAAATATGCCTCAAATGATAAGGATGTATTAATTCAATAACTCTCTTTTTATCAATTATTCCATTTTTATATAAATCAATGGAACTTAGCAAAGTGGCCCTTCCTGTTAACTCAGATTCATTTAATTGCAAAATGGCAAAAAAATGAGAAGTACTACTTGATTCAGCTGCAAATTCAACAGTTGCTGCCGACCTCAGTTTTTTTTCCAACTTTGGCAACAATGGGCAAAAATGATAAATAGCCGGAAATTCCTCCTTAATTTCATCCCTGTTAAAAAATTCTGTTTGATCAACATTAATATTTCCGGTCATTATTTCTTCACCAAAAATATTTCTTACGCTTTCAATCTGTTTTCCTAACCCTGTTCGAGAATGACGACTGTATAAAACTCCCGGATAGGAATTATTGTCACGCACAGTCCAAACCATTTTCTGCAAAATAATTGCAGGATAAAAGTCTTTATTTTTCACAAAAGTGTAAAGTAAATCCTTGTTATCAACAAAAAATTTCCTTGATTCTTCTAAAAAAAAGTTTACCTGATAATACGGATTAGTAAGTATTTGTTCATCTTTATCGGCAATACTAATATAGAAAAAATCTATTCCATTATGAATTTCCGACAGTTCGTTTTTTTCTAAAATATTTTCGAACAAATAAAGGTTAATACGCGGATATAATAAATTATAAATGGTTTTCAGGTTATGAATATATATTTTGCTTGCAACTAAATCACCATAAATTTTTATTAGAGCCTGATACGTTTCTTTTGTAACACCAACATTTAAATAAGTTGGCATCAATCCGGGAATATAACGCGGCATTCCGCAACGCATAGCAAAAACAAGAGGTTTATCGTACGAGCCCAACTTTTTCCCTGTCATTTTCTCCAGATTGTTAATAGCATCAACTAAGGTGCTGGCTCGTTCCTTTTTATCAAGTTTATATGTGTGAGATGATAAAATACAAAAATCAGGCACAGGATAACCATCTTTGTATAAGTTAAGCAGCATAGCTCCTTTATTACTAACATCTTCCTGGTTGTAAGTTTTTGCTGTTACCGAAGGTATTACATATTCATTTTCAATAAATTTATTCTCATTAACAAATGAATTACACTCATTATAAAGATTTTTTCTCTTTTTTTCAACTATTAATTTGGCCTTTTCATCGCCATTATTGGCATTAATTAAATTAATCAGGTATTTAATTGCAATTTCTTTATCGTCAACACTTAAAAAAGGAATATCATTATAACTCACTTTTAATTCAAAGTGGTCTCCATTTTTTTCGTACCAATACTCTGCCTCAGGAGTAATATAACCTTCAGGAACAGTCAAATTTTTATTTTTGTTTGCAATAAATTTAACATAATTGTAATTTGGATAATTTCCTCTTAATTTAAAATCATATATTTTATTATCCGGCATATACAGTTTTATTATTTGAATTGAACTGTCGTTAAAAGTTAGTTCAAAAATATTATAAATGTAATTTAATGCAAAATTCAAAAAATAACCTATTTTTATTTTTTATAAAAATTTACCTGAATATGAAAAGATTAAAATTTATCTGGTTATTACTAATATTTTCATCAAGTGTAATTGCACAAAACAGCTTGTTTGACGGTGAAGTAAATACAACTAAGAAAGTTCTGATATTAATGCATCCGACAGTTTACAATATTCAAAACTTTACGTGGTTGCAAGAACACCAAATTGTGAATTTGGAAAATACGGAACTTGTAGGACTTTTTTTTGAAAATGAGCGATACAACTATTCACAATCAATTAAATATATTGACTCGCTGCAAATTCAAAATTGGCATTTACAAAAAATAAGTGGAAAACTTTCTGCAGAAAATACTTTTACAGAAAATGAGTTAACCAATAATTTTGAAAAGGTTTTTAATCTTTCAAACGGCATTATATTTTTTGGAGGGCCCGATATTCCTCCCTATTTATATGGAGACAAAACAAATTTACTGACTGAAATAACCGACCCGCAACGACATTTTTTTGAAGCATCGTTCTTATTTCATCTTTTGGGAGGTTCTCAAAATGAGAACTACATTCCATTGTTAGAAAAAAAATCAAACTATATTGTCTGGGCATTTTGCCTCGGAATGCAAACTATGAATGTTGCTGCCGGCGGAACTTTATACCAGGATATTCCTACTGAAATTTATGGATTAAATACAGTTGAAGATATATTGAAGATGAATGAAAATGATGTACACAAGAATTATAATAAACCATTAACCTGGGATGAAGAGATGACAGGTGCCCATTTACATAAAATAAAATTTATTGAGGATGGGTTTTTTACTGCAAAATTAAGCTATTCAACAAATAAAAACCCAAAAGTTTATAGCTATCATCATCAGTGTATTAAAGAATTAGGCAAAAATTTAAAAACAGAAGCCACTTCTATGGATGGGAAAATTATTGAAGCTGTAAGCCATATTAAATATCCAAATGTAATTGCATTTCAGTTTCATCCTGAAAAATATAGTTTATATGA
Organism: Chlorobiota bacterium; assembly: GCA_013152655.1. GTDB lineage: Bacteria > Bacteroidota > Bacteroidia > Bacteroidales > B39-G9 > JAADFW01. The sequence goes on from JAADFW010000069.1 coordinate 20,198, forward strand.
TGAAAACAAAACCTACTTATCAACATTTAACGATACTACAAAAATTTCGTTTTATCATGAATTAAAACAAAGTAACAGTCTTCAATTTAATAAATCATTATGGACATATTTTAGTGAAATTTTTAACGAATAAACTATTTTAACAGTACCGGAATATATAAAACATTAATTATAAGCTACTTACGCAACCTTTAATAAAAATCAAAATATGTAATTTGAACTTTTTTACCGTGCAAAAAATACTTTTCATTAAAAAGAAATTGGTGAATGTGTATGCTGCGTTTACTATTTTTTGTTTATTATTGATTATCAAATGATTTAACGAATTCAACAATTTATTAACAAATCTTATCAACAATTGTTAATTGTTTGATTTTTTAGGATATTTACTTATTTTTAATTTTTATTTTAACATTTAGTACAAATAATCAATATTTTGATAAATGATTAAACAAATTGTACTTCTATTCAATTTAGTAGGTATTCTATCGATAAGTAGTATTTTTACAAACGAAGTAAAAATACGAACAAATATTCCGGCTGAAGTTGATGCCGGTGGCAACTTCACAATTGAAGTTATTATTACTAAAGGTGACCTTGACAAATTTGCACGTTTTAAAATGGATTTACCCGCAGGATTTAAGGCAACTCCCAAGAGTACTGCAAACGGCGAATTTAGTTTTAATAACCAAAGTGTTGTTTTTTTCTGGATAAGGCTTCCTTATGAAGAAGAATTTTCTATTTCGTTTAATGTTGACGTAGCACCAACTGCAAACGGGGAATTTAATTTACAGGGTTCATTTTCTTACATTCAGGATAATAAAAGAGAAACATTTAATATGGCTCCTCAAAGCATAACAGTTAAATCAAGCGAATATGCAAATGCGGCACAAGATGAGGAAGCAATTACTTTTACATATGGCAATATTACTGAAAAAGGAATAAGTTGTATCAGGCAAAAACCTTATTTATCGGACAACGACGAAGTAATTGTAAACCTGTTGGTTAACAAAGGTGATATAAATAAATTCGGAAAAATAACCGAAGTTGTTCCCATAGGCTATAAGGCTGAAAATGTAAAAGGGAAAAATTCAGTTTTTACATTTAAAAATAATGAAGTTAAGTTTTCATGGCTTGACCTGCCTTCCGACCCTCAATTTGTAGTTACTTACAAACTAATTCCTGAAGGAAAGATTAATGACCAGGCATTTATAATTACCGGAACATTCTCTTACATAGGTAACGACCAGCTAAAAGAAGTAGATGTTGTAGAAAGAGGCAATATTGATCTTGAAAATTTTCAACCGGGTGGCTTAGTTGCTGAAAATATTGCTAAACCAATTGAAGAAGTTGTAAAACCTGCTGAAAAAACAGAACCGGAAACCAACAATATAGTGGAAACTACTGCCAATGAAAATAATGTTGTTGAAGAGTTTATTAAACCGGAACAAACTAATAAACAGGAAACCAAAGTTGAAAAGCAGGAAAAGTTAGCTGAAAACATAAAAGAAAAAACCAAACAAATAGAGGAAACCAAACAAGCAGAAAAAACTAAACAAATAGAAGAAAATAAAATAAGTGATGTTATTGCAGGTTATACTGAAAAAAACAATGAGCCTTCATTAGTGTCAATCCCAAATCCGGAAACAGGAATATCTTATAGGGTGCAAGTTGCTGCCGGCCATAAAATGGTTAAGCCGGCTTACTTTAAAAAACTTAATATAAAAGATGAAGTTAGAGTTGAAATTCACGAAGGATGGCACAAATATACAATAGGTTCGTTTAAAATATATAGAGATGCACGCGATTATCGTATTCATATTTGGAATACAACACCTGTAGATGATGCCTTTGTAGCAGCATACAATTTTGGAAACCGGATTACAGTACAAGAAGCATTAATGATAGCCAGTCAGAAATGGTATAAATAATTTCCTGTATATTTGTAAAATACCAATAATGCTAAGTTTGAAAAAAATATTATTCATATTCTCAATAGTAGTTCTTGCTGCCTCAAATAGCATAGCTCAATATGATGAATTCTATGAAAACCTTTTAATGGATGATGAAGAGAATATTGAATCGTTAGCATTTAAGCCTATAATTGGTTTTGGAGAAGGAGTTGTAAATTTTTATGGTGACGTTAACAATGCTTACCGTCAAAATCCTTTTGATGGAAATTATGCATCAACCATGAATGTTTCACGAAAACTTAACTCATTTTTAAGTATTAACTTCCTGTTTATGTATGGCAAGCTTACAGGCAATGAATTGGGGCCAACGCGTTATTTAAATTTTGAAACCGATTTACTAAACGGGGGAATTAGCTTAACCTATAATTTCAAACATTTGATTAATGCCAACCAGCCAATAAGGCCTTTTATTTCGCTGGGTATTGAAACATTTCAGTTTGCTTCAAAAGGAGATTTAAAAACCTATATTAACGGAACTGAATATACGTATAATTACTGGTCTGACGGAACAATTAGAAGTTTGCCTGAAACAGACCCTCGTGCTTTTCAAAGTATAATTCTAAACAGAGATTATATTTACGAAACAAATTTAAGAGATGAAAATTTTGACGGATTAGGAAGATATTCACAAGTTGCTTTTGCATTGCCAATTGACATAGGAATTGACCTTACCATAACGGATAGAATGACAATGCGTTTAGGAAACTCTTTTCATTACACTTTTACTGATTACATTGATGATATTTCGAAAAATAGCAAAGGAATACGACAAGGAAATAAACTAAACGATGGCTTTTTATACACTTATGTGAGTTTTCAGTTTGACCTGTTTTCACCTATTGAAGATATTGCTGTTGTGGAAAATTTCAAAACTGTTAAATATGTTATTACTGACAATGTTGACAGTGATGGAGATAAAGTAGATGATTTTAACGACAATTGTCCCGATACTCCACCTGGTGTAGCTGTTAATTATGAAGGCTGTCCGTTAGACGATGATGACGACGGAATTCCTAATTACATAGATAAACAGGATAACACTCCTCGTGATTCCAGGGCTGTTGGATTAGATGGCATAAAAACTTTAGATTCTGAATTAATTGCATTATTGTACGACCCTGATGCTATTGACCATAAAGATGTATTTAAATATTATCCGGGAGCAAATACAAAAACCAAAACCAAAAAAGAATATACGGAAATACCTCAAAAATTTAAGTCATTAGATACAGATGGCGACAGTTATATTTCAATTGACGAACTTCAAAAAGCCATTAACAGCCTGTTTGATTTTAGTACCGATCTTTCAGTTGACGATATTAACGACCTGATTGATTTCTTCTTTGAACAATAAACTAACAAGCTCAACAAAGTTAATTATTAAAACTCTCAATATTTTATCCTTCTTTATCTCGGTTTTTTCAATCTGTCCATTTCACGTTTAGCGTCTTTTTGTTTAATATCTTCCCGCTTGTCAAACCTTTTTTTTCCTCGCGCTAAAGCAATTTGCAATTTTGCATAACCTTTTTCATTAACAAATAACCGGGTAGGTATTATTGTTAAGCCCTTATCTCTAAGTTTACGCTCCAATTTATCTAATTCCTTTTTGTTTAATAAAAGCTTTCTGTCTCTCCTTGGGTTATGATTATTATAACTTCCGAAAAAATATTCAGAAATATTCAGATTTTTAACCCAAAGCTCATGTTCTATCATAACACAATAGGCATCTACCAGGTTAGCTTTACCATTTCTCACAGATTTTATTTCAGTACCTGTTAAAACCATGCCTGCCACAAATTTTTCAATTAATTCATACAGAAATGACGCTTTTTTGTTTTTTATATTAATCGTATTATTCATTTATTATTTATGAAAATAATTGTGGACTATTTGTTAAGGTTAGCAAAGGTGATAATAAATATTGAAATAAAATATAGATGGTAAAAACAAGTAAAAGAGAAATTAAAACAATTCCTATTTTGCTCTTTTTTATATCGTGAAAACATACATCAAACCCAATCCAAAGTAAATAACCTGAATAAATACTCAGCAAATTAAGCAGTGCAAACTGGTCGCTTAAATTTACTATAGCTTTTACAAGTAAGAATGCTGTTGACGAATAAGTAATTAATGTAAATATTTTTCTCTTATTTTTCTCTATTCCAAAATTATCAGCCAATTCGTACAAAATTAAAGTTGAAAAATAAATACCTGAAAACATTGAAATAAAATATATGACTGCTGAAAAAAGTGTGGCAATAAACGTAAAAGTTAAAAATAAATTTCTCACAAAAAGTGTAATTGCACCTACGGTAATTAACGGCCCTGCATAATCTATAATAATATTCTTAATACTTAACCCCTCATCTTCAATACTTTTCCATTCATCAACAGGATTCACAATTAAAAAACGTATGCGTTTTATTAAGCTATTCAGTTCCATTTTATAATATTTTCAATAGCAAAATTAATTTTTTTTTTAATTTTCTTACTTTAGCTTTTTAATAAAGCACTATATAATGAATTTTAAACAAGGCCTGATTATTATCACAGGGCCAACCGCCACAGGAAAAACACAATTTGCGTCACATTTAGCATATAAAATTAATGCCGAAATTATTAGTGCTGACTCAAGACAGGTTTATAAAAAAATGGATATTGGCACAGGAAAAGATTTTGTGGATTATGAAGTGAGAGGATTTAATATACCATATTACCTAATTGATATAAAAGAACCCGGAACAAAGTATAATGTTTATGAGTTTCAGAAAGATTTTTTAAAATCTTATCATTCTATTAGAGAAAAAAATAAAAATGTTATTCTGTGTGGGGGAACGGGAATGTACATTGAATCGGTTTTGAAAGGCTATAAATTAATACAAGTGCCAATAAATAGCGAAAAACGAAAAGTTTGGGAATCACAAACCCGGGAAGAACTAATTGAACAACTAAGCAAACTAAAGCAAATGCACAATATTAGCGACATTACAAACAGAAAAAGATTGATTCGTGCTTTAGAAATAAACTCATACTATTCTGAACAGGGTAAGATAGATAATAATTTTCCAACATTTAATTCAATTGTATTTGGAATTAATTTTGACCGCCCACAAATAAGAAAACGCATTACTCAACGATTAGAAGAACGCTTAAAAAACGGAATGATTGAAGAAGTTGAAGATTTATTAAAAACAGGTATTTCTGCTGAAAATTTGATATATTATGGACTGGAATATAAGTTTGTTACGCTCTATTTAACAGGGCAATTAACTTATAATGAAATGTTCAATAAATTAAATACGGCTATTCATCAATTTGCCAAACGACAAATGACATGGTTCAGAAGAATGGAACGTCAAGATATTAAAATTCACTGGTTAGACGGCTATGCCAGCATAGAAGAAAAAATTGACAGGGCATTAAGCTTGATGAAAAAAAATCAAAACAAATGAGAATTGCCAAAACAAAAATGACGTTATTGCTTAGCATAGCTTTGCTAATATTTGCATGTAAGAATAAAATTAAAAATCCTCAAGTCAGGTTAGTTACTAATTACGGAAATATTGAAATAGAGTTATACAAAGACAAAGCACCTTTAACTTGTTCTAATTTTCTAAATTATGTTGACAATGATTTATTAAAAAATGCTAAGTTTTACAGAGTAGTACGCAACGATAACCAACCACACAATAAAATTAAGATTGAAGTAGTACAATGGGGTTTAATGCTCGATGACAATGAATATGTTTTACCTCCAATTATACACGAATCAACAAAAAAAACGGGAATTTTACATAAAAATGGCATTGTTTCAATGGCCAGGAACCAGCCGGGAACAGCTTCGTCAGAATTTTTTATCTGTATTGGCGACCAACCTGAATTAGACTATGGCGGACAACGAAACCCTGACAGAAAAGGATTTGCTGCATTTGGAAAAGTAATTAATGGAATGGGTGTGGTAAAACAAATACAATTAATGGCTGATACAAATCAATTTCTTGTGAATCCTGTTGCCATAATATCGGTTGAAAGAATTAAATAATTTCTTTCTCTCCGGCTTCATTTACTTTACAAAAAATATTTTTCTCAATTAACAAAGCTTCCGATAGTCCTTTCTTAAACTCAGAATGATCTACATTGGTATTAATAACCTTATTATTATAGAAGAAATGAATTTGTGTTTGCCTGGTATGTCCTACTGAAATATACTTTACCTTATAGCAGTTCAAAATCATTTCAATTTCTGCCTGTTTATTTTTTGGGGCGTAAAAATAATTTCTGTACCAAAAAGGACCGTTATTTGACATAATTATTTCTTCAATATTGTTGCTGACAATATTAAAATTTGTTGTTCCATATAAGTTTTTCCGGCCTATTTTATTAATTTGCTTTAATGATAAGCCGGAAAGTGCAATTTCAGGACAAATACCTGCATGAGTAAATAAAATATTACCAATTTTCTCAACCAGGTTTTTAGTACTTAACCATTTGCCTATATAGGTATTTACACTATACAACTCTTTATGCTCAATATTCAATACTTGGCATAATTTATCATATTTTACATCCGCATAGCGATGCTCTCCTTGCATATTCATTATTTCATGGTTGCCCAAAACAAAATGAACCTTCCCTCCTGCTTTTTCAGCCAATTGTTCTAACCTTATAATTAACCATAAACATTGTATTCCAAAATTTCCACGGTCAATAAAATCACCATTTAAAACCAGGTGGCCTAACCCAAAAGTCCAATCAAAATGCTCGTTAATAATACTATTACTAAAAAGCAAATTACGAAATGCCTCAAAATTTCCTTCTATATCGGAAATTACCAAAAGTTTATCGGGCAAATTGTAATATGTTTCGGGAATACTAAAGTTAAAATCAAGTTCAACTTCAAAAAAAGATTCATCAGTATTGTAAAAGCATTGGATTGTTTTTTCTTTCGAAAATAAATTATTTTTTTCTTCTTCTATTTTTACTTCACCATTTGTAATATTAAAATAGATAATGTTAACACCTTTATTCTCAAAAAAAATAATTGGCCCTTCTTTCATGGCTTTTTATTAAGATATTTTTTCAGTTGAGGATAAAAGTATAAAATGTAAGGAACAATCAATAATCGAATTTTGTAATAATTTATAAATTTCTATACGCGCCAGGAACTCACTCCAATAAATATAATTGGGCAAGAGGGCTCAGTATAAAATACCATCATACTTTTATTTATGCATAAATCAACATATGGTTTTATATCAATGGCATTAAACTATTTTGCCGTATTTATTTCTCTTCTTTTTTATTTTACTAATTTACTCAAACAAAGTTAATTAACCTCCAAAAATCACAAAACAGGCAATTGAGTTTAGCGTGTGTTAGCACAAGTATTATTTGATTGTTTTATATTTAAACATTATTATTCCCAAAATATTTACAATGATAAATATCGATAGACTTGTTATTTCTGATGTGGTTAAATTATAGTATGTTTCAATATTTCCTATAACTAATTGTTTTGAATTTAAGAAAAACCACATAGGAAAAGAATAGGGAAAGTAAATCGAATATTGCCAACCTGAAGTAATTAGCGAGGCAACTATTGTAAGAAAAATACCCATAGAAATAGGAATAATAATATTTTTAAAAAATAGACTTGAAATATATTGAACTGAAAAAATACCTAAGATTGCTATAAAAAGTCGAACCATTAATTTGCTATGTGATAAAAAATCAGGGGCATATTCTAGAAAATTTAACTCTTTATGAAAAAAGCCTAAAACACCACCGAAAATAAATAAAGAGATAGAGAAAATTAAAAGTGAAATAAAAATTTGAAAAAGTAAGAAGATTAGCTTACTTATATAAATATTCTCTCTCTTAATTGGTAATACGAATAATTTCTTCCAACTATTTGCTTTATGTTCAATATTAATGTTGATAGCGACTGTTAAAATAACATGGAGAGGGAAAAGTAAAAATGCAATAGCTTTAATATTACTGTTAAGAAAATTTACCCAAGGATTTATAGACTCCGCAGGTATAAAACTCTCATATCTAAAAAAGTAAACTAAAAAAAATACAAAAGGAATAAATATTGAACCAACTATAGTAAACCAAAATGTAAAAGAGCCTTTTATCTTTTGTGTTTCTGCAATGAGTCCTTTGTAAATGAAATTCAACATTAGTTGGTCAATGTTAAGTATAAGTCTTCCAGATTGCTTTCATTTTTTGCTATTTCGAAGATTTGAATATCAGCATTAACTAAAGCTTTAATACACAAAGGAATAATTTCTTTATTCTCAACATTCAAAGTTAATTTTGATCCTTCTATAATTATATTATTTAATTCAAA
>JAADFW010000070.1 GCA_013152655.1 Chlorobiota bacterium
CGGACGATAAGCCCCTGCATATTCCAAATAGTTATTTCCTTTAGTATGCGAGCACAATGCAATATCCATTCCATCAAAGCTATCATCTCTTCTCCCCTTCTGATTTAATGCCTCAACAATACTTTTATCCAATTCTGTTAATATCTCGGCCGGATTAAAAAGATTTTTTTCATTCACAATTTTTTCCAGCAAATTATTTCCTATAATAGACATAAATGCTCCGGGTACTCCATGTCCGGTACAATCAGCAGCAGCAAAAATTCTTTTATTTCCCTTTGTATAAAACCAAAAAAAATCGCCACTTACAATATCTTTAGGCTTATACAGAATAAATGAATTAGGAAATTCATTATAAAAAGATGAGAAAGTCGGAAGAATTGCCATCTGAATTCTTTTGGCATATTCAATACTGCTTGTAATATCTTCATTCTTCTGACGCAATTCCTGAGTGCGTTGTTCAACTGTTTCTTCTAATATTCGTTTTTCATACTGAAGCCTTTTGGTTCTTAGCCTTATATAAAGTAAAACACTTAAAATAATTGCAATAACAGATAAGGAAATAAACCATTTAGTACGCCAAAAGGGCGGGTTAACAGTAACATGAACCGACAATCCAACTTCATTCCATACTCCCTCATTATTAGCAGCTTTAACTCTAAAAATATATTCTCCGTCGCTTAAATTCGGATAAGCAGCAAATCGTCGTGTACTGGGAGTGCTCCAATTTATATCTAAACCTTCCATCTTATAAGAATACAAGTTTTTCTCAGGTTCTGTATAATCTAACCCAACAAATTCAAAAGCAATAAAATTTTCTTTCCACGATACCTGAATGTCGTGTTTAAATGCTATTGTTGTATCATCCTTAAACTTAACCTCATTATCCATCTTTTTAAAAGAAATAAGGTGAACCGGAAGTATATATTTATTTTCTATAATTTTATCAGGGTAAAAGGCATTGAAGCCATTTACTCCTCCAAAGAACATTTCATTTGTTTTTTTATCATAAAAATATCCGGTTTGCGTAAACTCATTGCTTTGTAATCCATCAGACTTATAAAAATTCTTAAAATTTCCCTTATTTTTTGATTTCAAGTCAGGCTTATATTTACAAATTCCATTGTTTGAACTAATCCATAAATTCCCATTTTTATCTTCTAATATTCCCCATAATTTATTATCAGGCAAACCATCCTTTTCAGTTATACGTATAAATTTTTTCGTTTTTTTATTAAAACAATTCAAGCCTAACTCTGTTGATATCCATAAATTGCCTTTTTTATCATTATGAATGTAATTTATAACATTGTTGCTAATACTGGTCGAGTCGTTTTCGTCAAATTGAAAATTCTCGAAACTATTTTTCTTTTTATTATATATACTAAACCCTGCACCACGAGTACCAATCCACAAAGTATCCTTATACCCGGTGATATAATAAATTTTCTTGCCGGGCAAGCCTTCCTTCTCAGAAAATCGTTCAAATTTTTGAGTTTTTTTATCAAACTTGTTTAATCCGTTATATGTCCCAACCCACAAATAGTTCTCATCTTCATCATCCTCATACATGGTTATAACAGTATTATTACTTATTGAAGCAGAGTCTTCCAAATTATTCAAATAGCTTTTCACAACCCCTGTTTTTCTATTAAATGATTGCAAGCCATTTCCCCATGTTCCTAACCAAATAATTCCTGCATTATCAATTTTAATATTTACAATTGCTTTACTAATTTCAGGATATAAAGTATTATAAAGCGTAATTTTATTTGTAAATCTATCTACTAAGCATAAGCCACCACCATAACTGCCAACTAATAATGAGCCATATTCATCTTTATTAATAGCCAAAATTATATTGCTTGATAATGTATTAACTTTACTCTTTTCTTTTTTATAATGAAAAAAATTAACAATAGTTGTATGTACAATATCGAACCCTTTAACATAATTTGAAATCCACATACTCCCCGAGGCATCAATAAAAAGATTAGTTAAGTTATTTGAATTAATACTGTATGGGTTATCATCGCTATTTTTATAAAAATAATCGAGGCTCTTCTTCTTTTCATCAATTTTTGTCAAGCCATCTTTTGTTGCAATCCATATTTGATTATAATTATCTTCAACTATTGAAGTAATCCAATATTTTAATTTTTCTGAAGAATTGGTAAAATAGCCGGTATAATCTTCTAATTTATTTAATTCCCTGTTTACAATATTTAACCCACCTTTTTGTGTGCCAATCCATAATCTTTTATTTGAATCTTCAAAAATTACAGTTATGTCATTTTTAGCATTTTCATATGCATTATTATTATGACTGAAAAAATAACTTATAAATTTTTGCTTTGTTTTATCATATTTGAACAGTCCATTCCGTTTTGTGCCAATCCATAGTTCGTCATCACCATCAACATATAAACAAGTTATGTGTTTTTTTGAAATTGAGTCAGTAGCTGAATCAGATAGATGATAATATGTAAATTTTTTGTTTTGCTTATTAAAAGAGTTTAAGCCACCCCCTTCGGTTCCCAGCCAGATTGTATTTTCTTTATCTTGAGCTATACAATTTATAGTATTATCAGACGGCCCTTTATTTTCGGCTTCCAGCTTTAAATACCTTTTAAACCTGTTAAATTTTGGATCATAATTATTTAAGCCATAATCTGTTGCAATCCAAATTATACCATCAGTATCAATAAAAATATCATTAATATTATTATCTGATACAGAATTTGAATCCTCGGGGTTAAATTTAAAAGACTGAAATGTATAAGCATCAAATTTATCTATGCCATCTTGGGTAGCAATCCAGATAAAACCCTGTTTGTCTTGAACAATTTTCCAAACTGTTGCACTTGACAATCCATCTTCAGTAGTATAATGTGTAAATTTTAGATTTTGTCCTAATAAAGTAAGATGAAAGAAAATAGTTATAATTATATAGAAAAGATACTTTTTCAATTAATAGTTACTTAAACTTTGAGTAGAATAACAATAATGCAATTTAGCAAATAATTTTAAGTTCGAATAACACCAAGCTTATATTCAGGAATATCGGGGTTGTTATTTGCTGCTTCAATTCCAAGAGCTATAACCTTTCTGGTATCAACCGGATCAATTATTTCATCAACCCACAGTCTGGCAGCAGCATAATAAGGCGATAATTGATTAATATAGCGTTCGGTAATAGTATCTAATGATTTTTTTTCTTCTTCCGCAGTAATAACTTTTCCTTTTGCTTTTAAAGCAGAAACCTGAATTTGAAGCAATGTTTTAGCAGCCTGCTCGCCACCCATTACTGCTATTTTAGCAGTTGGCCATGCAACAATTAATCTCGGGTCATACGCTTTTCCACACATTGCATAATTTCCGGCACCATATGAATTACCAATTATAATAGTAAATTTTGGCACTACAGAGTTTGCCATTGCATTCACCATTTTTGCACCGTCTTTAATAATTCCGCCATGCTCTGATTTTGAACCAACCATAAATCCGGTAACATCCTGAATAAAAACCAGCGGTATTTTTTTCTGATTACAATTCATAATAAAATGAGTTGCTTTATCAGCCGAATCGGAATAAATTACTCCGCCAAATTGCATTTCGCCAACTTTTGACTTTACTATTTTTCTCTGGTTTGCAACAATACCAACTGCCCAACCATTAATGCGAGCGTAACCGCAAACAATAGTTTTGCCATAACCTGTTTTATATTCTTTAAACTCAGAATCGTCAACTAAACGATAAATAATTTGATGAATATCATATGGTTTTTCACGATTTTCAGGAATAATCCCATAAATTTCTTTTTCAGGAAGTTTTGGCGGCTTAGGTTGTACTCTGTTAAATCCGGCAGTTTTAACAGCACCTAATTTATCCAAAATATCTTTTATAGTATCTAATGCTTCCTTATCATTTTCAACTTTATAATCGGTTACTCCAGACACTTCAGAGTGTGTAGTTGCACCTCCAAGCGTTTCATTATCAATATCTTCGCCAATAGCCGATTTAACTAAATAAGACCCTGCTAAGAAAATGGTACCGGTTTTATTCACAATTATAGCTTCGTCAGACATAATTGGCAAATAAGCACCACCAGCTACACAGCTACCCATTACGGCAGCAATTTGTGTAATTCCCATAGCTGAAAGAACAGCATTATTTCTAAAAATGCGGCCAAAGTGCTCTTTGTCAGGAAATATTTCATCCTGCATAGGCAAAAAAACTCCGGCACTGTCAACCAAATAGATGATAGGAATATGGTTTTCCATTGCTATTTCCTGTGCACGCAAATTCTTTTTAGCAGTAATAGGAAACCATGCACCGGCTTTTACAGTAGCATCGTTGGCAACAATAATACACTGTACCCTGCTAATATATGCCATTACAACAACCACCCCGCCGGCAGGACAACCACCGTACTCTTTGTACATTTCGTCGCCAACAAAAGAACCAATTTCAAAACTGTCTTTATCAGAATCAATTAAATATTCAATTCTTTCTCTTGCTGTCATTTTCCCCTTACTATGCAACTTTTCAATCTTTTTTTCTCCTCCGCCCTTATGAATTTTTTTTAACCTTTTTTGCATGTCAGAAATAAGCAATCGTATATTATCGTCGTTTTTATTGAAGTTTATATCCATAATTCTATAATTATCATTTTCATCAAATATAGCTAATTTGTAATTTTAAAAACTATTGTTTTAAGAATAAGTATTTTTTAACAATACTAAATTGAAATACACTTTTTTAGCAATTGCCTCGATTCCGGCCCCATATTAAACAGTAAATCCAGAATACTTAAATTCGGGATAAATTTATGTTTATCAGAAAATACCTGGTAATATTCACTTGCTATAAAATTATTATCTGCTTTCTGATAAATAATTTTAGGATGAATTTGTTCTCTGTAATCATTGTATATGGATTCTTTTTCATACTTTTTAGAATATTCAATAACCGTATTCAATTCTAAAAACTCAAGAAATTTATGTACAATTTTAGTATTAAAATCAAGGAGAAAAATTGGTTTTGATTCTATTAATTTTTGAACATCGTCAATATAATATTCATAAAAGGGAGCTGACCGGTAAGCAGATTCAATTGACTTTAAATGCAGTTTAACCCAATTAGTATCATAAGAAATTTTAGTGTCGGCAATTGTGGTTTTCCGATTATGATTTTTTTGTACCGGAACGGACAAAGTCAGTTTTCCGTTAGCTCCATATATTTCACAACGATTCCTATATGATTGTTTGATGTAATTTTCGTGTTGTTCAATTATAATTTTATCAAACAATATAAATTTTGTAAAGTATTGAATGGGGGGAAAGTATGCAGTGGATAATAAGATAAAGTCAATATTCATAACAATAGCATATTTTCTAAAAAATTGAAATTAAAAATATTTATTAAAAATCAACTTACAAAAATTATATTAAAATTATTTTTAAGAATTAAGCTAATACGATTATTAAACAATTGACTAAACATGTTTTATAACATATTAAAACATTTTGCAAAATCTTTTTTTTTTAAGATTTGTTACTTCTAACTAATAATAAATTACTTATCTTAAAATTTTAAAACTTATGAAACGATTATTTTTAGGAGCAGGAATTATTCTTGCTGTTGTAACCATTGCATTTTTCAGTTGCCAGAAAGAAGAGACAATTAAACATGCTGAAAAAAGCAATTTAAATGACAAATTAATTGTTAGGGATGTTTATGTTAATGAAGGCATCCCAGTTTATAAAAACTGGGATGTTGTTTACTCTATATTGGAGAATCTAAAAAAAAATGATGAAACATTTAGAAAATCCTGGGAAAATGATCTTGGATTTGTTTCTTTACGAAGCAAATTTGATGATTATGTAGATGCTGAAACAACTTTTTTTAACGACCTTGAAAGCGAATTCAAAAGTAAAGAAACTGAATTAGCTGAAGATGATTTCCTGAAAAGATTTAAACCGGTGATCAATGAATTTAAAAATAGTATTATTCGTGTAACATTAGATGATGGAAGTAAATTCTTTGACATGAACATTAAGGAATACAATTATGCAACTGTAGTTAATGAAAATGGAATAATGGCAGTTGATGGCATTATTTACAGATTTACTAAAAATAATGAGAGAACAATTCCAATTAGCGAGTGGCCTGCAATTTCTGAATTAATGAAAGAAAACTCTGATGTAGTCAATTATATTACCTATACCCCAAATAGATTAAAAGATCTTAATCCTCCTCCTGGTAGTGATGATGATGATGATCCTCCATGTGACTTAGCTACTCACTCTGCACATACAGCTAACCACTGGGAACATTCAATGTATGATACATATAAGGGTAAATATAGTAAATTTAAAACAATAATATATTATAACTTTACACAAAAAAAATATTGGTATAACACTAATAATTGTGTATATCATACCTATACTAAAACTGATTTTAATTATACTATACGATCGTTGAAAACATCGGCTGGAATATGGCGTAATTTAAAAGCTGACGTTATCAAAATAGCTATAAGTTATGAGGGTGATAATATTGGTACGCTTACTGAGGATTATAATTATTATGAAAATACACATACTGTTTCAGGTTATTTTTTAAAAAATTATATAACTACTTCAAATCATCCAAATGTAACTAGTGTATTAATTACTAAGTTAATTAACTATTATTTTTTTTGTATATTTGTCCTATGGCACGAATAGGACAACAAATACAACTAACCATGGAAGAAAAGCAGGAGCTTCTTACTATGAGTCGGTC
>JAADFW010000071.1 GCA_013152655.1 Chlorobiota bacterium
TTAATATCTTGTATTAATTTATTAAATATTGTTAAAAAATCAAGACATAATTTATTAATTTAAAGTACTGGCATCTAATTTTTTTAAAAGGAGTACATATATATGAAAAAAATAGTTTTTTTATTAGTGTTTTATCATTTATAACAAACTCTGACAATAAGGTAGAACATAAGAAAGAATTCTTTATTTGGTAAAAATCAAAAACTAAGATTATTAGCTCAAATGATAATATAAAAATAGATAGTAAAGTGATAATATAAGAATATGTGAATCTCAAACCATTAATAACTTGAATATATGTATTTTAAATGAATTATGCAAGTGAAAAGCACAAAGCATTCAGTTTTGTTATTAATGGTAAGGCATTTTATATTAATTAGTTGAGAGTTTTCTTAGAGGTGCTATTTAGTAATATGATATTACGATTTGTTATGACATTTTTAATACTAACTATATTTTATTAACTTACTCATAATTATATTTTTTTGAAATTATAAAACAATGAAATCATTAATTTTAGTAGTTGATGATGAAGAGTATAATTTGGATTTATTTATTGCTACTTTTAAAAAAGACTATCAAATAATTACTGCTTCATCTGCAAAAGAAGGGTTTGAAATAATTAATAAAAATCCTGTAGAACTGATTATATCTGATCAAAAAATGCCTGAAATTACAGGTATTGAATTTCTTGAAAAAGTAAAAAAGATAAAACCGCTGGTAAAACGAATACTAATAACAAGCCACAAAGAATATGATATTTTAAGTAAAGCTATTAACGAAGCAGGTATTTATCAGATTATTCAAAAACCTTGGAAAAAAGAGGAAGTTAAAGGAATAATTGAAGCTGCATTAGAAGCTTACCAGCTAAAAAATAAGAACAATGAACTAGTAAAAGAGCTTAATACACTTTTATTAGCAACAAAAAATAGTTCAAGTGCAATTGTTATTTTTGATAAAAATGGCAAGTTTAAATGGGTAAATAAAAGCTTTACAGATATTACCGGAATTTTAGCTCAACAAGCGATTAATCAAACCCCGGCAAAAATATTTAGTGGTTTCAAAACATTTCCTTCAGTTATAAATAAAATAAAGGAAGCTATTATTGAAAAAAACCCGGTGAATATTGAGTTTGAATTATACGAAAAAACGGAAAATAAGAAAAAATGGATTGAAATGAATATTCAACCCATTTATAATGCACAAAATGAACTGGTAAATTATGTTTCAATTATTAATGATGTAAGTAATAAAAAAATAATAAGCATAGAGCGAAACCGCTTATTTAACCTGTCGCTTGATATGTTTTGTGTAGTTGGTTTCGATGGTTATTTTAAACAACTAAACCCGGCGTGTAAATCAATTCTTGGCTGGACAAAAGATGAATTAATGAGCAAGCCTTGCATAGAATTTGTTTATCCTAATGATGTTGAAAAAACGCTGAAATCAAGAGAGCTTTTAAAAAAAGGAATTGTAGTTTCAAATTTTGAGAACAGATATATTTGTAAAAACGGTTCTTACAAATGGTTATCATGGAATTCATTCCCTTCTAAAAAAGAAGGGCTAATTTATACGGTGGCAAGAAATATATCCGATAAAAAGGTGTATGAGCTGAATTTAAAAGTTAGTGAAGAAAAATTCAGAAGAGTCTTCGAATCAATGGAGGATGGGTATTTACTTACTGATACGTTGGGGCAAATAATAAATTTTAATACTGCTACATTAAAAATATTAGGCTACCAAAGCAAAGATGAATTTATTGTTTTAAATGCTTACGATGACATTTATAACCATAGCGAACAACGAAAACAATTAGTTCAGGTTTTATCAGAAAATGGTAGTGTAAAGGGTTATTTACTTGAAATGAAGAAAAAGGGCGGTGCAATAATTCTGGCCGATTGTAATGTAAAACATGTACTAAATAAAGAAAATGAACCTATTGCACTTGAAATATTTTTCAGGGATTTCACCGAAAAAATAGAAGCAACCAGATCATTAAATGAAAGTGAAGCAAAATTTAAAAATCTTCTTAAATCAATGCCAATAGCTGCTATTGTTAGTGATAAAGAAAATAATATTATTAAGATCAATAAAAAGTTCACTGAATTATTTGGCTATACTCTGAAAGATATACCTACTGTGAATCATTGGTGGCAGTTGGTATATCCCAATGCGGCTATAAGAAAAGCAACAAAAGCTAAATGGGATAAAAAAGTTAAGGAAACTCTACATAATAAAGTAGAATTTATTCCTACTGAAGCTTTTGTGACATGTAAAAAGGGAAGAAAGCTTTATATTGAATTTAACCTTGCTGTTGCCGGAGAATTTCAAATTTTTACTTTTAACGATTTAACTCAACGTAAAGAAAATGAAGAAAACTTATTAAAAGTAAACAAAGCACTAAAAGTATTGAGTTTATGTAACGAGGCGCTAATAAAGGCTACTAACGAAAAAGCGTTGCTTCATACTATTTGTAGCATTATTGTTAATGAGGGTGGTTATAAGTTGGCTTGGGTTGGTTTTAAAAAGCACGATAAATATAAAAGTGTTCAGCCTGTAGCTTATGTAGGTTTTGAAGATGGTTATCTGGAAAAATTGAAAATAACCTGGAGTGATACCGAAAGAGGCCGTGGTCCTGCAGGAAAGCCTTTCAGAACAGGCAAACCATGCATTGTTCAAAACATTCTGGAAAATGGTAATTTTAAGCCATGGAAGAAAGATGCTGAACAAAGAGGGTATAAATCAGTTGTTGGAATTCCTTTAAAAATAAAAGACGAGATTTTTGGAGTAATTGCAATATATGCAAATGAAGAAAATGCATTTAAAAAACAAGAGCTTGACCTGTTAAAAGAAATGACAAATGATTTAGCACTCGGAATACAATCTATCCGAAATAGTGAATTAGCAATGGAAGCTGAAAAAGAAGTAATTAAAAGCGAAAAATTGCTAAAAGAAGCTCAAAGAATTGCTAAAATTGGTCATTGGACTTTAAATATTTTAACAAATGAATTAGAATGGTCTGACGAAATATATCGCATTTTTGGACTGAAACAAACTGATTTTAAAAGTACTTATAATGCTTTTGTTAATTTAATTTATAAAGATGACAGAAAAAGAGTAGATAAGGCATATATAGATTCATTGAAAAATAATACCAAGTATAGTATTACCCATCGAATTGTTCGTCCTGATGGTGAAATTCGATATGTTCACGAACAGTGTATAACAAAATATAATACCAAAGGTGAACCAATTTCTTCATTGGGAACAGTGCAGGATGTAACCAAAGAAAAACTTGCTGAAATAGCTTTAATAGAAAGCGAAAAACGATATAAAACGCTGTTTGAATCTGCCGGCGATGCTATTTTTATTATGAAAGGCAATAAGTTTGTTGACTGTAACAGAATGACTGAAAAAATGTTTGGTTGCCATAAAAATCAGATAATTGGTGAGACTCCTGGCAAATTTTCTCCTGCTATTCAACCCGATGGTAGCAATTCAGAAGAAAAAGTAATGAAAAAAATAATGAATGCATTAAATGGTAAAGTGCAGGTTTTTGAATGGCAACATATAAAATTGGACGGAACTCCTTTTGATGCAGAAGTAAGTTTAAATAGTTTTAGTATCCATGATGAAAAATACATACAAGCATTTGTGCGAGATATTACTGAACGGAAAAAAGCACAATTAGCAATTCAGGAAGCAGAAAAAAACTATCGTTCAATTTATGAAAATATAAAAGAAGGAATTTACCAATCATCAGTTGATGGCTGTTATATTTCGGCTAATCCTGCTTTAGCAAATATTTTAGGTTATGGTTCCCCAAAAGAATTAATTGAAAGTATTACAAATATTGGAGAGCAAATTTATGTTAGTTCGGAACAACGAAAGGAATATAGGAGATTAATAGAACAAAACAAAATACATAATTACGAATTTCAAGCATATAGAAAAGATGGTAGTATTATTTGGCTTATGAATAATGCAAGAATTGTGAAAGATGAAAAAGGACAAGTATTATTTTATGAAGGAACTATTGAAGATATTCATGAACGAAAATTAGCTGAAATAGAACTAATTGAGCATAAAACCAATTTGGAAAAATTAGTTGAAGAACGCACCACTGAAATTAAGAAACTGTCACTTGCCACTGAAAACAGTCCGGTTTCAGTAGTTATTACTGATAACTCAGGCAATATAGAATATGTTAACAAAAAATTTACTGAAGTTACCGGCTACACTAGTAAAGAAGTAAAAGGGGAAAATCCAAGCATTTTAGACTCCGGTAAAAATCCAAAAAGTTTATATAAAAATCTTTGGGATACAATCACATCTGGAAAAGAGTGGTATGGAGAATTTATTAATAAAAAGAAAAATGGTGAATTGTTTGTTGAATATGCTTCAATTGCACCTATTATGAACCGACAAGGTGAAATTACACATTTTGTTGCCTTAAAAGAAGATATTACACTCGCTAAAGAAGAACAAAAAGCCAAAGCAGAAAGGGATGAAATTCTAAAAATGCAATTTAAAATATTAACTAAATTATCTGCAGATGACCTGGTTCTAAAAAATGGTTTTTTAAATGCAATAAAAACAGTTTCAGAATATGCTGCCAGAGGCCTTAATGTTAATCGTATAAGCATTTGGTTTTTTAATGAGGATAAATCTGTTCTAAGGTGTAATGATCTATATGAAAAAAAGGTTTCTAAACATTCAAATAATACTATTCTTAAATCTTCAGATTTTCCGGTTTATTTTGAAGCATTGTTATCAGGGAAAACAATTGATGTTGCTGATGCTATTCATGACCCAAGGACAATAGAATTTGCTGCAAATTATCTAAAAACTTTAAATATTTCATCCATGCTCAACGTTCCAATTTGGATGAATAGTGAAATTTATGGCGTACTTTGCTGTGAACATTCCGGATTAATCAGGAATTGGTCAAATGAAGATATGACTTTTGCACAAGCTCTTACAAGCCAGGTTACATTAATCTTAGAAAACCAACAACGTCAACTGGTACTCAAAGCATTAAATGAAAGCAAAGAAAGATTTTATTTGTTATTGAATTCTGCTGCAGAAGGTATTTATGGTATTGATTTAAATGGAAATTGTACTTTTTGTAACAGGTCAAGTCTTAAATTATTAGGTTATAATTCGGAAGATGAATTAATTGGTAAAAATATGCACCAGTTAATTCATTATAAACATGTAACCAATATTAATTTTCCGGTCAAACAATGTAATATTTGTAAAGTTTTAAAAACAGGAAAAGGAGTGCATGTTATTGATGAAGTATTTTGGAAAGCAGACGAGACATATTTTAATGTTGAATATTGGTCATTTCCGAAAAAAATTGATGGAAAGCTTATTGGTGCTGTTGTTACTTTTATTGATATTACTGAACGAAAAAAAATGGAAGAAGAATTAGAAAGTTTAGCACAGTTTGCTGAGAAAAATCCTGCACCTGTATTACGTTTTGATAAATTAGGGAATTTATTGATGGCGAATCGGGTATCAAGTAAATTATTCCGGTTAGATAGTTTTGAAAATAAAACTATAGCGAATTTCTTGCCTTTTATTAGTGTTGCATGTTACGAAGATGCATTATCTGGTAATGAAACTGTATTTAATGAAACAATTATAAATAATAAATCATATTTATTCCAATATAGAAGTATACCTGAAAATGGAGAAGTAAACGTATATGGTGTGGAAATTACACAATTAAAGAAAGTGGAAAATCAATTAAAAATGGCAAAAATGGAAGCAGATAATGCCAACCAGGCAAAAAGTGAATTCCTGGCAAACATGAGCCACGAAATACGTACTCCAATGAATGCTATAATCGGTTTTTCAAATCTTCTGAAACCAATGGTTGAGGATGATTTACAAAAAAGTTATCTCGATTCCATTTATTCAAGCGGTAAAAACCTTTTAACGCTAATAAACGATATTCTTGATCTTTCTAAAATTGAAGCCGGTAAGTTGGAAATGAAATATGATTTTATTGACACACAAAGTTTTTTCAATGAAATTAGACTAATGTTTGAATTTAAAGCTAAAGAGAAAAATATTGATTTCGAAATTAATATTCATTCCGATTTTCCGCAAGCTATTTTTATTGATGAAGCCAGATTACGGCAAATATTAATTAATCTTATAGGTAATTCATTAAAATTCACTGATCATGGATTTGTTAAACTAAATATCAATTACGAGAATCTAAAATTTGTAAATGGTAAAAAAGGAAGTGAAAAGCAAGTGGACATCATGATTGAAGTAAGCGATTCGGGTATAGGAATTTCTAAGGAATTACAACAACATATTTTTGGTGCTTTTACACAGGAAAAAGGGCAGAATCATAAAAAATATGGTGGTACAGGTTTAGGCTTAAATATTTCTAAAAAATTGGTTGAACTAATGAAGGGCTCTATTTCTGTACAATCAAAAGTTAATGTAGGTAGTATTTTCACTATAAATATTCCCGGTGTAATAATTTTAAAAGATTTTGTTAAGAAAATAGAGAAGCATGAAATTGATCCGAAAACTATAATTTTAAAAAAGTCTAAATTATTAATTGTTGATGATATTGAATTAAATCACCAATATATAGTTGGTATTTTACGCAATACAGATGTACAAATATATGAAGCTGAAAATGGAGAAATAGCTTATGAAATGGCAAAAATCCATTTACCGGATTTAATTATAACCGATATTAAAATGCCTGTAATGGATGGTTTTGAATTTTTAGAGAAACTAAAAAATAATGAAAAATG
>JAADFW010000072.1 GCA_013152655.1 Chlorobiota bacterium
TCTTTATTAGTAGTATCCGTTGTATTTTGTGTTATATAGTTTTTACTTTTCACAGGATTTGATTTATTATCACAACCTATTTGCAATAAAAAAATACTTGCAAGTGCTAAAATCAATATTTGGATTCGGTTTTTCATTTACGGGCATCTCTTTATTGTTATTTTAATGTAGGAGCTATCAGTATATGGGTCTCGCCAATCAAGATAATCCATTAATTTTTTATAAGTGTTAGAATAATTAGTATCCCATTTTTTATATTTAATAGCAGTTAAATATCTAAATATGTTATCTTTACTGATAAATAATGAGTATTCCTTAGAATTTTCTATTTGGTTATAGTCAAGATTGCTGATGATTAGCTGATATTGAAGTTGTCTATATAAATCCGGTAATCCATCGGGACCGACATCTGTGGTAGTGAAAATTGTATCTAAAACAATACTTGCAGTTTTATTATTACGGTCTATTTTTAATTGATAATCTCCGAAATAATAAGGTCCAAAGTAAGGATTATTATCTATGTTTTGTGTAATTTCATCCATTGGAATGAAAAAGAGAGTTGTTCTTTTGTCATGTCCGTATTTTATTTTCATATTAGCTAATTCAACTTGTAAAGAATAAAAATGAGACGGTATAAAAACATCATCGGTAGTAATTTTCTGATTGTTTTTAATTACGCTTATTTGGGAGGGTTTTGCAAAGCAAGGTACTATACAGGTTATCAAAGTATCATTAATACTTGTTTTTGGGGCTTCTATATCACCGAATAGTATTTTTACGTTGTTCATATTGTTTCCAAAACCATTACCATAAATGTAAACATCTAAACCTACTAATCCTTTTTTCGGTTGGAAATCTGAAATTGAAAAATCTATGTCTTTGCTTATAACATAAAAATCCTCCAATGTTTCATCGCTGTATATTCCAGAAACTAATTTTATTTTACCTGTTGTTGCATTTTTGGGAATTTTTGCAAAAATCACTTCCGGTTTATTAGGTGGATATAATGAAAGTATCTTGGCTTTAACATTATTTACATAAACTGTATTTTTATTAATATCGGGATTTATATTTTTTGCATAAATTGAAAACTCCGATTCGGGTTCTCCGTTTTTCGGTGAAAAATCATAAATAATTACTTGTTTTGTCTTCAAAGAATCAACATTTGAACGGTCTAAGATTTTAAAAATTTTTGCGGAAATCACTTCATTTTTATCAACAATTAATTTCAAATAATCAGTGTTTGCATTTTCGGGAACTTTTGTAATAATATAATCATAACTATTAAAAATGTAAATTGAATCTATTAACGCTTGTTTTTCACCGAAATAAACAGAGTTTTGATGTTTTAAAGGATTAATATTATCTGCTCGTATAATGACTGTCGAACCAACAGAACCTTTTTCGGGAAAGAAAGATAATATTTTGATTTTTTTCGGATTATAAAAATAAAAATAATCCTTGCTTGTGCCTTTTATATCACCGCAAATAAAAATAACTTTCGACATTTTCGCCAAAGAATCAGGAATCTTAACATAAAATCGTGTTTCTTCTTGAAAATAATTTGAAGAATGAATTTTAACTTGAATATCACCGAAATAAATTTTTGCTGAATCTTTTCCCAATACAATTCCTGTAACTGATACGTTTATCGAATTACCCGGTGAACCGGAATTTTTATCAAAAGTAATTCGGGCATTCCCCTCATTATTTTGAGTAGTATCAATCTTATTTTTGACAGGATTAGATTTATTATCGCAGGAATAAAAAGTTATTGATGCAGTAATGATAAGCGATATAATTAATATTCTGAACATTTATAAAACAATATGTTATAAAACAATTATCATAACTTAATAAAAAAAAATTATAAAGGCAAATATTATTAATCTTAATTTAAATATTTATTGTTGTGAATTATTTGTAATCATTAATAATTTGACTGGTATTATTTTTTTGTAGATATGCTTGCACGGAAGAGGATTTGTGAAGTGAATCCATCATTGATGCAATTTTTTCTTCTTGCTGTTTTTGCTCTTCAACTCTAGCTTCCGATTCTATCGCCGACGCTCTTTGGGCAACAGCTCTGTCTTGAGCCGAAGGGTCAATAGGAGCCAAGGCGGCTCTTTTGACTTGTTCCATTTTTTGAATAGTTGCTTCCGGGTCGGATAAGTTATAGGACATATCAATTTTAACTTCACCGCTTGATGCATAGCGCTTGCCGTCGGGACCAATTACATAAGAATAAGTTGCACCACCTCTGACAAGTCCGCCACCAGCGGCTTTGTGTGCGGCTTCGTGAGCTTTTACGGCTCTATCCATTCGTTCTAATTCCGCAATCAATCTTTTTTCACTGTCACTTAAATCATCTTTATTTTTTGTAATAGAGTATTTTTTAGAATTATCTTTTTTTTCTTTATCAATATTATTTTTTTTATTTTTTTGAAGCTCAATTTTTACCCTGTTTGTTTGAATATCATTTATATCTTGTGCGGAATTATAATCGCGATTTTTGTAGTCAATCGAATATTCAAAGCTATCTTGATTTCTGTCATTAGTTTTCTTTAAAGCTTCCTTACGGTTTTGATTATATAAAGTATTATTTACCGTTTTCTCTTTTGTGGAAAAAGAGAATCCTTTTATTTCTTGAATTTTATCGCCAAATATTGTATTTATAATTGGCATTATTGTTTTTATTCCTTACAAATCAGTAAAATACTGAATTTATTAACTATTATTTAGAACAATATATACTTCTACATTATCACTTATCGGCAGAAATATTTATGTCTTTAATAATTTTTTTATTTTTTTTTAAATTATTTTTTTACCATATTAAATCGTTATGAAAGCACAAAGTAATATTAAAGATATTCGAATATTCGGATTGATATGGTCTGCAATTTTTGTAGCAATATCTTTATATCCTTTGTTTCTGAATAAGGAATTGAAATTAATTCCTTTAATCTTTGCTTTGTTTTTATTAATTCCGTCAATTTTTTTCCCGAATGTGCTAAGAATACCATTTAAACTATGGATGAAATTCGGAGAATTAATGAATAAATTAATTTCTAAAATTGTGCTTTTCATTATTTTTTATTTGTTGATAACTCCGATAGGATTTATTACACGTTTATTTGGCAGTGATTTTTTAAATAAGAAGACAATTAATAAGAAAACATTTTGGGAAGATAGGGAAAATAAACCTGATTCAATGAAGTATCAATATTAAGTGAGGAATTTAATGTCTTTTTTCGGTGAATTATTTACTTTTTTAAGAAAAAGAAAAAAGTTATGGTTGTTGCCCATTATTGCAATTTTATTGATTTTGGGTGTTTTGATAGTATTAACAAGTAGTTCGGTAGTAGCACCTTTTATATACACAATATTTTAATATGATTGATGAGAAATACAAATATTTACAGTCTTTGTTAATTTGCCCGAATTGTAGTAAAAGTTTGGTTTTGGACGATGAAAGGTTTATTTGTAATCAATGTCAAACAATTTATCCGATAAAAGATGATATTCCTTTGCTTCTGACTTGCGAAGAATCTTGGCATAAAACAACAAAAGAGATTAAAACATTTTATGAGGAAACACCTTATCCTAATTATGATAATTGTGATAAAAAGCAGACATTAATTAATAAATCCAAAAAATCATTCTTTACTAAAAAATTAGATGAGGAAATAGATTATAATGCAAAAATTTTAGATATTGGTTGTGGCACAGGTCAATTAGTTAATTTTCTTAGTATTGCCAACAGACTGGTTGTGGGAATAGATATATCCTTTAATTCGTTGAAATTAGCAAAAAACTTCGCTAAAAAAAATCATCTTTACGGTTCGCATTTTATTCAATCGAATTTGTTTTTACCTATATTTAAAGAAAAATCTTTTGACTATGTTATTGCAAATGGAGTTTTACATCATACTTATAATCCGTATTATGCTTTTCAAATATGTTCTAAAAAAGTAAAAAGAGGAGGTTTTTTAATCATAGGTCTTTACCATAAATACGGTAGAGTAGTTCATAATTTAATAAAAAAGTTTTATAGTGATGATGAACTGAAAATCAGAAATTACGATAAGATATTATCAGAAAAAATACAAACATTTCAACGTTACGATGCTTGGTATAAAGACCAATATAAAAACCCGAAGGAATCGACGCATACTATAAGAGAAATAATCAATTGGTTTACTAAAAATAATTTTACTTTTATCAGAAGTTTGCCTTCGGCGGCTTTGTTTGATGATTTTGATGAGAGTGAAAGATTATTCGAGCGCCAATATCAAGTTAGTAAATTGGAAATATTTTTAAATGAGATATTGATGCTGATTACAAATAATTACGAAGGCGGTTTTTTTATTGGTATCGGGCAAAAGAATTAATTTAGGGAAATAATTATGTATATTTTGGGTATTTCAGCATATTATCATGATTCGGCAGCAGTTTTGATTAAAGATGATTTTATCATTGCCGCAGTTCAAGAAGAAAGATTTTCGCGGAAAAAACATGACCCTGATTTTCCAATAAAATCTATTGAGTATTGTTTGAAAGAGGCAAATATAACTTTGCCTGAAATAGATAATATTGTGTTTTACGACAAACCTTTTATTAAATTTGAGCGAATTTTATTGACTTATATTGCTGAGGCACCGAAAGGATTTAAATCTTTCCAAGAAGCTATGCCTATTTGGTTAAAGGAAAAATTGTTTTTAAAATCTACTATTGTTAATGAATTAAGAAGCATTGAAAAACTCTCTAAAAAAGATTTGCGAAAAAAAATAATGTTTAGCGAACATCATATTGCTCATGCTTCGAGTGCTTTTTTCCCTTCCCCGTTTGAAGATGCGGTAATAGTAACTATTGACGGGGTAGGGGAGTGGACTACAACAAGTATCGCTTACGGAAAGAATAATAAAATTGAAATTTTAAAAGAAATACATTTTCCTCATTCACTTGGTTTATTGTATTCTGCTTTTACTTATTACTGCGGTTTCAAAGTCAATAGCGGGGAATACAAGTTAATGGGTTTGGCACCTTACGGACAACCGAAATATATAGATAAAATTAGAGATTATCTGGTAACAATTAATGAAGACGGTTCTTTTGCATTGGATATGGATTATTTTAATTATACAACCGGATTGACAATGACCAATGATAAATTTCATCGGCTTTTCGGAAGACCACCGAGAAAAAGCGAATCCGAGATTGATGAATTTTATATGGATGTTGCAAAATCAATACAAGTTGTTACCGAGGAAATAATAATTAATATTGTTAAATATGCAAAAAAATTAACAGGGAGTAAAAATCTTTGTCTTGCCGGTGGAGTTGCCTTGAATTGTGTTGCAAACGGTAAAATATTAGAAAAAAATATATTTGATGATATATGGATTCAACCGGCGGCAAGTGATGCCGGAGGCGCCTTGGGTGCGGCTTTTGCTTGTTATTTTATGGAGTATAATAAACCGAGAATAATTGATAATAATAATGACAAAATGCAAGGTGCTTTATTAGGTCCGCAATTCACAAATGATGATATTAAAAATATTCTAGATAAATTTAAAGTTAGTGCTAAAAAAGTCAATAATGATGAACTTTTTGAAAGAGTTGCAGATGCTTTAATCAATCAAAAAGTTATAGGTTGGTTCCAAGGACGTATGGAATATGGTCCGCGAGCTTTAGGCAATAGGAGTATAATCGGAGACCCGAGAAGTCAAAAAATGCAATCCATAATCAATCAAAAAATAAAGTTCAGAGAAGATTTCAGACCTTTTGCACCGAGTATATTGCTTGAAAAAACCAAGGAATTTTTTGAATTTGATAAATCAAGTCCGTATATGCTTTTTATTGCTAATGTTAGTAAGCAGAAAAGAATTATGCTTTCGGAAGTAGAGAAAAAACTAAACGGTTTGGATAAATTAATAATAGCAAAATCAATTATTCCGGCGGTTACACACGTTGATTACACTGCACGATTGCAAACTGTTGATAGCAGAACAAATCCACGATATTATAATTTAATCGACAAGTTTTATGAAAAGACAGATTGCCCTTTAGTTATAAACACATCGTTTAATGTCAGAGGTGAGCCGATTGTTTGCACACCGGAGGAAGCATACCATTGTTTTATGAGAACGGAGATGGATATTTTGGTAATGGGGAATTATATTATTTATAAAAAAACAATGGATTAGTAAACATACGGTATAAAATTTTCTACAAATACAAATTTAAAATAAACATTATTAAACAGAAAAATATTAAGTTATAACAATGGAACGAATTCATAAAGATAATGAGATTTTTGATAGAGTAGATTTCAAAGAAAATTCTTTGGAAAAAGGTGAATATGAAAATTGTATTTTTAAGAACTGCGATTTTTCCAATACCGACATTTCTGAAATAAGATTTTCCGAATGTGAATTTATTAATTGTAATTTAAGCTTAGCTAAACTAATAAAAACCTCATTTCAAGATATAAAATTCAAAAACTGTAAAATGTTGGGGTTACAATTTGACAACTGTAATGAATTCGGTCTTTCTTTTAGTTTTGAGAATTGCACTCTAAATCAATCGTCTTTTTATAAAATGAAAATCGAAGAGACAATTTTTAAAGAATCTCAATTGCGAGAAACGGATTTTTCAGAGTGTAATTTAACAAGTGCATTATTTGATAAATGTGACTTATTTAATGCAATTTTCAATAACACAATCATTGAAAAAGCAGATTTCCGAACCTCTTTTAACTATTCCATCGACCCTGAAA
>JAADFW010000073.1 GCA_013152655.1 Chlorobiota bacterium
AATAGGAAATCATTGCTGTTTCAAAGTCGCTGTAGAGTGACAGTTTTTGAAAATCGGTTAGGGCTTCCAGATCAAGCAATGCTTTTTTTCCACTGTTGATTAAATGATTCTTTTAATTCAAATATTTGTCTTCTTGGCCCCCATGCTTTACTGCCAAACTTTTTAAGAAATTTATTTTTTGTTTTTAACGAGCCCATATTCAAATATTTACGATTTAGCATAGCTTTTTTATATGCATACATCATTACTTTTTCAAGTCTGGTAGTATAATTTTTCTGAACAACATCTCTTCTATTATAAAGCAAAAGTTTTTGTAAATCAATTTTAACAGGGCAAACCTCCGTGCATTTTCCACATAATGACGATGCAAAGCTTAAATGCTTATACTTTTCCAATCCCTTAAAATGTGGTGTAATTACAGAACCTATAGGCCCGCTATAAGTTGTATTATATGTATATCCTCCAATATTTTTATAAACAGGACAGGCATTTAAACAGGCACCACAACGAATACATTTTAATGCTTCTTTTTGGTCTGGTTGATTTAATAAATTCGTTCTTCCATTGTCAAGTAAAATAACATACATTTCGTCTGGCCCATTTGTTTCTGAATTTTTTTTTGGCCCAAAAAATAATGAATTATATGCTGAAATTCTTTGGCCTGTTCCATGAGCTGCTAATAATGGCCAAAACAGATTCAAATCATTTATATTTGGAATTACTTTTTCAATTCCAACAATTGCAATATGAATTTTTGGAAAAGAAGTTGTCATTAAGCCATTTCCTTCATTTTCGGTTAAAGCAACAGCTCCTTGCTCGGCTATAATAAAATTTGCTCCTGTAATTCCTAAATCTGCTTTTATAAATTTTTCTCTTAATTTTTGCCTGACAAAATTTGTCAAAAATTCAGGTGTGCTATCTATTGGTGTATTAAATTTTTCATTAAATAATTTAGCAATATCCTCTTTTGATTTATGCATGGCTGGTGTTACAATATGATATGGCTTTTCACCGGCTAACTGAACAATATATTCGCCTAAATCTGTTTCAAGTACTTCAACTTTATTGTTTTCAAGCAAATCATTTAATTCTATTTCTTCTGTTGTCATAGATTTACTTTTAACAACAGTTTTAATTTTATGTGTACGAATTATTTTTAAAATTTGTGCCTGAGCTTCTTTATCGTCAACAGCCCATAGTACTTGTCCTCCGTTTCTTTCAAAACTACTTTCAAATTTTTTAAGGTATTTATCTAAGGAAGTTAGTGTTTGTTGTTTTATAAATGATGCTTTTTGTTTTGTGCTTTCTAAATCCTGATAATATGCCTGACCCTTTACAACTGCTGCATTATATTTTGACATGTTGAATTTTATCTTTTTTCTATGCTCAAGATCAAATCCTACTTTTTCCGATTCATTTTTAAATTTTACCGATAGTTTTGTCATAACACATCTATTTTATCACAGGCATTTTTTTCAATCTTCTAATATGCCTTCCTCCTTCAAATCCTGTTATTAAAAATTCATTAACTATTTCAATGGCTAATTCAGGAGAAACAAATCTTGCCGGAATAGAGCAAACATTAGCATTGTTGTGCAATCTTGCTAATTTTGCAATTTCAACATTCCAACAGAGTGCTGCTCTTATTCCTTGATGCTTATTTGCAGTCATGCTAATTCCGTTTCCACTCCCACACAATGTTATTCCAAAATTATATTCATTATTTTCTACCGCCCGGGCTAACGGATGTGCAAAATCAGGATAATCAACACTTTCTTCAGAATTAGTTCCAAAATCTTTTACATTATGTCCTGCTTTAATTAAATACTCTTTTATTTTTTCTTTTATTTTGTATCCGGCATGGTCACAAGCTAATGCAATTTTTAAACTTTTCATTCAAATATTATTAAATTACATTCAAATATAATACATTAAAAGAGATTAATAGTTTTTATTCTTGTAAACATAAATCCATATTTCAATTAATTAATTTTTTTCTCAATATAATATCTGTTTTATGATTATGTTTATATTTACCTAAAACAGAGATTGTTTTTCTTTCACTTTTTGGCGGATTTGAGGTAAACAAATTATTTTAAAACACATAAGAATATTTATTTTTAGCATGTTATTAACACCTGTTTATTATTGAATAATAATACTAATAATAAGCAATTAATCAATTAATTAATTAATTATTCCTGAAATTATATAAAATCATAATATACTGAATTACAAAGCAATATTAAATTAGTAACAAAAGTATTTTATCTTTTGAGTGTTGAAAAAATCTTAATTTCTTTTTAATTTTTTGTAATATTTATTTTTGCATTTAAATAAAATTTGTTTATCAAAAATACTTCACTATAATTCAAGTAAATTTTTATCTTTTTCTTATTTAATATTAACATATTATTAAGTGTTTAAAACTTCAAAATAATAATGAAACGTTAAAACTTACTTTATTAACAGAATGTTAATTAAATTTGTAATTCTTTGATTTAATGAATATAATTTTTTTACATATAGTTAATTACATAGTAGTTTTTGTTAAATAAATTTTTAATATTTATTCATATATAGTTTTCAACTTTATCAACAGGATAACATTAACATCATAATTTTTTAAAATTTTTTAAAATGAAATATAATATTAATGATATAAAAGAAAAAGGTTTTTTAGACATTGAAATTGATGAAAATTTAAATATTGTTGAAGAAATTGGTAGATTAAAAAAAGAAAAAAATGCAATAATTTTAGCGCACTATTATCAGGAAGCAGAAATTCAGGATATAGCAGATTATATTGGCGACAGCCTTGGATTATCGCAAGAAGCTGCAAAAACCGATGCTGATATTATTTTGTTTGCCGGTGTTCATTTTATGGCTGAAACTGCAAAAATTCTTTCACCTGATAAGAAAGTCATTCTGCCAGATTTAAATGCGGGTTGTTCTTTAGCTGAATCGTGTAAGCCAAAAGATTTTAAAAAATTCGTTGAAAAACATAATAATCATATAGTTATTTCATACGTAAATACATCTGCTGAAATAAAAGCACTTACCGATATTGTTTGTACTTCAACTAATGCAGTTAAAATTATTGAAAGCTTGCCTAAAGAACAAAAAATAATTTTTGCCCCGGATAAAAATCTTGGAAACTATATTAACGGTTTAACCGGAAGAAATATGCTATTATGGGACGGTGCTTGCCAGGTACATGAAAAATTTTCTCTTGAAAAAATTCTTCAATTAAAAAAAGAAAACCCTGAAGCTAAAATAATTGCACATCCTGAATGTGAGAATCAAATATTAATAATTGCTGATTTTATTGGATCAACATCTGCTTTATTAAACTATACAAAAAGCAAAGAAAATAATTCATTCATTGTAGCAACTGAATCAGGAATTTTACATCAAATGAGAAAAAAATCACCTGACAAAATATTTATTCCTGCTCCACCTAACGATTCAACATGTGCATGTAACGATTGTGAGTATATGAAATTAAATACAATGAAAAAGCTTTACAATTGTTTGAAATATGAATTACCTGAAGTTAATGTAGATGAAAAAATTAGAGAAAGAGCCTTATTGCCAATAAAAAGAATGTTAGAATTATCATAATATTTATCTATTTTATATGCTAAAAAAATATATAATTACAA
The DNA here is from genome assembly GCA_013152655.1 of Chlorobiota bacterium. GTDB lineage: Bacteria > Bacteroidota > Bacteroidia > Bacteroidales > B39-G9 > JAADFW01. The sequence goes on from JAADFW010000073.1 coordinate 3,666, forward strand.
CCTGCTTTTTTAGTATATTTTTTTCTTCTTTTCTTTTAGCACAAGAAAAAGAAAATGGTTTTGTAAAATTATATTACGAAACAGGAAAAATATCAAGCGAAGGGTTTATGAAAAATGGAAAGCCCGATGGATATTGGAAATCTTATTATTTAAACGGTAAAGTAAAATCAGAAGGAAATAGGAAAAATGGTGTTTTAGATAGTGTTTGGATATTTTATAATGTAAATGGTGATACTTTAAGTAAAATATATTATTTCAATGGCAAAAAAAACGGATACTATTTTAAATATAAAGAAAATAACTACAAATCAGGTTCTTATTTAAAGTCAAAAGAATTATATAAGGATAACGTAAAACAGGGAAATTCTTTTTATTATTATGAAAATGGCAATATACATAAGATTATTTATTTTAAAGATGGAATAAAAAACGGAGAAGGAAAAGAATTTGATACAAATGGTAATTTAATTGGCATATATGAATACAGAAATAATGTATTAACTAATTTTCAAGAGATTAACAGGTATGATAAAAACGGATTAAAACAGGGAATATGGAGAGAGTATTATAAAAATGGCAAAGTAAAATCAGAAGTTACTTATAAAGATAATATGATAAACGGCTATATTAAATCATTTTCTAAAACAGGAGAGTTGTTAGAAGCAATTAGATATGAAAATGGAATATTAATAGATAGTAACTATGTTGATGAAAATACTGCTAATATAAAAAATGAATATTACGATAATGGAATAATTAAATTCAGTGGTGCTTATATTGATAATAAACCTGTTGGAATTCATAGAGAGTATGATAAAAACGGACGTGTAAATCGTTCGAGAATGTATGATAAAAATGGTAATTTAATAGGTGAAGGAATTGTTGATGTTAGTGGTAATAAAAAAGGAAATTGGAAATTTTATTTTAGTACAGGCCAGCTAAAGTCAAAAGGTGAATATAATAATAATAAAAAGAATGGTTTGTGGATATTTTATTACAAAAGTGGTAATATTGAGCAAAAAGGCAAATATAAAAACGATAAATTTTCAGGAACCTGGTATTGGTATTATGAAGATAAATTACTTCACAGAGAAGAGAGTTTTTTTAATGGAATTGAAGACGGGCTTTTTGTTGAATATGATAATAATGGCGACTTGGTTGCTGAAGGTGACTATATTGATGGACAAAAAGATGGAAAATGGTATTCAAAAGAAGGTGATTTAATACAAGAAGGTTCTTATAAAGATGGTTTAAAAGATGGAATATGGAATACATATTATTTAAACAAAAATTTAGCTTTTTCCGGCAACTATATTCAAGGTAATGAAGATGGAAAGCATAAGTATTATTATAAAAATAATAACTTAAAAAAGGAATGCTATTATTCAATGGGAAGAAAAGAAAAAACCTGGCGTTATTTTAGTTTAAGTGGTGATTTAGATTATACATTAACTTATGAAAACGATTTATTGATTAAAATTAACGGGATAAATGTTGATTTTGACAAAAACATTGAATTTTAAAATAATGTCAATATTGAATAAGTAACTCTTAGTAAAATATTTAAATTAAATTTTATATAAATTGAGTTTTATTAAGCAACTTGCCGGACAAACTTTTATTTATGGTTTAGGAACCATACTTCCAAGAGTGCTCAATTATTTATTATTAACTCCTTTCTATACAAGAATTTTTCAGCAAGCACAATATGGAGTTATTACCGAATTATATGCTTATAGTGCTTTTTTATTGGTACTTCTAACATATGGAATGGAAACAGGCTTTTTTAGGTTTAATGAAAGCGAAAAAAATAAGGAAATTGTCTATTCAACCAGTCTTATAACATTATTTACAACCTCAGTTGTTTTTATTATTTTTTCTTCATTTTTTTCTCATGAATTAGCTGATATTATTAGATATAATTCTCATTCTGAATATATTATATGGTTTGCAATAATAATAGGAAGCGATGCTTTTACATCTATTCCTTTTGCAAAATTAAGAGCTGAAAATAAGGCTTTGAAGTTTTCAATTATTAAAATTATAAATGTGACTATTAATATTAGCCTTAATATATTTTTCTTTATTATTTGTAAAGATTATTATGATAAGGTTCCATTTATTGCAAAAATATATAACCCTGAAATTGGAGTAGGATATGCATTTATTTCAAATTTAATATCTAGTGTTGTAACAATAATTCTTTTACTTCCTGAGATTAAAAGTATAAAATTCAGGTACGATTATGCACTTATTAAAAGAATGTTGAAGTACTCATTTCCTTTATTAATTGTTGGCATGGCTGGAATGATTAATGATGTAGCTGATAAAATTTTTATTAAATATTTGATTGATCCATCATTAAATCCAATGAAAATAGTTGGAATTTATGGAGCAAATTACAAATTAGCTGTTTTAATGACTTTATTTATTCAAATGTTTAGATATGCAGCTGAGCCTTTTTTCTTTGCCAAATCAAAAGAAAAAAATTCAAAACAAATGTATGCTGTTGTTATGAAGTATTTTATAATTATTGGTTTATTTATTTTTTTGGGTGTAATGCTTTTTATTGATATTGTAAAATACTTTATTGATGTTAAATTTCATGAAGGATTAATGATTGTTCCAATTGTTTTGGCAGCTAACTTATTTTTAGGAATTTACTATAATTTATCGGTGTGGTATAAGCTTACAAATAATACAAAATATGGAGCTTTTATATCTATTACAGGTGCTATAATTACAATAGTTTTAAACTTTATATTAATTCCTAAAATTGGTTATGTTGGTTCTGCCTGGGCAACATTTATATGCTATTTTTCAATGATGAGCCTTTCTTATTTTGTCGGAAAAAAATTCTTTTATATTCAGTACGATATTAAAAACATTCTGTTGTATGCTGGCATTGCATTACTTATATATATTTTAGTGCAAATAAATAGAAATCAGGAACTTATAAATATTTATCTTTTTAATTCAATATTGTTATTTGGTTATATTTTATTTGCATTAAAAAAAGAGCATCTATATCAAAAATTCCTATATCAAAAATTCTGGATTAGAAGTACGTAAATTGAATATTTTATTCTGTTTAACTACCTTTGCAAGCTATTTATAATTCATTAAAAGAATTATATATTGATAATTAAAGGTTATAAAATCAGATAACATAAATAATGAAAATAAATATTATTAATAAATCCAATAATCCTTTGCCTGAATATAGTACAAGCCAATCAGCAGGATTAGATTTAAAAGCGTTTATACCACAAAGTATTACTTTGAAACCATTTGAAAGAAAGCTTATACCAACAGGCTTGTATATTGAGCTGCCTGAGGGATATGAAGCTCAGGTAAGGCCAAGAAGCGGATTAGCTCTAAAGTTTGGTATAACCGTCTTAAATACTCCGGGAACAATAGATTCTGATTATAGAGGAGAAATTGGTGTAATATTAATTAATTTGTCAAAAGATGACTTTAAAATTAATAATGGTGATAGAATTTGTCAGCTTGTTATTTCTAAACACGAAAATGCTGAATTAATACAAGTAAATGAAATAAATAAAAGTGTTCGCGGTTCCGGAGGATTTGGACACACCGGAAATAGTTAATAAAATCTAAAAAAAACACCCTAAAATTTACGAATGAAAAATAATAATTTAAAATTAATACCTTTTTTATTTATTGCATTTACAGTTTTATATTCTTGCCGTGTTTCTGAGAATTTATCGCATTTAAATAAAAAAGACATTCAAGAATACGATTCTATAAATTATATAAATTCATTAATTGAAGGTCAAAAACAATTAATGTTAGGAAACTATAAATTAGCATCAATATTATTAAAAGATTGTAATAAGTATCTTCCAACGGCTTCAGTGCCGTATTATAGTTTAGCTACTATGGAATATCATTTGGGTAATTTTAAGCAGGCAAAAATATATATTGATTCTGCTATCCAAAAAAATGATACAAATAAGTGGTATTTTAACTTATTGCAAGCAATTAGTATGGAAATTGGTGATTATAGTGGTGTAATTACTACTACAAAAAAACTTATTGATTTGAATCCGGAAGAGATTAGAAATTACTCTTTTTTAGCTAATATATATATTCAAAATAAAGAATATGAAAAAGCAATTCAACAATTCAATAATATTGAAAAAATAAATGGTTTTAATGCTAATATAAGACTGGAAAAAATAAAATTGTATGATTTACTAAATCAAAATGAGAAGGCTAAAGAAGAGTTGTTAAATCTTATAAATTTGTATCCAAATACTGCTTATTATTATGGATTATTAGCTGAGTTTTATGTTGAGCAAATAGATTACGAAAAAGCCTTAGCAGCTTATAATAAAGTTGAGGAATTAGACCCTGAGAATGGCTTAATACATATGTCATTATTTGAGTTTTATAATAGAATTGGAGATAATTCTATGTCATTAAAGGAGTTGGAAAAAGCCTTGGTAAAAGATGATGTGCCAATTGAAAATAAAATGCAGGCCCTCTTAAACCTCGATAAAATATATAGAATCGATTCAATTGAAAAAACCAAAGAAAGGTTAGTTAAATTATTAAGTAATAAATATCCTAATGAATATAGAATTAAACTTTTAAAGGTTGAAAAATTATTACAAGACAAGCAATATAATGATGCACGTGATATATTAGCAGAAATAGTAGATAGTGTTAAAAATAATTTTTTTGTTTGGCAGCAATTAATTATAGTTGAGAGCTATAAAGAAGATTATAATAACATGTTATTGGAATGTAATGAAGCACTAAATTTATTTCCTAATCAACCTGTTTTTTATTTATTCAGTGGAATAGCAAATTATAATTTAAAAAATTATGAAGAAGCTATTAATGTTTTAAAAAGCGGAATAGACTTTGCTTTAAATAATATTGAAATTAGAAAACAGATATATACATATATTGGAGAGGCTTATTATAAATTAGAAAAAGATAATCAAGCATTTGATTATTTTGACAAAACTATTGCACTGGATAGTAATAATACTTATGTTCTTAATAATTATAGTTATTACCTGGCATTACAAAATAAAAAGTTGGATAAAGCTGCACAAATGATGAAAAAATGTGTGTCAATTAATGATACAAGTAGTTCGTATTTAGATACATATGCCTGGGTTTTATATAAATTGAAAGAATATAATGCAGCTTTAGTATATATCAGAATGGCTTATGAAAACGGTGGCTCAACAAGCAGTGTGATAACTGAGCATTATGGCGATATTCTATATAAAAATGGTGAAGAAATAAAAGCTGTTGAGAAATGGAATGAAGCTAAAAAATTAGGTTCTATATCAAAAAATTTGCTAAGAAAAATAGAAGAAAAAAGGATAATTAATAATGAAGAATAACAAAACACAATATAAATATTTTACGCTGATTAGTTTAATAATTTTTGTATTTATAACATCGTGCAAAGTTAAGATTAAGATTATAAATGATGTAGCTAATGAATTAAAAATAAATACGAACT
>JAADFW010000074.1 GCA_013152655.1 Chlorobiota bacterium
TAGGAGCACAAGGATACTATCTTTTAAAAAGATAGTATCCTTTTTTTTTCAAATAGTATTTTTTACATAGACACATTTAGCCCACATTTACATTTAATAATTATATTTACGCTAAAAAGAGAGTAAGGATACTATCTTTCAAAAAGATAGTATCCTTATTGTATCCTTATTACTGATATGCCTGATAAAAAATCGATACAACCGTTGTTGGGAGATAAATATTATCATATTTATAATAGAGGAAATAATTATGAGAATATTTTCTTTGAAAACAGAAATTATAAATATTTTATAAGCAAATACGTAAAATATTTGAATAATTATATTGATACACTTGCTTTTTGTTTACTGAACAATCATTTTCATCTTCTTATTAAAATCAAAGATAGAATTGTAATTAATAATCAGGTAACTACTGATTTGTTACAAATTGGTAAACTAACCGGCCAGCAATTTAGAAAATTTTTCATCTCGTACTCCATGTCAATTAATAAACAAGAAAATAGAAGTGGTAGTTTATTCCTTAAGAATTTTAAACGTATAGAGATTGATTCAGATGATTATTTAAGACATCTGATTTTTTATATTCATTATAATCCTCAAAAACATGGAATGATAAGTGATTTTCGTGATTATAAGTACAGTTCATATCCATTATACGATAAAAACAAGGATACTATCTTTCAAAAAGATAATATCCTTGTGCAACAGGCAAAAGATTTAGTGCTTTCAGAATTCTTTAACAATAAATTAGAATTTATAGAATTTCATAAATATTTATATGATGAGAAAAAAATAATAAAGTTTATTTTGGAATAGTTATACCGATATGAATTATAAAAAAAACCGGAAGGAAAGGATTAAAGATACTATCTTTTAAAAAGATAGTATCCTTATGCCAAAAAGATAGTATCCTTGTCAAATTTTTAAACTACATAAATTATGCAAGAACAACTATTAATACTCGACTTTGGCTCACAATATACACAATTAATTGCCAGGCGTATTCGCGAATTAAATGTTTACTGCGAAATTCATCCTTTTAATAAAATACCTGAGTTAAATACAAACATAAAAGGTGTTATTTTATCAGGAAGCCCATTTTCAGTCAGAGATAAAAATGCATTAATACCTGATTTATCTGAAATAAAAGGGAAATTCCCATTGCTTGGAATTTGCTATGGAGCTCAGTATTTAGCACACTATTTTGGTGGAGAAGTATTACCTTCAAAAACAAGAGAATATGGCAGAGCCAATTTACAATATGTTGATAATAAGAATAATCTTTTAAAAAACATTTCAAAAAACAGCCAGGTATGGATGTCGCACGGCGATACAATTGACAGTATTCCTGAAAATTATAAGATTATTGCCAGTACAAAAGATGTAAAAGTTGGTGCATTTCAAATATTAAACGAAGAAACTTATGGGATTCAATTTCATCCTGAAGTATATCATAGTACGGAAGGTTTGGAATTGCTTAAAAATTTTACGGTTGATATTTGCGGATGCAAACAAGATTGGACTCCTGATTCGTTTGTTGATATTACAATAAAAAATATTCGTGAAAAGGTTAAAAACGATAAAGTTGTATTAGGTTTATCAGGAGGTGTTGATTCTACAGTAGCATCAATTTTATTACATAAAGCAATTGGTAAAAATCTTACCTGCATTTTTGTCAACAATGGCCTGTTACGAAAAAATGAGTATAATGATGTACTGGAATCATATAATAATATGGGATTGAATGTAAAAGGTGTTGATGTTTCTGAAAAATTTATTAATGAATTGGAAGGAGTTTCTGAACCGGAGCAAAAACGCAAAATAATAGGCCGGATATTTATTGAAACTTTTGATAAGGAAGCACGCGAAATAAAGGAAGTAAAATGGTTAGCCCAGGGAACCATTTATCCTGATGTAATTGAGTCGATTTCAGTTAAAGGGCCATCAGCTACAATAAAGTCACACCATAATGTTGGAGGCTTGCCTGACAAGATGAACCTGAAAGTAATTGAGCCACTTAACTTATTATTTAAAGATGAAGTTAGAAGAGTAGGAAAAGCTTTAAATATTTCTGATAAATTTATAAGCCGGCATCCGTTCCCGGGGCCCGGGCTGGCAATTCGAATTCTGGGAGAAATTACAAGAGAAAAAGTTAGAATATTGCAGGAAGTGGATGATATTTATATAAATGGATTAAAAAAATCCGGGTTATATAATAAAGTATGGCAGGCAGGGGCTATATTGCTTCCTGTACAATCAGTAGGAGTGATGGGCGACGAGCGTACTTATGAAAATGTGGTTGCTTTAAGAGCAGTTTCGTCTGTTGATGGCATGACAGCTGATTGGTCACATTTACCTTATGAATTCTTAGCTGAAATTTCAAATAAAATAATAAACCAGGTGCAGGGTGTAAACCGCGTGGTTTATGATATTAGTTCTAAACCGCCGGCAACTATTGAGTGGGAGTAGAATAGAGATGTATAGTATTAAAGAAAGTAATAACAGGACTAAACCTATAATAATTTAGATATTACAAAAATTGAAAATTATATCAGTTTTATTCGTATTTAATATTATTTTAGCATAAGTAAAAGTTAATTAAATTTATGATACAAAAAAAGCGCTTAATACGTTCACAAAATAAAGCAATTGCCGGAGTATGTGCCGGAATTGCTGAATATTACGGATGGGATACAGCTTTGGTTAGAATAGCCTACTTATTAATCTCAATTTTTTCAGCAGCATTTCCGGGTTTACTGGTTTATATCATTTTATGGATTGTTATGCCGGAAAAAGAAGATGTGATTTATATGTAAGGTTAAAAATTTACAACGGTTATTCCTGCTCCACCCAATTCAATATGCTCATCCTTATATGACTTTATAAGGTTAATGGTTGATAAATATTCTCTTATTACTTGTCGTAAAATCCCATTTCCTTTGCCGTGTAAAATTCTTACTTCGCTCACATTAAGCATAATAGCCTCATCAATATAATCAGTTACTGTTTGTAAAGCCTCATCAACACGCATTCCTCTTACATCTAATCCGGATTTGAAATTCAATCTTTTTTTATGCAAATTAAAACTTGATAAATTTGATTTTGTAGTTGCATTTTTTAGCATTGGCTTTTCAGAGGAATCAACTTTATCAACTTTCAGCATTTTTACCGTAGTAATTAATTGGCCAAAAGCCACCACCAGATTTTCCTTATTTTTATCAATCACTTCGCCAATGTTTTCCTGCCCCTTAATTCTAACAAAATCACCAATTATTATATTTCCTTCTAACGATTTGTCTTTTTTTAAGTCAGCTTTATTATTACTTAATTTAGGCTGCTTCTGATTGTATTTATTTATCTTACGCTCTAATTCAAGGTGTTCTTTTTGATTGAGTTTACTCACTTCACTTTTAAAATTTTCTAATTCTTTTCTTATCTCTCTGGTTTTTTCCTTTTCAGCATTATGCTCTTTTATTTTTCGAATTGTATATTCAATTTTTCGATTCGATTCTTGTAATATTTTTTCTGCTTGTTGTTTCGCTTCTGCTAATATTTTTTTTCGTAATGCTATAGTCTCATTTAATTCTATAGCATATTTATCGTAAGTCTCTTCAAGTTTTTTCTCTGTTTTCCTTATTCTTTTACGCTTGTTTTCCCAATATCTTTTATCACGAATTATTTCTTTTAAATGCTTATCAAAATGAATATGTTCTTCCCCAATTTTCTCTTTAGCATTTTCAATAACATCGTTGGGCAATCCAATTTTATGTGCAATTTCAAAGGCAAATGAGCTACCCGGTTTACCAATTTCCAGAATAAAAAGCGGTTGCAGTTTATTCATGTCATATAGCATGGCCCCATTTTGAATTCCTTCAACTGATGATGCAAAATGCTTTAAGTTAGTATAATGAGTTGTTATAACTCCGTTTATTTTTTTATTATTTAACTTATTTAAAATAGATTCAGCAATTGCTCCACCTAACATGGGTTCGGTTCCGCTACCAAATTCATCAATTAAAATTAAAGTATTTTCATTAGCATTTTTTATAAAATACTTCATGTTCAATAAATGTGAACTGTATGTACTTAAATCATTTTCAATTGATTGCTCGTCACCAATATCAATAAATATTTTTTCGTAAATACCAACCGTTGAATTTTCATTCATTGGAACCAGTAAGCCACATTGTAGCATATATTGTAAAAGTCCAACTGTTTGAATACAAACCGATTTACCGCCGGCGTTAGGGCCTGAAATTAAAACTATTCTTTGCTCGTTATTTAACTCAACAGTTAGCGGAACCGCATTTTTACCTTCTGCTTTTAACGATTGCTCTAATAAAGGATGTACCGCACTATTCCAGTAAAAAAACGGTGAAGTTTCAATCTTGGGTTTTATTGAATTGGTTTTAATAGCAAAAAGTGCTTTAGCTCGTATAAAATCTAATTGCCCCAATAAATAAAATGCTTCGGCAATATGTTCAATATAAGGTTTTACAGATTCTGTAAATTCTATTAAAATATTTTTAATTTCGCGCTGTTCGGCATATTCCAACTCCTTAATGGCATTATTAATTTCAACAACTTCTATTGGCTCAATAAAAGCTGTTTTTCCTGAAGCAGACATATCATGCACTAATCCGCTTATTTTCCTTTTATTGGTAGCCGATACTGGAAGAACTGCTCTTCCGTCACGCATTGAGATGGAAGTTTCTTTATCAATTAATCCGTCAGATACTGCTTTCTTTAAGATTGAATTTACAACTTTTGAAACCGAATTTTGCCTTCTGATAAGCTCATTTCTAATATTTTTTAGCTCAAAAGAAGCATTATCTTTAATTTTTCCGTGTTTATTAAGAATTTGATCAATACGTTCGGTTACAAATGGATAATATTTAATACTACTAACTTTTTGCGAAATTATAGGATATGATTCGGCATGCTTCTTAAAAAACTGAATTATTTTTTTAACTGTTCCAAGTGTCTTTCTTAAATTATAAATCTCTACAACTTCAAAAAATAACCCTTCAACCCTTATTCTTTCAAACGAATTAGTAAGGTCATAATAATAATCTATAGGAAAATCATCATGGTTCAGGCAAATATTTTTAAATTCAGAAACTTCTTCTAACAAATTATTAATAACACCTCGGTTTGTTTCAAAATTTATATTCTCTACTTGTAATTTACCTAACGGAGATAAACATACATTTTGAATTTGTTCCAGAATTCGGTCAAACCCTATTTTATTTTCGAAATTTTGTGGATATATCAAGTTTGCAATTATTTAATTAGTTTTGTTTTTTGCAAAAATAACATGATTTATAGATTTTAAACTATTGAAATATAAATGTCTAACTAATTTTTTTACTGTGAAAATAAAAATGCTGTTTTTTATTGTATTAACAACATTCTTGATGCAATGTAAACCAAATTTAAAAAAGAAACTTCCTTTGATTGACAAGCAAATTGTATTTATGTATTACCACAACCTTGATTCAGCTGCTTTTTTTTATGAGAATACACTGGGTTTTGAAAATACATATGACGATGGCTGGGTTAAAATTTACAAAACAACAGATAACTCATTAATTGGACTGGTAGATATATTAAAAACGGGTTTTCATAAAGAAGCAGAAAAGCAAGTAATGTTGAGTTTTGAAGCTTCGAATATTAAAGGGTGGTATGCCTATTTAAAATCACAGAATGTTTCTTTTATCAAAGAATTATCTGATGAAAATAATACTCCTATTTCTGCTTTTTTAATTAAAGATCCGGGCGGTTACAAAGTTGAATTTTTTAAATGGAAACATTAATTTTTGTTTTATTTATAGTGAAATATTAAATTAACTTTATATATCATTTAAACTGTCAAACATGGTAGATAAATAATAGTTCATGTAATTTTAAATCAAAATATATTTAAAATATTTTTAAGATGTGTATATTGTGAAAGAAAATGAATCCTACACCATTTAAATTATGAAGAATTTAATATTTTTTCTTTTTGTGTTTTTTTCTTATAACTCTGCATTTTCTCAGAAATTTGTTAATGATAGATTAATTCCTAATAGTGTGTATGCAGAATTATCGTATGCCGGTAAAATAAAGGCGGCAACTATTAATTATGAACGATATATAGGACATTCTGATTATATAACTTTTTATGCTAAAGGAGCAGTTGGTTATTGGCAGTTAAATAATTCAGTTGATGCTACATCTGCTGAGAATGGATATATGTTTCCAATATCAATCCAAACACTTTTATTTAATTCCCGTTCGCATATTGAATTAGGCTTTGGAATAAATACGGTTTACGAAAATCTTTTAAAAGCCATTAGCGTTTATCCTATTGTTAATGTTGGATACAGAATCCAATCTTTAAGCGGAGGCTTGGTTCTACGATTTAACATATATCTGTCAAATGGGCCTTTTCCCGGCGTGAGTGTTGGCTATTCATTTTAAATAACATATTCTAAGTATTTTTCTTTTTAACTTAACAACTACCTTACTTAAGTTATTTTCTAAAGAATTAATAAACAACTATATATAGTTGTAATAAATACCTCACAGAACTTTTTGCCTTACAATTTTTAAATAAGTTAATATATCGTAATCTAAAAACTTAAAAACTTGAAAAGTTAAAAAT
>JAADFW010000075.1 GCA_013152655.1 Chlorobiota bacterium
TATAATAATTAGCAATAAAATTTGTTGTAAGGTTACTATTTGAATCTATGGAAGCAAACATGACTTTGGCTTTAACTGTATCTGCTTTTGTGTCTAAAGCTAAAAGATACGGTGTTCCCATAATGTAATTCGTTGTGTTACCAATTAATCCAAATGCGGTTTTATCCGGGTAACTGAATAATTTCACGTTACTTTCATCAAAATAATCATTATAGTTTACTTTATTGTCTTCTTTAAAGTCTGAATAATATTTATTGAGAAAATCAATTACTATATGTGATTTTTCTGTTGTTGTATCTACACCAATATTCACTTTTAGTTGTGCATTTCCTTTAGAAAAGCATAAAACTCCGATAACAATTAGAATGTATTTTAACTTCATTTTCTCATTTTTTAAAATTGTAGCCTAACATAATTATAAAAACACTTTATTATTAATCAATTTTTATTCTAACACCAGGAATAATAGTAAAAAACTCAGGCGGCCCGGGAATAAAAGTTATTCCAATATCGGTATTTTCTGATATTTTATAATTGTACTCTACTTCACCGGCATACCAAAAAAACAAATATTGAAATTTTTTATTTCGTTTAAATAATCCTTCATCAACATAACCGGGTAACTTATTCCAGTCGTTTCTGTAAAACAAAGTCGGGCCATTGCCAATACTAAAATAATGATTCCCTGTATTATAAGTTAATCGAAAACCTAAATGTGTAAAACCGGCAAATTGCATGGCACAATCAGATAAAATTCCCTGAGCAAACTTTACAGAAAACCAGGGCTTCCATATTTGTTTTTCAACACCTAACATTACACCCGTATTTAAAACCAGAAAACCGTTTTTATCTAATTTCAATTTATATAACTGCGGATGTGGCGATTTTTTTAAATGGCCTGACAAACCAATAAATTTTACATTTATCAAAACCTGTGAATTAAGCTGTTTAGCACAAACTATAAACAGAATGACTACTAAAAAATTTATTATAGGCTTAAACATACTTTTTAAAAGCACTCAGAATTTACAAAACATTTTACCATACTGAAAACATAATCATTACTATAATGAAAAAAGAAGTGTGAAAAGCATCACGTTTATTTCTTTCTCTTTTCAATAATAAAAACTCAATTGTAACAAAAACAACCGAAATAATAAGAAACAATTGTAAAGGTTCATTGGCTAATAAAACCGATAAAAAACCCAAAAAAACCAGGAAATAAAGTTTAATTATTTTTCTAATAACATATTTAACAGTAAATATTTTCATTACATGTTTCTTACCGTAAAACAATAAATAATAAAAAGTAATAAAAATGAATAAGTAAAACAGTCCTTTTTCAAAAAGCCTGGTCAATCCCGAAAAAATCAACTTGTAAAGCTTTAATTCTTTTTTGTTTGTATTGATAAAATTCTGGTCGAAACTACAGCTTAAAATAGCTTCCTTGTTCATTTCCGACAAGCCTTTTATACTATCAAGGTTAGATAGCGAAGTAAAAAAGCCTTTTGAATCCCTATATTTCAAGATACTTTCAATTTCATTATTTTTTAAGCCTTTTATTGTAAGTAAATCTTCTCTATCTGCTGCATTGATATTAAATGAATAAAAATCAACTTTATTTCCTCCAAATTGGTCATAGAGCAAAATTCCATGTTTGTATTCCTTATTTAACAACCAAATCTCCGGCCCTGTATTCTTCGTAAAATAATAGCCTGTGGCTTCCTCAAATAAACGCATTACAACTCCTTTCTCAATAGGGAATTCGCATAAATAACCTTGCATAAATGTTATTAAAGGAGAGTGGTTCAAAGATATAGAATCAAGGTATTTATTAAATACATAAAATACTTTTAAGTATTCATTTTCTAAAGGAGTAAACAATTTTTCGGGTGTAGTATCATTGGGTATCTTATTTAAAAAATCTTTATAGAAGCAAAAATCCTCATAATTATTCGCTAATTTACTATTCAGCAAATCGTTAAAAAAAGACCCAATTACTCCTTCTGTTGATAAAGCTTGTTGATAATTTTTAAATTCGGTTAAATCAGGATTTACTCCTGAATTTCTTAAAAAAATTGCTCTTTCAGCATTTCTAATTTTAAAAGTCTTTGTTTTATGTTTGTATAAATTATTATTTATCCATTCAATATGCTTAATATTTTCAAATATATCATACCATACAATAGGTGTAATTCTGTAATAATCTAATCTAAACGGCAGGTAAAAATCACGAAGATAACCTGCGGAAAACCGTTCTACCACTTCTTTTTTCAGAATAAAATCTTTCTCAATAGCCTTTTTTAATGACAAGTTCTGTTCATGTTCAAAGGCAATATTTTCAAAATGCAAAGCAAAACCCTCATCAAAAGCAGTTCTAAAGTCAGTAATTATGCTTGAAAAATGAATATCAACTCCTTTTGGCAAATCCTTTTTAAATTTGCGTGTAAGAAGCCGGTAAATTACATGCCCCATTTCATGCGGAAATATCTGCGAAAAAGAACCTAAATAATTCTCTTCGTTATCATTTTCTTTTGAAAAATCAATATAATAAACCTCTGATTTATTAATTTTTTCGTTGGCCTTTCTTAAATAAAAACCTTTACGTGTATAACCTCCTTTATTACCTGAAAGCAATAAAAAAACGGGTTCAATAGTTTCAATCTGGCCTGTATTTTTTAAATAATTCTGCGCATAATAATACAGTTTTACAGATTGTGCAGCAAATGAATTCTGAAGTAAGTTATTAATAATTTTTACTTTAATTTCTGATGTATCTGCTTTGTGTAAAATAGTAAACCCTTGATAATTATTTTCTTCCTTTTCAAGAATAAAATATTTTTTATTTAAAGGAAAAACATAATTGTCATTTCCACTGTATGCAAATACTTTTTGAAGTGCAAACTGAAAAAGAATAAGAAATGTAATAAAACAAATAGTTATTCTTGAATGTTTCATCTGTTTATTTATTAAATTTCAAATGTCAGCACCCGTCCCGAAACAGTTTCGGGATGGAACCGCATGAAGAAAATAATCATTCTCTGTAAGCGTTAAAAAAGTTAAATTTTGTCATGTTCGGTTCATTTATTATAAAAAATGGATTTATATGTGACTTTAAATTTAAACTAATGAATCTACACTTCTAATTAAAACTACATATTTCTTCTGTATTGCCCTCCAACCTCAAATAAAGAATTGGTTATTTGTCCAATTGAGCAATATTTAGCAGCTTCCATTAATTCAGCAAATATATTTTCATTTTTTCGGGCTGCTTCTTTTAATTTTTCTATATGCTCCAAAGCTTCATTTTCATATGTTTTATGAAGTTCTTTTAACATTTTTATTTGATATTGTTTTTCTTTTTCTGTTGCCCTAATTACTTCTTTGGGCAAAATTGTTGGAGAACCACTTGATGATAAAAATGTATTTACACCCATAATAGGAAGTTTTCCGCTTTCTTTCATACGCTCATAATACAACGATTCTTCCTGAATTTTACCACGCTGATACATGGTTTCCATAGCACCCAGCACTCCTCCTCTTTCAGTAATTCTATCAAATTCAGCCAGCACAGCCTCTTCAACCAGTTCGGTTAATTCTTCAATAATAAATGATCCCTGTAAAGGATTTTGATTTTTAGCCAACCCTAATTCATGGTTAATTATCATTTGAATGGCAATTGCTCTTCTTACCGATTCTTCGGTTGGAGTTGTTATAGCTTCATCATAAGCATTGGTATGCAAAGAGTTACAATTATCATAAATGGCATATAAAGCTTGCAAAGTAGTTCGAATATCGTTAAAGTCTATTTCTTGTGCATGTAATGACCGCCCGGAAGTTTGAATATGGTATTTAAGTTTTTGCGAACGAGCATCAGCTTTATATTTTTCACGCATTGTTACCGCCCATATTCGCCTGGCAACCCTTCCTATTACAGAATATTCAGGATCAATACCATTTGAAAAGAAAAATGAAAGATTTGGAGCATATTTATTAATATCCATTCCTCGTGCTAAATAGTATTCTACATAAGTAAATCCATTAGCAAGTGTTAATGCAAGTTGTGTAATTGGGTTTGCACCGGCTTCGGCAATATGATACCCTGAAATAGAAACTGAATAAAAATTCCTAATGCTATTTGCAATAAAATACTCTTGAATATCACCCATTAATTTTAGTGAGAAATCTGTAGAAAAGATGCAGGTATTTTGCGCTTGATCTTCTTTTAAAATATCAGCTTGAACAGTTCCCCTGACTTTTGAAATAGTTTCTTTCTTAATTTTTTCATAAACTTCTTTAGGAAGCACTTTATCGCCTGTTATTCCTAAAAGCAACAAGCCCAAGCCATTGTTTCCTTCGGGCAATTTACCCTGATACAGCGGGGGAGTTGTTCCTCGCTTTTTATATAATTCATTAATCTTTGCTTTTACTTCTTTTTCCAGTCCGTTTTTTTTAATATAAACTTCACATTGCTGATCAATTGCTGCATTTAAAAAATATGCAACCATGGTTGGTGCAGGGCCGTTTATAGTCATAGAAACCGAAGTTTGCAAACTGTATAAATCAAAACCGGAATACAATTTTTTTGCATCATCTAAACAAGCTATTGAAACTCCCGAATTGCCAATTTTACCATAAATATCGGGCCTAATGTCAGGGTCTTCGCCATACAATGTTACCGAATCATAAGCAGTAGAAAGTCTTTTGGCCGGAATACCAAACGAAACATAATGAAATCGCTTATTGGTTCTTTCAGGTCCACCTTCGCCTGCAAACATACGGGTTGGGTCTTCTCCTTCCCTTTTAAAAGGGAATACACCTGCAGTAAAAGGAAATTCACCCGGAACATTTTCCAATAAATTCCAGCGTAATATATCGCCCCAGTTTTTATATTTAGGTGTAACTATTTTAGGAATTTTTAAATGTGATAAAGATTCAGTAAATGTTTCAATTTCAATATTCTTATCTCTTACTTTAAAAGAAAAAATTTTATTTTTATAACGATTTACTTTATCTGGCCAATTTTCAATAATTTGTTGATTAGTTCTATCAAGTTTAAATTCAAAATCTGATTTTATTTTATTGATTTTTTCAATTTCTTTTTCATTGTTTTCGTTTGCAGATAAAATTTCAACTGTTGAATGTAAGTTATTCAATTTCCCGGCTATGTCAGATTGTTCTGCCACCCATTTTTTATAATTTCTAATTGTTTCAGCAATTTCAGATAAATAGCGAACCCTCTGTGGAGGTATAATAAATAATTTCTCAGACATTTCTCCACTGGCAATATATCCGGAATGAAAATCATGGCCTGTTTTGTCTTTTATTATTTTCATTAAAGCCTTATACAGGTTGTTTACTCCCGGGTCATTAAATTGTGAAGCAATTGTTCCGTAAACAGGCATTGAATCAACATCTTCTTCCCAGCGATTATGATTTCTGGCATATTGTTTTTTAACATCGCGCAGTGCATCTAAAGCACCTCGTTTATCAAATTTATTTAACGCAATTATATCGGCAAAGTCGAGCATGTCAATTTTTTCAAGTTGCGATGCCGCACCATATTCAGGTGTCATAACATACATTGATACTTTACTGTGATCAATAATTTCAGTATCTGACTGTCCAATACCTGAAGTTTCAAGGATAATAAGGTCAAAATTTGCAGCATTTACAATATTTAAAGCATCTTTTATATATTTTGAAAGAGCCAGGTTTGATTGCCTTGTTGCCAAAGAATGCATAAATACCCTTGAGTTGTTAATTGAATTCATTCTTATTCTGTCGCCTAAAAGTGCTCCGCCGGTTTTACGTTTTGAAGGGTCAACTGAAATTACTGCTATTGTTTTTTCAGGAAAATCAATTAAAAATCGTCTTATTAATTCATCCTCTAACGAAGATTTTCCGGCTCCACCCGTTCCTGTTATTCCTAAAACAGGCCTGTCATTTTCAATTGCTTTTTCTCTAACTTGTTTAATTAATAATTCAACCTCTTCAGGGTAGTTTTCGGCTGCCGAAATTAAACGTCCTAACGCAACCGGGTTTTTATCCTCAATTTGTTTAATTGTTATTTTCACATTTTTCCCTGTCGGGAAATCCGATTTTTCAACCAGATCGTTTATCATTCCCTGCAATCCCAACGTACGCCCATCGTCAGGCGAATATATTCGTGTAATTCCATATTGATGTAATTCGTCCATCTCTTTGGGTAAAATTACGCCACCACCACCACCAAAAATTTTAATGTGATTGCAACCTTTATCTTTTAACAAATCGTACATGTATTTAAAAAATTCCATGTGTCCACCCTGGTACGATGTTATGGCTATTGCCTGAACATCTTCCTGAATAGCACAATCAACAATTTCAGCTACAGAACGATTATGCCCGAGATGAATTACCTCAACTCCTGTTGATTGAATAATCCGGCGCATAACATTTATTGCAGCATCATGCCCATCAAATAATGCGGCTGCGGTAACAATTCTAATATGGTTTCTTGGTTTATATATTGTATTGTTTTTCATTTGTTTGTAATTTATTTTTCA
>JAADFW010000076.1 GCA_013152655.1 Chlorobiota bacterium
AAGATTTTTTTGATACAATTTTGAAAGGATTAAAAGATTTAGATTATTATTTAGAAATATCACGTGTTACAACAATAATGACTACAATAAATCCTGGGACACCGAAAAATAAATAAACGAACGCACAACAAAAAAAAATAATGCATTAAAACGCATTATATTTTGAGCGTTAGCCAAAATAGTCAAGAAAAAAGAAAAAAATGAAAATAGAATCGAATGTTGAAAGGAACTTGCTTGAACTTTTCAAGGAATTTAATAAGAATAGAATCGATTATAATGTTCGTAAATGGGAAACAATAAAATTTTTTGAAAGCATTTTTACTGCATTAATCGTTTCAACAATGGGAGGAATAATTACAGCTGCAAAATTAAATGTAATTGACAATACTCTTGTAATGTTTGGACTTCTATTGCTACCGCTATGTGCAATCTTTGCATTATTTTTTGGCATTAAAAATCTAAATAGAGAATCAAGACTTCTATATATTGAAGAGGCAACCATGTTTAAAATACTAATACTTTTGGATTTACCTGAGAAGATTCCTGAAAATAAGAGATGGATACCAGGAGATGAATTTCTATTACCCCCCAAATACAGAGACTATAAATATGGGATTAATGAAATGACAGAGAATATTGACTTTGATGGCTGGTTAAACCTTAGGGCAAAAAAACATAGATTTTCATTTATGATAAATTTATTATTTGTGTTTGAGATTATAGTTTCAGCATTAATTATGATAGGAATTATTTGTATATACTACTTTGGCTAACAAAGGCTCATAGTGCATACCGCAATTAGTGCTACCAAGACAAATAATTGCAAATATGAACATACTGCAAATCAAGAAATTTTGTAGTGAAAATGCGGCACAGCACCATAGTCGCAACGTTAGGCCTCATGCCGCATTACTGATTATCTCAGATTGTATAATTTTTATTTGAAAGATAAATAGGTAATTTTGATAAAAATTTAAATTATGAATACAGGATCATTTCAAATATCACTTTCTTATCAGCAAATGTATAGGATTTGGTGGATTTTATTCGAATTATTAGTAAAGTTTATGAAATAAAGCGGATTAAAGAAGTATGTAGGGATCCAAAGGATGATTTTCTACTAGCATTAGCAAAGCGTGGAAAAGGTCATTTTGGAATATTTTGCAAAACATCAATTAAAATTGGTTTTAAGCCACTAAAGAAAAACTCAACAGCTATTACCATAACAATTAATCCCATTAAACGCATCAGAATTTTATTACCGGTTTGGCCAAGTATTTTTATTATTTTGTTTGCACTTAAAAAAATAATTAACGAAAGAAGTAATACAAATACTAACATAGAAATAAGCAATGCTTTTTGAGAAAAATTTGAAGCATCCTCCATCATCACAATAGCATTGGTAATTGCCCCCGGGCCACAAATCATTGGTATGGCCAAAGGTGTAATAGCAATATCATTAGCATATTTTATTTTTTCATCTTCGTCCATTTTAGTACGAATTATTTTGGCCTGTAGCATATCATAACCCATCATAAAAAATATAATGCCACCAACAATTCTGAAACTTTCTACCGAAATTGAAAAAAATTTAAAAAGTAACTGTCCTGTAAAGGCAAATAATAACAAAACCAAAAATGAAATAACAATAGCTTTTATGGCAGTCATTTTTCTTCTTTGCGAATCGAAATCAACTGTCATACTCATAAAAACAGGCATGGTAGCTATTGGATTTATTAATGAAAAAAATGATGTAAAAGCAATAATAGAAAATTCAAGATTTGACATATTTCTTTTATTATTAGTAAATGATTTGCAAAACTAAAAATAAATAGACACTAAGAGTTAAGCAAAAACTAAGATATTTCAATGTAATATCTTTTATAGCACAATTATTTGCACTACCATATAAAAATAACCTCAATGCACCGGATAGATTAGTTTGCTGAAAATTCTTGTTAAATAATGTTAATTTTTGAATAACATGACTGAATTTTATATTTTTTTGTACAAAAAATTACTGATATGGATATAAAAATAGAAAATTTCACAAAGAAATATGGGCCGCAAAAAGCGGTTGACAATATTTCGTTTAAGGTAAAAACAGGTGAAGTTCTAGGGTTTCTTGGGCCAAATGGTGCAGGAAAAACTACTACGATGAAAGCTATAACATGTTTTTTAGCTCCAACTTTTGGTAAAATTTATGTTGGCGATTATTCAATAAAAGATAATCCGCAGGAAATTAAAAAACGTATTGGTTATGTGCCTGAACAAAACCCTCTTTATCCTGACATGACTGTTGTTGATTACTTATACTTTGTTGCTGAACTGCAAGATATAAGTAAAAGTCAAATAAAAACCAGGATATTAGAAATGGTTAGGATATGTGGATTAGAAGGTGAAAAGCATAAAAAAATTGGTGAATTGTCAAAAGGGTACAAGCAACGTGTTGGGTTGGCCCAGGCATTAATTCACGATCCTGAAGTTTTAATTTTAGATGAACCAACATCAGGGCTTGATCCTAACCAAATTGTTGAGATACGGGAATTAATTAAAAACATAGGACGAGAAAAAACAGTTATACTAAGTTCTCATATTTTGGCCGAAGTTGAAGCAACTTGCGACAGAATATTGATTATTAACAAAGGTAAAATTGTTGCTGATGGCACTTCAGATGAATTAAGAAAACTATCGCAAGGAAAAGAACTTCTTAAAATTTGTATTGAGAATGCTGATAAAAATTCAGTGGTAACTTCATTGCAAGAACTTGATACGGTTGATATGGTAGATCCTAAGGAAACGGAAAATTACTATGAAGTTCAAAGTAAAAATGAAACTTCTTCCAAACGTCAAATTTTTGAATTATGTGTAAAAAACGGATGGATATTAATGGAGATGACACCGGTTGAAACCAAACTGGAGGATATTTTCCGTGAACTGACACTTAATTAAAAAGATATTGTAAAATAAAATTTAAAAAAAATAAATAATGAAAAAGATATGGATAATTGCTAAGCGTGAATTAAACACATTTTTTGATTCGCTAATGGCATATATAATGATTATTGCTTTTCTGGGGTTTAGCGGATTTTTTACATGGCTTTATGGTGCTGATATTTTCTTTGTAGGACAAGCAAGTTTGCAATCATTTTTTAGTATTGCTTACTGGACTTTATTTTTCTTTATTCCGGCATTAACCATGCGTTTGTTAGCAGAAGAAAACCGTTCAGGCACTATTGAGCTGCTTTTAACCAAGCCTGTAACTCATTGGCAAGTAGTGCTAGGAAAATTTACTGCAACACTGTTATTAATAGTTATTGCATTAGCATTAACAATTCCTTATTATATTACAGTTGCTAATTTGGGCGACATTGACCATGGTGCTGTTATTTCAGGCTATATCGGATTAATATTAATGAGTGCTATGTATATAAGTATTGGCTTGTTTACCAGTAGTATATCTAATAATCAAATAGTTGGATTCTTATTAGCCTTATTTATTGGAATGTTCTTCCATATTATTTTTGATGTTTTAGCTAATAATTTTACCGGTTTGATAGGCCAAACATTCGACTTTTTAAGCGTTTCTACTCATTTTGAATCTATTTCAAGAGGGGTAATTGACTCTAAGGACATAATCTACTTTTTATCAATCATATTTATTGGATTAGTGTCGTCTGAAGCAGTTTTATCAAAATCAAGTTTACCTGAATAAAAATTAGATTAAAAATTACAGATATGAAGAATCAAAAAACAATAGTTTATTATTTGCTTATTGTAATAGCTGTTTTAGTGCTTTTAAATATAATTTCTGATAAATTGTTTTTAAGGCTCGATTTTACAGAAGATCACAGATATACATTAAGCGATGCAACAAAGGATATTTTAAGAAACCTACCGGAGCCGGTTACTGTTACTGCATATTTTTCTGAAAACTTACCTCCGGATGTTGCAAAAACAAGAAGAGATTTTAAAGATTTATTGGTAGAATATTCTAATGTTTCAAAAGGAATGTTAGTATATGAGTTTATAAATCCGAATAAGGATGAGCAAAAAGAAATGGAAGCTGCACAAGCCGGGGTACAACCTGTAATAATTAATGTACGCGAAAAAGACCAGGTTAAACAGCAAAAGGCTTTTCTGGGAGCAGTTATTCAAATGGGAGAAGAATCTGATGTTATTCCTTTTATGCAACCCGGAACAGCTATGGAATATGCACTATCATCCAGTATAAAAAAACTTTCTGTTTCCGACAAACCCAAAATAGGTTTATTGCAAGGAAACGGAGAGCCCGCATTATCAGCTTTTCAGCAGGTATATTCTTCTTTATCAGTTTTATATAATATTGAAGAAGTAACATTAAATGATACTTCAGAACAATTGTTAAAATATAAAACAGTAGCACTGGTTGACCCAAGAGACTCATTCCCTGACTATCAATTAAAACAATTAGACAACTATTTAGCACAGGGTGGCAATCTGTTTATAGCCATGAACCGTGTTAAAGGAGACTTAAATAATGCAAGCGGAACAACAATTAATACAGGTTTAGAAACATGGTTGTCTAACAAAGGATTAGTGGTTGAAAATAATTTTGTAATTGACGCAAAATGCGCCAGTGTAGGAGTAAGACAACAAAAAGGTTTTTTTAGTTTTACATCTCAAGTACAGTTTCCTTATATTCCAATAATTTCTGATTTTGCCGACCATCCTATTACAAAAGGACTTGAAGCAGTTATTTTACAATTTGCAAGTTCAATTAATTACATTGGTGATACTTCTTTAACATATTTGCCAATAGCTTTCACTTCAGAAAAAACCGGAACACAATCATCTCCAACCTATTTTGATATAAGCAAAAAATGGAATGCAACAGATTTCCCGTTATCGCATCAAACAGTTGCTGCTGTATTAAGTGGTAAAATAACAGGAAATGCAGAATCAAAAATTGTTTTGGTTAGCGATGGAAATTTTCCTGTAAACGGCGAAGGAAGGCAGGGAAATCAAATTCAGGAAGACAATGTAAACTTAATGGTAAATTCAATTGATTGGCTGTCAGACGACACCGGGTTAATTGAGTTAAGAACAAAAGGTATTTCATCCAGGCCACTCGACCAGATTGAGGATGGCAAAAAAACATTCTTGAAATACCTAAACTTCTTATTGCCTATTTTATTAATTATAATTTACGGTTTTATAAGAATGCAGTTAAATAGAAGTAAAAGAGTTAAAAGAATGGAGGAAGGTTATGTTTAATAAAATGAATTTTAAAAGTCTTGCTATTGTATTTGTGCTGCTTTTAGCAATAGTTATTGTATTAAAAATATATGAATCGAAAAAAGGAGACAGGTCTTTTAGAAAAGAACTGGTTAATTTTGACAAAACTCAGGCTACAGCTATTACCATAATTCCAAAAGCAGGAAAAGAGCAGATAAAACTAACAAAAAAGGCAGATAATTGGAAAGTTTCTTCAAAAGGAAAAAGCTTTAATGCTGATAAAACTATGGTTGATAATATGCTGGAAGAGCTTTTAAAATTAAAGCCAAAAAGAGTAGCTGCTACTACAAAAGATAAATGGAAAGAATTTGAAGTGATTGACTCTGTAGGAACAAGAGTTTTGGTTAATCAGGATAAAAAAGCACTTGCTGATATTTACATCGGTAAATTTTCTTATAAACAACCAAAAAACCAATATCAGCGTCAAGGTACAATGATTAGCTATGTTAGGTTAAATAACGACAAGATAGTTTATGCGGTAGATGGTTTTTTAAGTATGACTTACAACCGTGATATTAATTCATATAGGAATAAATATTTGGTTAAAACTAAAAAACAGGATATTAATAAACTAAGTTTTATTTATCCTGATAGTTCATTTACCATGCTAAAGCAAAACAATAAGTGGATGATTGATGGTTTATTGGCTGATTCTGCTACAGTTGCTAAATACCTTAGTTCAATTGCTGTAACAAGTAATCAGAATTTTGTTGATGACATTGATGTAAATACTTTAGGCAAAGAACAATACTCATTAATAATTGAAGGTGATAATTTTGTGCCGTTCAATATAAAACTGTATAATAATTTATTAGATTCAGTAAATAATAAACTAATTACTTCAACTTATAATAATGGAACAGTTTTTAATGGAACTAAATCTGATTTGGTTAATAAACTTTTTGTCGGGAAAAGTAAATTTTTAAAATAATTTTAGTATTTGTTTTTTTAAAAGCCTTATGTAATAATGCATAAGGCTTTTTTTGTAATATAACTCTTGTTTTGAATCAACACTTTTTTAACTTCATTTTATCAAATTATGAAAAAGATATTGTAAATTCAAAGTATAAAAAATAAACGTTATGTTACAAAAAAATGCAAGAATAATAATAGTATTTTTATTCTTAATACACTTAAATTCATGGGCTAAAGCACAGGTTACTGACCCCCGAATTAAAACTATAAACAATCAAATTGATATATTAAATAATTCTTACGTACAGCAAAAAATTTACTTTTCCCGACAA
>JAADFW010000077.1 GCA_013152655.1 Chlorobiota bacterium
TTTAAATCTTCTTTTGAATAGGTCTCTTTAAGTTCAATCCCTTCAGCAGTTAAAAAAGCTTTACTTTTTTTTGATTCCTGATTTGTAATCTCAGATTTAATGGTGATATGTTGTACATTTTTTCTATCCATTAAAAAATCATTTTTTCGATAAAGGGATCAAAATCTGTTTCAAATGCAGTAGTAAGTTGTACAAATACTGTTTTATCATTTGAGGAAATGATATAAGAGGAATTGAACGCTTCTTTTTTTATTTTCTTATCTTTTACTTTATAAACCGCTTTGAATAGTTGTTGATTAATATTTCCACCATACTTGACAGAAATTTTAGTAAATGTGATGTCACTATTTTTTGCTGCCTTTTGGTTGTTTGATTGTATTAACCCTAGTAACTGACCTGCGCTTTCTTTAGAAAATTTAAAAAATGGTATCGTATTTATGGTGTACGTTGATTTTGTATTTTTATCAAAAAAAATATACAATGATCCTTCCATTTTGCGCAATGCATTTAATCGGTCAATTTCAAAACTGTATTCTTTTTTTGTAGTTAAAGAGTCTAGGAGTTTTTGATATTTTGCCAAAGAAAACCTTTCAAAATCTGTAGGTAAATAAATTTTTGTACCAGTATCATCTAAAAAATGGAACTTCCCAGGAATATTTTCAGCACTTTCATTCTTTATCCAATTCTGAGCTTCATTTGCTAGATTAAGACAGGAAACAAAGAGAATAGTAGCTGTACTAATTATTAGTAAAATATACGATTTAGGTTTATTGTTCATTTATTCAATTTTTAAGCGTTTTTGTTCTAATTTTTCTGATAAACGTTTTTCAATGATTGGTTCAATTAAAGTTTTTCTTGGGTTGGTTTTTACAAAAGGATACAACTCTAACTCATTAACCATTTTATCGTTTGGATTTGGATGTTTATTAGTTCCTAATAAAACTATCTTACCAGTATTAATTTGTTTTTGTTCTAAAGCAGCACTTTCTTTTATTTTTCGTTGAATAGTGCCGTCTTTTAACTGTTTTAAAAAACCACCATTTGACTCTATGTCTTTAAAAAGTGATAGTCCTTTTTCAGCAAATTGCTGTGTTAATTTTTCAATATAATAAGAACCATCTGCAGGATTATTCACTGCATTAAAATAACTCTCATGTTTGAGTATCAATAATTGATTTCGTGCAATACGTTCTCCAAACTCGTTGTCTTTATGGTAAATAGCATCGTAGGACAAATTACAAATAGTATTTGCGCCTCCTAGAATAGCACTCATGCATTCTGTTGTTGTACGTAGCATATTTGTATTGTAATCATATAGTGTTTTATTGCGTTTTGTTGGTGTTGCAATAATATGGCAGTCTGCATTAACTCCATACTCTGAAGCTAAAGTTTTCCATAACAATCTCAATGCGCGAAGTTTTGCTATTTCAAAGAAATAATTTGAACCAACAGATACATTAAAGGTTATTTTGTTTTGAATTTTGTTACCAAAGTAGTTTAAATACTCATTCGCATGTGCTAAAGCGTAAGCCAGTTGCTGTATTATAGTTGCACCAGCATTTTGATATAGAGAAATATTAATAGATAAACTAGAATTTATTGCACTTGAGTTTTTAATGATATCCTCAAAAACGCTATGGTCTTTTTGTAGGGTTGCAAACCAATTTCCAGTCTTTGCAAGATTGCCAATAATATCTGTATGTATATATACATTAGAAGAAAAGGCAGAAAGTTTTTTTACAAATTCTTCTGAAAGAAAGTTTAGTTCAAAATGAATAGGAGTAGTTGCAAAATCTATATTTTGTAATAAAGTTTCAACAGAAATATCTGTATTTGGAATAACAAACTTTATGCTTTCAGCACCTCTTTGTAGGGCATCAATAGCTTTTGCATTAGATTTTTCTGTATTTGCTACAAAGATAGATTGACAAATCTTCCATGCTGTTGCTTTTGTTGAAGACACATTAGGAAACTCATTAAAATCATCAGCATGATAAAATGGTTTTACACTTATACCTTCAAGAGAATCCCAAATCAGAGTCTTGTTATAATCAGCTCCTTTTAAATCAGCTTGAATTTTTTGCTTCCAAGCTTTTGCTGAAACAGGTTCAAATTCATTAAATAATGATTTACTCATCTTCTTTCTGTTTTACAAGGCTATCTTCGTATTCTATAAGATAAATTTCTTCATCTTTTTTCTTCATGTGGTATTTTTCTCTACCATATTTTTCTAAGCCCTCAACATTACTCAACTTTTTTATTTCTTTCTTGTCTTTTTCTATTTCTTTTTTATAGTATTCTTTTTCAGTTTCAAGAGCTTCAATATCATTGTTTAATTCATTATGAATAAACCAAGAATTGCTATCAAAAAAGAACATCCAAACAGCAAATACTATAAAAATAAGAAAGAAAATATTTTTAAATGGTTTAAAAAAGTGTTTATATGTATTCTTAAACTTGGTCATTTATAACCTTTCATTAATTATTGTTCTCACAATATCAACAGCTACAGTATTGTATTTATTGTTGGGAATTATAATATCTGCAAATTCTTTCATAGGTTCAATAAATTGATCATGCATTGGTTTTAAAGTATTTTGATAACGAGACAATACTTCATCAAGATCTCTTCCTCGTTCAGCAATATCTCGTTTTAAGCGTCTTATTAAGCGCTCATCACTATCGGCATGAACAAATATTTTAATATCAAACATATCTCGTAGCTCAGGGTTTGTGAGGATTAAAATACCTTCAACAATCATTACTTTTCTTGGATGTGTTAATATGGTGTCACCTGTTCTATTGTGCTTTACAAACGAATATACGGGTTGATGTACGGGTTTTTGAGCTTTTAATTTCTTTAAATGTTTTGCTAAAAGGTTAAAATCTATAGATCTTGGATGGTCAAAATTTATTTTAACACGCTCTTCATAACTTAAATGAGTAGTATCCATATAATATGAATCTTGTGAAATCACACCTACTTCACCTTCGGGAAGCTCGTTTAATATTTGATTTACAACAGTAGTTTTACCACATCCCGTTCCACCAGCAATTCCAATAATAAGCATGATTATTTTTTTTGAAATTATTTGGACAAATTTAGTATTATTTCCTCGGAATAATTTTAACTATGCCAACATTTTCTATGCCAACATAGATATAACCATCTGGACCTTGTTTTACACTTCTAATTCTTCCTAAACCTTCTAGTAGTTTTTCTTCTTTTATAACTTTATTATTACTTAAGACACAGCGATCTAAATATTGAAATTTTAGAGATCCAACAAGTAAATTACCTTTCCAATCTGGATAAATATTACTTGTTATAAATGTCATTCCACTTGGTGCAATTGATGGAACCCAATAATGTATGGGTTGTTCCATGCCAGGTAATGAGGTATTATTAGTAAATTTAGTACCACTATAGTTAATACCATAACTCACTAATGGCCAACCATAATTTTTCCCAGTTTTAATTATATTAATTTCGTCACCACCTCGTGGACCGTGTTCATGAGTCCATAATTCACCTGTTTTAGGATGCAATGCCATGCCTTGTGGATTACGATGACCGTAGGAATAAATAGCTTTTTTAGCGTTTTTATTTTTAACAAACGGATTATCACTAGGAATCCTTCCATCGTCATGTAGTCTATATATTTTTCCACCATCGCGATTAATGTTTTGAGGATTCACATCTCTATTACCACGTTCTCCAATTGAAAAGAACAGGTAACCGTTATTATCAAATTCAATTCTTGATCCAAAGTGTTGACCACTCGTACTATTTGGAGTGGCTTTGTAAAGTAACTCCTTTTCAACTAAAGTATTATTTTTTAATTTGAAACGCATAATTGCTGTATGAGCACCTTTGCCTTCTCCTTCTGGGGAAGCATAAGAGATGTATATCCAACCATTATTTTTATAATCGGGATGAAGTTCTATATCCATTAAACCACCTTGACCAAGAACTTTAATTTCTGGCAATCCTTTTACAATGGTTTTTTTGCCATTTTTAAAATGAATAATTTCTCCAGATTTTTCGGTAATTAAGATTGATTTATCAGGTAGAAATACAAATCCCCATGGAATGTTTAAATCATTTACAACAACTTTGTAAGTATAGTTTTCTGAATTTGCATTACTCTTATTTTGCCCACAAGAAATAGTAGTAAATGTGATAAAAGATAACAGCAAGAATTTTTGCATTTTCATGAATTAATTTTCAATGAATTTACAAATAAAAGTGATTTGATTTCAAAAGAAAGCTATATATTTGCAGCCGTTACATTTTCTGGGTGTAGTACCGCATCAAGTGCGGCATGAACTACACTCACGAAAGCTAATTAAAAAAATAGAATTTGAGTATCCTATTGTTATATTCATTCTATTAATTTTCGGGGTGTAGCGTAGCCCGGTTATCGCGCCGCGTTTGGGACGCGGAGGTCGCAGGTTCGAATCCTGCCACCCCGACTTAAAGCTGAACCAAGAGGTTCAGCTTTTTTTAGTCAATGAAAATTATCTATATCACCTCATTTCTTTAAGTCTAAATTTATTTATTTGGTTTTCGTTTATAAAAATAATATCCAATTAAAAAAAGTAATAAAACACCTAAAATCCAGTATATCCAAATCTTTGAAGAAGCAATGACAATAGGTGATGCATCGCCAATTAGTACTAATCCTGCCCAATATTGAGGGGATACTGTTCTCCCTTCAGCTATTTTAATATAGCTTAATTTAGCCAGTTGTAGGGCTTCATCCTTTGGTAACCCTTTAGAGATATTATTGTAAAATAATTCAACAATCTTTGTGCTAGATTGTTCGTCAATTTTCCATAGACTGGTTAAGATACTTTCGCTTCCAGCATAATTAAAAGCATGAGCAAGAGATATCATTCCTTCGCCAGCTTGATATGTAGATTTGCCTGTTTCACAAGCTGTTAGAATTGCTAAATTTGAAGATAAATTATAATTGTAGATTTCGTAAGTGTATAATGAATTGTTTTCTTCCAAATTTTCATCAGAGATATTTTTTGCAAAAATAAGTCTTGATAATTCAGGGCTTATATTATTAGATTCTGCGTGTGTGCCTATATGAATGATTTTGTGTTCTTTTGCTGAGTTTTCAAAAATTTTCTTAGTTGATTTTTCATTTAAAAAAGAATCACCACTAAAATATTTAGAAGAGAATTTTGCTAAATCTATACTAAAGGGTTGTGGTAATAAAGTTAAATAGGTTTTATCTAAAGTAAGAGAATCTTTAATAGATATTTTATAATTCTGCTTCATTTGATCGTTAAATTCAGGAACAAATGCTACAAAATTTTTATCATATTCAATCACTTTCTTATCCTTATCTATTAATAATAGACTGTAATTGTATGAAATTATGTAATTGGAAAGTAAACTATTATTAACTAAATCTTTATAGTTTTTTATAGGATGAGGCGTTAAAGTTTCAAAACTTAAATTAAACAACTCTCTGTCGGGAATTATTACTACATGTTTTGTGTTTATTTTATCTTCAAAAGGTTTCCATAAGGAGTTGTATAAATTATTAAGCAACTCCGAAGCTTTAGTAATTGGTATTAATCCATTTTGTAAAGAATTAATCTTTTCTGCTAAGTTATCTTGATTTAAACTAAAAATTTGTTTTGTTGTATTATTTATTAGAATAGCGTATAATTTTTTATTAACATAAATATATCTTACAACAGAAGTGTTTATAGGTATTTTTGAATTGATATTATCTAAGGGTTCAGATAGAGATGCAAAACGTAATTTATAATATTTGGGATATTTTTTTTTCAAAGTATCTAAGTAGTTTTCCCATTTTTTTGTAGCCTCAAAAAAGACATCTATGTCATTTTGAATATTTGCAGAATTTTTTATTTTTTCTTGAATGGTTTTCTCTTGTAATAAAATGTGTTCAGGAATGTGTTTAAAGGTAGCGGATGCATTATTGTTTAACCTTGACCTTATTCTACTATATAAGCTTGATTCATGAATACTTATAACATTATTTAAATACTTTTCTTTGTTGGTTTTAAAGAATAATTCTAAAGATGTTTTTTTTGCAAATTCAAAAATAGCATTGTTGTCCGCTATTAATATAGATAAATTGTTTTCTTCTCCAATATATGATTTTCGTTGCTCTAAAACAGCTATGGCTTCTTGAATTTCTTTTAGTTGTTGTTTTAAGAAATTAGTGTCTTTATTTTTGTTTAATTGATATTCTGATTTTACTTTTAATAAAATTGCTTGTGGTTTTTGAAAAGCTACATGAATAGAATCTGACTGTTCATTTCTAAAAAACACAGGATCCTTTAAAAGGCTTAATGATTGAATACTTTTCTCCAAAGCTAGATTATAATCCTCTAATTCATAATAAATTTCACCTAGATTTAATACTTGCTGAAATTCAAATAATGTCTTTTC
>JAADFW010000078.1 GCA_013152655.1 Chlorobiota bacterium
ATTATTCCCTATTTATTTAAATTATTACCTTTACACTTCATTTACATTAAACTTATTATCATGAATTTTAATATAATTAAAGCAACAAATATCGATTATAATAATAGTTTTATTCTTATTGCCGATAAAAAAACTAATTTTAAAACCTTCAAATTTAACAGCAGCCAATTAACATATATAAAAAACAAAATTGCCGATGATGTTTCACAAATTACAATTCAGAATGTTAACCGGTTTTGTTTTATTCATATTGTAAATCTTAAGAAAGACAATTACATACAATCAGAAAAAATTCGTATTTCCGGAAACACCTTTGGCACAACCATAAAAAAAGAAAAAATAAAAGAAATAATCATTGTAGATGCACACAATAAATCATCAAATTTACTGGCAATGACAGAAGGATTAATTCTGGGATTGTATCAATTTACTAAATACCTTAAAGAAAAAAAGAAAAAAGAAATAGCCTTAAAAACCATTGAGGTATATGGTGATAAAATAAGCAATAAAGACCTTGAGGAAATAAAAATTTTATCGATGGCTGTTTTTAAAACACGCGATTTGGTTAACGAACCGGTTTCCTTTTTAACAGCTCCGCAACTTGCCAAAGAAATTGTTAACCTCGGCAAAAATAGCGGTTTTAAAGTCGATGTTTTTGATAAGAAAAAAATTGAATCGTTAAGAATGGGCGGTTTGTTAGCAGTTAATAAAGGAAGTATTGACCCACCACGATTTTCTGTTTTAACATGGAAGCCTGAAAATGCTAAAAATAAAAAACCAATTGTTTTTGTTGGAAAAGGAATAGTGTACGATACAGGTGGCTTAAGCCTGAAACCTACACCTGACAGTATGGAATGGATGAAATCGGACATGGCAGGAGCTGCTGCAGTTGCCGGACTGTTTTATGCCATTTCAAAATTAAAATTACCGGTTTATGCTGTCGGGCTAATTCCTTCAACTGATAATCGTCCAGACGGCAACGCATATACTCCCGGCGATATCATCAGAATGTACAACGGCTTGCATGTTGAAGTACTGAATACTGATGCAGAAGGCAGAATGATTTTGGCTGATGCATTGAGTTATGCCAGCCGGTTTAAGCCAGAGCTTGTTTTTGACCTTGCTACTTTAACCGGTGCAGCACATGCTGCCATCGGACACTATGCTACAGTAGCTATGGGAACAGCTAAAAATACCACATTCAACAAATTAAAAGAAAGTGGAAATGAAATGTATGAACGCATTGTTGAATTTCCCTTTTGGGAAGAATACGATGAATTGATAAAATCGGATATTGCCGATTTAAAAAATATTGGAGGAAGAATTGCCGGAGCGATAACTGCCGGTAAGTTTTTAGAACATTTTACCGATTATGAATGGATACATCTTGATATTGCCGGCCCTGCATTTGTTACTAAAGATATTGATTATATGAAAAAAGGCGGTACAGGGGTAGGCGTTCGTTTATTATATCATTTTCTTAAAACCAATTATTAACTTATAGTTTTAAACTGAATAAAATGTCTTCACATAATAAAAAAACAAAAGTAGGTATTTCGCATGGCGATATTAATGGAATTAGTTATGAAGTAGTACTGAAAACATTACAGGATAATAGAATAATTGAGTTCTGTACTCCAATTTTATATGGCTCGCCTAAAGTAAGTGCTTATCACAGGAAAGCATTAAATATCACTTCAATAAATTTAACTACTATTAAACAAACAGAAGAAGCAAATCCTAAACGTGTAAACATTTTAAATTGCATTGATGATAATGTGCGGGTTGAACTGGGCAAATCAACCACCATGGCTGGCGAATCATCTTTTAAAGCACTTGAAACGGCTGTAAACGATTTAATTGAAAACAAAATAGATGTTTTAGTAACAGCCCCTATAAATAAGAAAAATATCCAATCGAAAGATTTTAAATTCCCTGGCCATACGGAATATTTAAAGGAAAAATTTGAAGCCGAAGAAGTGTTGATGATTATGATTAGTGACATTATGAAAATTGGAATTGTAACCGGCCATATTCCTGTTAAAGATATTGCTGCTACATTAAATTCCGATTTAATATTAAGTAAACTACGGATGTTCAATGAATCGCTCAAGGTTGATTTTGCCATTAGAAAACCAAGAATAGCCGTGCTGGGTTTAAATCCGCATAATAGTGACGATGGACTTATTGGCGATGAAGAAGAGAAAATAATTATTCCTGCTGTTGAAGCTGCAAGAAATGAAAATATAATAGCTATTGGCCCGTTTCCACCTGATGGGTTTTTTGGCTCGGAGAATTTCATGAAATTTGATGGTATTCTGGCTATGTATCACGACCAGGGATTAATTCCGTTTAAAGCTTTAACATTTGATTCAGGAGTAAATTATACCGCAGGCTTACCGGTAGTGCGCACTTCACCCGATCATGGCACTGCCTATGAAATAGCCGGACAAAATGTTGCTTCGCCTAATTCATTTCGAAATGCACTTTATTTAGCCCTCGACATATATAAAAACAGAAATTTATATAAAGAATTAACAAGTAATCAGCTTGAAAAAGCAAAAATTGATGAAAAAAACAATCAATAAATATGAATATTGAGGAAATCAGAGATTATTGCCTTTCAAAAAAAGGTGTTACAGAGAGTTTTCCTTTTGACGAAGTTACCTTGGTTTTTAAGGTAATGAATAAAATGTTTGCACTGGTAAATTTAGATGGCGATTTGAGAATTAATTTAAAATGTGACCCGGAAAAAGCGATAAGGCTGAGAGAAAAATATTCAACCGTAATTCCGGGTTATCACATGAATAAAAAACACTGGAATTCAGTATTTATTGATGGTTCAATAAACTATGATTTAATAAAAACCTGGATTGACCATTCGTATGAATTAATTGTAAATTCACTCACTAAAAAACAAAAAGAAGAGTTAAAACTTAAACCTTATTAAATTATGAACCTTTTAAGAAAACTGGTAAGTTACTTTTTACAAGGTGCTTTATTAGTATTGCCATTAAGTATTACTGTTTACATTTTTTATTTATCTTTTATTTTTATCGACAATCTTATTCCTTTTAAAATTCCGGGATTGGGATTTTTAGTTATCCTTGGTGGTGTAACGTTTGTAGGAATGTTAGGTAAGTTTTTTATTACTAAGCCAATTTTTGCTTTTTTTACACGCTTATTAGACAAAACACCCCTGGTTAATTTAATATTTAAATCGGTTAAAGATTTGTTATCTGCTTTTGTAGGTACTGAGAAAAAATTTGACCGTCCGGTTCTTGTAATAATAAACAAATCGGCCAATGTTGAACGCCTGGGGTTTATTACACAAGAAGATTTGTCTGAAATAGGCATTTCCAATAAAAAAATGGCTGTTTATTTACCTTCGTCATACGGTATTTTAGGCGATTTATATATTGTTCCATCTGAAAATATTACCCCAATTGATGTTCATTCGGCTGAAGTAATGAAATTTATTGTATCCGGTGGTGTTTCAAAATCATAATACTAATTTTTTAACCCGCAAAATTCATGCATTGTCCACACACGAATTTCCGGCTAACCAACCGGTTGAATAGGCAATTTGCAAATTATAACCTCCTGTTTTTGCATCCAGGTCAATCATTTCACCGGCAAAGTACAGTCCTTTAATCAATTTCGACTCCATGGTTTTTGCATGTATTTCTTTTGTGGAAACACCTCCGGCTGTTATAATTGCCTCCTTGAATGAACGATGGCCGGCAACTGTAAAGGGAAGGTTTTTTATGAGTTGTCTGATTTGCTTTCGTTCTTTTGAAGATACTTGATGACATTCTTTTTCCGGATTAAGTTTTAACAAATCAAGAAATACAGGAACCATAGTTGCCGGAAGCCAAAACCGAAAAATATTACTAATTTTTTTCTTGCCATGTTCGTTCAAGTCCCGAAGCAATCGCCTATCAAGTTTTTGCTCATC
Source organism: Chlorobiota bacterium (assembly GCA_013152655.1). Classification (GTDB taxonomy): domain Bacteria; phylum Bacteroidota; class Bacteroidia; order Bacteroidales; family B39-G9; genus JAADFW01. Next base: position 3,959 of record JAADFW010000078.1, read on the forward strand.
AAGTGCCGGTTTCAGGTCAATGGTAATTTCCACTTTATTTTTTCGGTGCAATTCGTCAACAACAATTCTGCTTAAGGTTAATATTATAGGCCCGGATAAGCCAAAGTGGGTAAAAATCATCTCGCCAAAATCCTCGCCTGTTTTTTTGCCATTTACCCAAACCATTGCTTTTACATTTCTCAAATTAAGTCCTTGCAAGCTTTGTGCTAATTCCCCTTCTGTATTTAAAGGGACAAGTGCCGGCCTCACATTTTCAATTGTGTGCCCATGTTGTTTTGCAAGTTCATAACCTTCTCCGTTAGAGCCGGTTGCAGGATAAGATTTTCCTCCTGTGGCGAGAATAACATGCCGGGTTATAAATTGTTGCTCATTGGCTTGAATTCCCTTTATCATTTCATTTTCAACAATAAGCTTCTCAACACGATGGGCACACCGTATTTCCACTTTCATTTCATTTACCCATTGCAATAATGCCCTTAAAACATCTGCTGATTTGTTACTAACCGGAAAATAACGCCCGCCACGTTCAAGGCTTGTTTCAACTCCATATTTGGAAAGTAAATCAATAATATCTTGTGAATAAAACTGAGAGAAAGCATTTCTAAGAAAACGCCCGTTGGGAAAAACATGAGTTATGAATTCACTAACGGGGGCATTGTTTGTAATGTTGCACCGGCCCTTTCCCGTTATCAGGAGTTTGCGCCCCTCCTGCTTCATTTTTTCAAGTATTAAAACCTTCGCTCCTAATTCTGCGGCTCTTCCGGCTGCTAACAAACCTGCCGGGCCTGCTCCTACAACAATAACATCAAAATTTTTCATCAACTGCAAATATATCTTAAACTAAGTAATTGACGACTTAAGAGAGTAGAAATATCTAAAATTCTTAATAAATTTCCTGTAATAATGTGCCTCTTCAGAAAATATCCCTAAATCACTCAATTGTTAGCCATATTCTTTTTTTCAATACTAATACATTATATTGTTTTCACTAAAGAGTAATTTTTGAGGTTAATCATTATCTTTGCCCAAAATTTTAATAAAAATGAATTTTATTGAAGAATTAAAATGGAAAGGTATGATTCATGATATCATGCCCGGAACCGAAGAGCAATTAAATAAAGAAATGACGGCTGCTTACATTGGGTTTGATCCAACTTCCGATTCATTACATGTAGGTAGTTTTGCACAAATAATGCTACTTAAAATGTTTCAAATGAGCGGCCACAAGCCGTTTGTTTTAGTAGGTGGCGCCACAGGAATGATTGGCGACCCATCGGGAAAGTCACAGGAACGAAATTTGTTAGGCGAAGAGCAACTGAATCATAACCTGGAAAGCATTAAAAAACAATTAATGAAATTCCTTGATTTTGAAAATGGTGAAAATAAAGCTGAAATAGTTAACAATTACGATTGGATGAAAAATTATTCATTCCTTGAATTTATTCGCGATATTGGAAAGCATATCTCAGTAAATTATATGATGGCTAAAGATTCTGTAAAAAAACGGTTATCATCAGATTCAAATTCAGGTATGTCTTTTACAGAATTTACATACCAATTGGTACAGGCTTATGACTTTCTCTGGCTTTACAACAACAAAAATTGTAAATTACAAATGGGTGGTTCCGACCAATGGGGAAATATTACAACAGGTACAGAGCTGATACGCAGAAAATCCGGTGGAGAAGCTTTTGCTCTGACTATTCCTTTAATTACCAAAGCTGATGGAGGTAAATTTGGCAAAACAGAACAAGGAAACGTATGGCTTAATCCTGATTATACTTCACCTTATGAATTTTATCAATTTTGGCTTAACGTTTCTGATGCCGATGCAGAGAAATACATTAAAACATTTACCCTGCTTAAAAAAGAAGAGGTTGAATCCTTAATCCGGAAACATAAAGAAGCTCCGCATTTTAGAGAATTACAAAAACGCCTTGCCAAGGAAATTACATGTATGGTGCATTCGGTGCAAGAATATGAAAATGCAGTAAATGCTTCGTCTATACTATTTGGAAAAGGCACGCATGATGCATTATCTACAATTGATGAAAAAACATTTTTGTCAGTTTTTAAAGGTGTTCCTCAATTTGAACTAAAACAAGCAGATTTAAATAATGGTTTAAATATTATTGACTTACTGGCTGATAAAACAGAAGTTTTTCCTTCAAAAGGTGAACTTAGAAGAACAATAGCCGGCGGGGGGTTAAGTATTAATAAAACTAAAATTAATAGCCAGGATGTAGTTATAAACTCAACTTACCTTCTTAATGACAAATATCTCCTGATACAAAAAGGCAAGAAAAATTATTATCTTATAAAAATTATTTAACATACAGAAATACTATAAAAATTAAAATAAAAAAAGCAAGAAAATGGAAGACAACAAATCTGTTTATAACTTTGAATCGTTTGATTTAATTGAATTTATCATTAAACATTTAAAACCTATAATTATTATTACAGCTATTGCTGCTATTGTTTCAATAGTTGTTTCATTGGTTATTGTTCCTCGTTATAAATCAACAGTTATTATTTTCCCAACATCACAGGGATCTGTTTCGCAAAACCTTTTAGGAGTTGTAATGTATAAAACTATTCTTAAGCTTGGCGAAGATGAGGAAGTTGAACAATTAATGCAGGTCTTAAAATCTGACGATATACGTAATAAGATCATTAAAAAATATGATTTGATGAAACATTATGGCATTGACCCGGACTCAAAATACCCGCTAACAGAAATTGACCGCGAGTTTGACAAAAATATTTCATTCATTCAAACTGAATATATGTCGGTAAAAATTGAAGTTTTAGATGTTGACCCGCAATTAGCTGCTGATATTGCAAACAATATTGCTGCTCTTGTTGATACTGCTTTTAATAATATGAAGCAAGAAAGAGCTCAAAAAGCTCTTAAAATTGTTGAAAAAGAATACCTTGGCCTTAAAAATCAAATTGCCACGCTTGAAGATTCACTTACTTTATTAAGAAGTTATGGCATTAACGATTATGTTTCTCAATCGGAAGTTTACAATAATGCCTATGCTGAAGCTATTCTAACTCATGATAAACAAGCAAAAAAAGATATTGAAGGAAAATTAAAAATTCTTTCTAAATATGGAGGAGCCTATTTGTCTATTGTTGCTTTTTTAGAGTATGAAAAAGAACATTTAAGTGATATAAAGGCTAAATATGCTGAAGCCAGCGTTGATGCTTCGCAAGACTTACCACATACATTTATTGTAAATCATGCAAAAGTACCTGAGAAAAAAACATATCCAATACGTTGGTTAATTGTTTCTGTTTCAACATTGTCAGCATTCATTTTTGCATTATTCCTTTTATTAATTTTTGAATATGGGAAAGCCAAATATTTTATAAAAGAATAACCTCAGTTTTACTAAATTTTAAAACCTTTTTAGTTTTGATCAATAATAAAAAAATAGCTTGGGTTATCTTTATATCTGTAGTATTTATTCTTATAAATGCATTTTTTATTTATAAAGAAAACTTACTGTTAAGTATTATACCTTTAGGATTATTGATAGTATTTGCAGGTTTTTTATATTTAGATAAGTTGGTATTAGCTGTTGTTTTCTTAGCTCCTCTTTCTGTTCCGCTCAGCAAAATTTCATCAATTGAAGGAATAGATATGTTTTTACCAACTGAACCTATTTTATTTGGTATTTTATTAATCTTTATTGCTAAATTATTACTTGACAATAAGTTTGACAAAAAAATTATTTATCATCCTGTTTCAATTGCCATTTATTTTAGCCTTTTTTGGATGCTTGTTACATCACTAACAAGTACAATGATTGCTGTATCATTAAAATATTTGTTAGCGAGATTGTGGTTTATAGTTGCTTTTTATTTTATTGCCACTCAGATTTTTATCAATATTAAAAACATAAAAAAATACAACTGGCTTTATATAAGTGCACTTATTATTGTAATATTTTATACCTGGATAAATTTATCAAAAACAGGATTTTTAGATCAAAAAGCCGCCCACGTTGCTGCTTCGCCGTTTTATAAAGACCACACCTCTTACGGATCGGTATTGGCTATGTACATTCCTTTTTTAATTGGGTTTTCATTTTATAAAAATTATTCTATTCTTAAGCGCCGGGCTGTTTTATTAATAACATTTATATTAATAGCAGCAATAATTTTTTCGTACACCAGGGCTGCCTGGCTTAGCCTTACTCCGGCATTTGTTGTTTGGCTTATAATTAAATTAAAAATAAGATTTAGAACTCTTGCATTTATAGGCATCATTTTTTTAGCACTGTTTTTCGTTTACAAAAATCAAATTTTTATAAAACTTGAAAGAAATAAAACGGAATCTTCTACTAATATGGAGTCACACCTTAAATCAATGGCAAATATACGTTCTGATGCTTCAAATCTGGAACGCATTAACCGTTGGAATTCTGCTATTAGAATGTTTAAAGAAAAACCCATGTTTGGATGGGGCCCGGGAACATATATGTTTCAGTATGCACCTTTTCAGCGGTCGTATGAAAAAACAATTATAAGTACAAATACCGGAAGGGCAGGAAATGCACATAGTGAATATTTAGGCCCGTTGGCAGAATCCGGTGTTTTGGGAACATTAAGCATCATTTTAATTATTATTTTTACAATTATAACTGCTTTAAAAGTTATAAATAATGCTGAAAAAAAAGAAGTGCGATTTTTAGCACTTATGGCTTTACTCGGATTAATCACCTACTATACACATGGGTTTTTAAATAACTTTCTGGATACCGATAAAGCATCAGCTCCTTTTTGGGGGTTTACTGCAATGATTGTTGCACTTGATGTGTATCATACAAGACAAAACACAAACAAAAAAGTAAAGAAAGATTAGTGGAAATCGATACCCAATAAAGCAATATCGTCGAAAAAATTATTTTTCCCTTTAAAAACATTTAACTCAGAAATAATATTTTCAATAACATTATCCATTCTGTAATTACTTAATAATTTTTCCTCCATTATATCGGTGCCAAATTCAACCTGTTTTTCACTCTCCATTTCAACAATTCCATCAGTATAGCAAAGTATTTTCGAATTACTTACAACCTCAATGCTCCCTTCTTCTATGGTAGGAATTTCTTCCAGCATTCCAATACCAATACAACCTGTTTTTAAATATTCAACTTTACCTGTATTATTATTTTTAAACAAAGGTGGATTATGCCCTGCATTTATGTAGTGTATAACATGTTTCTTACAATTGTATTTACCCAAAAAAACAGTAATAAATTTCTCTCCATTTGCATTTTTCATTACTGTTTTATTAAGCTTTAAAGCTAATTCTGACAATGGAGTATCTGTTGTCCATAATGCTCTTAAATTTGCCTGAAAATTAGACATTAAAATTGCCGCAGACATCCCTTTTCCTGAAACATCAGCTATACAAAACCCAAAATTATCATCGTCCAGTTCAATAAAATCATAATAATCGCCACCAACCATTAAATGCGGATGATAATATGCTGACAGGTACATAACTTTGTTATCAGGAAATGAATCGGGGTTCGGTATTAACATTGACTGCATTTTTGAAGCCATTTCCAACTCTCTTTTCATGGTTTCCTGCCTTACATTTTCATTGAATAGCCGCTTATTTTCAATAGCTACAATAATAATATTTGCCAATGTTTGAATAAACTGTAAATGTTTAATTGTTGGGCTTATGCCAACTCTTTCTTCATCAATATCGCCAATTATAACGTAAGCCAACGGTGTATCCTGATGAAATACAGGTATTATTACATCAAAAGTACTTAAATATGGATTAAGGGTTGTAGTTAAATTTGTAATTTGGGTATAATACAATAAATCGTTCTGAAGGCTTATCTTGTTAGCTATATTTTTTTCAATACCCGAAACCAAAATCCTGTTCCATGTTACATTATAACTATAAACAACAAGTTTTCCAATATTCAAATCTTCCCTTAAAATTTTCTCAAATTTCTTTAGTAATTCCTCCGTTGAAAGATTTTCATTGATTGCTAAAGTAATCTCAAGTAAAAAATCAAGTTTGAAATTACAAAATTGTAAGCGTTTTAAGGATGCTTTTTTTACCATAGTTTTAGTTCAGTGATAGATATTCTAAAATAAACAAAAAAATGAAAACCATACAATCCTATCTGAATATTTTTTTATTGTTTAAAGAAAGCACTAAAATTTTAACCTGAATTATTGCATTTTTAGTATTACAGGCAGCTTAACGTAAGCTTGTCTTTATATAGCTTTAATTTATATTAACAAATAATAAAATGATTCGTTAAGGTAAAAATCCTGTTTCTTGTAATTAATTAAAGAATTATAACTTAATTTTTAACTCTTTCAGCGTAAGAATGTGTTCGAGTATCAATTTTAATTTTATTTCCTGTATCAACAAACAGAGGAACATTAATTTGTGCTCCTGTTTCAACTGTTGCCGGCTTTAGCGATGTTGAAGATGATGTATCTCCTTTTAAGCCCGGTTCAGTATAAGTAATCTCTAATTCAACAAAAGGAGGCAATTCGCATTCAAGCGGTGTTTCAGTATCGGCATGGAAAACAATTTCAACATTTTGGCCTTCTTTTAACAAATCATAAGCACTAATAATTCCTTTATCTATCGGAATTTGCTCATATGTTTCAGTATGCATAAAATGATAACCCATATCATCTTTATATAAAAATTGATAAGGCCTTCTTTCTATTCGTGCAGTGGTTATTTTTGTTCCTGATGAAAAGGTATTGTCAATTACTTTTCCTGTTTTTACATTTTTAAGTTTTGTCCTGACAAATGCAGGGCCTTTACCCGGTTTTACATGCTGAAAAGAAACAATAGTATATAAATCATTATTATATTCAATGCACATTCCATTTTTAAAATCAGCTGTTGAAGCCATATTCTATTATTTTAAATTAATTTATTTAAGTTTCACAAATATAGCTTATTCTTTCATTTATATTAAGTTATCCTTATTAAAAAGAAACATGCAGCAATTGTTAACAAAAAAAACAATTTCATTTTATAAACCATATTTTAAGTTCTCAAATTCAATTAAATCAAATTTTATTGAACCTACCAAAAGGTCAAACCGAATTCGTATTGGCACATGGTTGGGTTTGTCAGCCAACCAAATAATCATATCATCTTCCGATTTAAAAACCCTTCCTACTTCTACCACCGGAACTAATTTCAGGCAATTTATTTCTCCCAGTTTTGTACTAATGGTTTCCTTCCCTCTGTAACGAAAAACCATTGGAAAAACCTCATCGCCAAAAAAAGTTTCAATTCTCAGTGTATCTCCATTTTTAAAATTTGAGTTAATTTTTTTTCTCAAAACATATAACGCTGAAAGCATATCGTAGCAATTTTTGGGTATTGCATGTTTTCCGCTTTTTTGACTCAACACAGAATCTTCAGCATGAAAAAATAAAACCTCATTATAATAGCGGTAATTTCCCTCTTTAATATTTCTAATGGCTTTAATTGGCAAACCGGTTTCAGAATTAAAATAACTCTCGTAAACATCATAAACCTGATACAAAACATCTGCTATTCCGATTGAACGGGCCGTTGTATTAGCATAATAAACCTCTTTATTCTGGTATAACTTTTTTTCTAACGTAAGCAATGCCTCGCCCCCGTCAAGCCAACCGAAATGTAATAAATAGGTTAATTTTTCACCCGATTTATAAGGTTCGGTATTTGATTGTGCAAAAATTACTTTTCCCAATGCAATACTTACAAATATTATAATACTTACAAGTTTTATCTTTTTATGAAAAAAAATATTTTGCTTAGTGCCGTTTTTAAAATTCATTTATATCTGTATTGTTTTATTAAGCTATGAGGCAAGAATTGCACCAACTATTTAAAAATGTTTTTTTTAGGAATTGTGGCAATAAAATCTTTTAAATAAAATGGTTCAAAATAGGCAGTATCCTCAAATTCTTTGTTTTGAAATTTATCATAAGCAGTTTTAGCCATATTTGAAGCAGATATAAATTCACTATTTATGAAATGTGCATTTTTATGAATAATTGCATTTTTACATTTTTCAGAACCATTGCCTATAAAATATAACTTCCTTTTATCAAGAACTTGCTTATATGAATCCTCATCAATAATATCAGCCGATACCTCTTTCATCATTATATTATTTTTATTAAAAAAAGAAGTATAAACTTCCATTCTACGAGCATCTATCATAGGACAAATCCAATCAGAATCTTGTAACGAACTTTCGTAAGTTGAAGTAAAGCCACAAGCCATAGCTTGCAATGTATTTATTGAAATTAACGGTATTTTCAACGCATAACATATTCCTTTGGCTACCGAAACGCCAATTCTTAACCCTGTATATGAACCCGGCCCTTTACTTACTGCTACGGCACTTAAATTTTCAAGTTTAGTTCCGGTGCTTGCAAATAACGATTCAATAAAAACGGTTAAATGAGAAGAATGAACATTCGCTTCAGCAGATTCTTTAACACTTAGAATTGTTGTAGTATCCGACAAGGCAACTGAACATATATTGGTTGCTGTTTCTATATTTAAAATTAAATTCATTAATAAAACTACAGGAAAGTATAATTATAAACAGATTATTTTCCTTTCTTTTCTGATTTAAAAAGTTCTTTTTCATCAACTATTTCAACGGCTACACTATCTTTTAATTTCTTTGAAATAGCACTATACGGAGCCACAACAACCTGATCTTCATAATCCAGCCCATCTGTTATTTGAATAAAGTTATTATCCTGAATACCCGTTTTAACTTTTTGTATAAAAGCAAAATCATCTTTAATTGTAAAAACTACTTCATCAGTATTATTAGATTGTGATGAAGTGCTACTCTTTTCTTTATTAAATGCAGAGTCAATTCTTACTGTTACAGCTTGTAGCGGAATACTTAAAACATTTTTAGCTGCATTTGTCTGAATATCAACTGTTGCAGACATACCCGGGCGAAAAGGATATTTAGAATTATTATCTTTTATTAATTCTTTATACGAATCGAATAATATTCTAATTTTAACATCAAAACTAGTAACCTGATCGGTAGAAACTCCGGCAGTATTTGCAGAATTAGCAATTTCAGTTACAATTCCTTTAAAATTTTTATTTATATATGCATCAATATTTATTATGGTTGTGTCTCCTAACTTAACCCTGACTATATCATTTTCATTTACATCAACTTTAACTTCCATTTTGTTTAAATCAGCAATTCTAAGCATCTCTGTGCCTGCCATTTGCATTGTCCCAACAACCCTTTCTCCACTCTCAACATTTAATCTTGAAACTGTACCGTTTATGGGAGAATAAATGGTAGTTTTAGTAAGGTTTTCCCGGGATTCTTTCAATGATGCTTCTGCACTTTTAACTGAATACATTGCTGAATTAACACTTTGTTGCCCAGCTTCAACATTAGCTTTTGCCGTTTCAAATGTAGATTCAATATTCTCAAATTCTGCATCAGAAATAGTTTTTTCTTCCCACAATTTCTTATTCCGGTTATAATCTAATTCGCTTTTTTTGAGTTGTGCTTTTGCCTGTAATAACTGTGCTTTTGCATTGGCAAGATTTGCCTTTGTTGAATTGAGCGCAGCCCTAGCCCGTTCAACTGCAGAAAGATAAATATCAGGCTTAATTTTTAATATAAGGTCGTCTTTTTTTACCTCATCTCCTTCTTTAACATTTAATTCAACTATTTCACCAGATACATCAGGACTTATTTTCACCTCTGTTTCAGGCTGTATTTTACCATTTGCAGTAATAGTTTCAATAATATCCCTGTTTTTTGGGTTTTCAATACTTACTTTATATACAATGCCTTTTCCAAACCATCCTTTTTTCTTTCCAATTACAGCAAATACAAGTAAGACAACCACCGTTATAACCAAGTATTTTAGAATTTTTTTACTGTTCATAATAATTCATTTTATTTCGATTCTAAAATTATAAAGATTTTGAAAGGAAACTCATTTTTTTATTGATTTCTTTACTTACTTAAAAGGCAAGGTCAATTCCCCTGTAGAAATCTAATATTTTCATTGAAAAAATATATTCATATTTAGCTTGCAAATTATCTGACCTTGCACGCAATAAATTATTTTTTGCAATGGCATAATCTACCAAAGTAACATTTCCAACTTCGTATTTTTGTTCTGCATAACGAAAAGCTTCAAAAGTACTTTCTACTGTTTTAACCGACGATTTATATTTTTTTAAAGCAGAAGTTGCATTCAAATAGGCTTGTTGAATATCTTTATATAACTGATTGCTAACCAATTGAAACTCGGTTTTTGATTGCAATACGTTAATTTTTGCATTGTCCATAGCTGTTTTAACCTGAAAACGGTTAAATATTGGAATATTTAACCTGAGAGAGAGAGATAAACTTTTATTATCATTAAACTGGTCTTTGAAAGGATATTTTTCCAAAGTAGAAGTAGGATAAGCTGCGTAAACCGCTTCATTGCTTGCTGTCCGGCCAATTTCCGTTACAACCGGGTCGCCTAAAAGCTGGCGCATTCTGGCATCGGTATATCCTGTGCCGTAAGTTGCATTCAGGCTTAAATTCGGCATTAAATATCCTTGTGCAATTTTTAATCCTTTTTCTGAACTTTGCAATAAATATTCTTGCTTTTTAATTTGAGGCAGCGTTTCAAAGGCTTTATTATAAATATCGTTTACAGTTAAAGTAATATCCTCTACATCAATTGTTTCAGCTAAAACAGGCCTTTGTATTACAAAATTTCCAACAGAATCAATATCTAATAATTGAGTAAGATTCAGGTAAGAAGTTTCCAGTTGATTTTCTGAATTTGTAAGTTGTAATTCATCCTGTGCAAACTGACTTTCAATTTCAAGCAAATTTCCTCTTGCAAGGCTTCCTGCTTCAACCAGTTTTTTTGTTCTTTCAACTTGCTTTTGGGTGGTTTCAACCTGGTTTTTTGAAATTTCAACTATTTCGTAATTAAACAGAATTTGCAAATATGCCGATGCAATATTTAATGAAATATCATTTTTTAACCGTTCAACATCTTGTAATCCGGCCTGAAGGTTTAATTTATTTTGTGCAATAGTATTAGCTTGTTGAAAACCCTTAAATAAATTAACCGATGAACTGAGGCCAATGTTAGTAGATTTAAAATTATTTTCTATAAATTCCTGTGTAAACGGATCAACACTATTTCCATAACTATATGACTGGCTGGCACCTACATTCAAATTAGGAAAAATTTCAGCTTTTGATTGTATTAATGAATTTTTTGAAATCTGACTAGCAAATACTGCTTGTTTTATTTGAAGGTTGTTTTCGTAGGCATATTCTATGCATTCACGCAAGCTCCATTGTTTTTGTGCTGAAACCCGATTTGTAAATATTAAAATAAATAAAATGCTACTTAAACCTAAAACAATTTTTTTCATTGGTTTTATTTTTAAAATTTATATCAATTTAATATTATTAGTTTTTCCCTATAAAAGTAATATTAATACAAGAAATTCATAGGCAATTTATTAGAATAAAAAAATATATCTATATTCATGCCAGTTAAATTAATTAATTGACTATTTGCTATTTAAAAAAACTTTTTCCGGTAAAATACATTGTTTGATGTACGCTAATATAACAAAGTGTGTTCATATATGAACACCCCCTGGATTTGATTTTTCAATATATTAACCAACAACTTTCAAATTAATTATGAATAATTTAACATTTTTTAGACTTCATTAATTTTATCCATAAGTTTTATTGATTATATTTGTTATGATTTTGTTAGAAAAATCTAAAAAAACAGAAAATCCGTTCTTTGATACGATATTAAATTTTAAACTTTAGATAAAATTTTCGTATTGATAAAACAAACGATATTTATGATAAAGTTGTTTCGAATAATTCCTATTGATCTGATAGTTTCATATCTCCTAAAATCCAGATGCCTAAATAAGTAATAATTCCTCTATTTTATTCGAAACAACTTTTTTTTTATGCTTTTTTTTTAAACCATCCAAGCTCTTTAATCCAAACAACATGCTGTTTTTCAGTTAGTTAGAATTATATTTCGTACATTATTTCTATCTACAAACCAGCAAAGCCTAACAGGCCTTTATTAATTAACAATTGATTAGGCAAATTTACATTCACTTATTCTGTTAAATATTTAGTTATCGCATTGCAAACCTGTCTGACTTTGGTTGATGCTTTTGCCTTTACATCCTCATTACAATTGAGGACATAAGGGATGAAAGCATATTGCTAATTCTTTTATATTATGTATGCCTGTAGTTTTTATTTAAGCAATTTCTAATCCTGTCCTTTTTACTAAATCAATTAATGGTGAATTTTCATTATTGTAAAATCGATTTGAACTTACAAGAAAAGGCTCAATCTTTGAATTAATTTTTGGTGTCAAACTCCAAATTTTACCGGCTAAATAATCGTCATTATCATTTTCCGTAACAATCATCAAATCTATATCACTTTCATCTGTTTCGGTATTTGATAAATAACTACCATAAAGAAATGCCTTATTTACGGTTATTCCTTCTGCTCTTAATAAATCAATATATTTTCTTAGAATCTCTATAATTTCTCTTTTAGCCATTGCAATAAGTTTTTAGTTCTATCAAAATACTCGTGTACTCTTTTTAAATCAGGAAGTAAAGGGTTGTAATCCGGATAACGGCCTTGCAACTGATATTTCATTAAAATTCCTAAAAATATCTGAGTATCGTTGTTATATGTTAATCCTGCATTTTCTGAAAGGTATATTAAATTGTGTGATCGTGGTGCAATGTTGCCAGTTGTTTTAACATAATGTGCTTTTATTGCTTTTTCAATTACTAAATGACAAAAAAATAAACCGTGAAGAATCCGTTGCTCACGAATTAATAAATCTGCTGTTAGAATATCTTCTTCAGCACCATTAATCCAATAATCTATTTGTTTTTGTATATTAATCATTAATCTCTATCTGTAAATATTCAAATTTACCAAAATCTTTCTAATTCTTACATTGTATTAATAATCTTTAACCCGAAAAATGTATACATTTTCTGCGATTAAAACTATACTAACAAATTTTAGCATATATAATTAATAGACAATACATTGTAAATTCCTGAAACTATGGCTTATAAATAGTATTTGTTTAAATAACGATGAATAATTAGAGTTAAAAAACAGAAACAATTATCATTTGCCCAAAAATAGAAATATATTATTTTTACGCATTAAGATATAAGAACCTAATTTTATTGTAACATGGAAAACATACTTATAATTGGAGCTGCAGGCCAAATAGGATCAGATTTAACTATTGAACTCAGAAAAAGATACGGAGCTGCCAACGTGTTTGCAACCGACTTAAAAATTGCAAGTAAAGAAATTACTAAAGGCGGGCCTTTTGAGGTTCTTGATGTATTAGACGATAAACGATTTATCCATTTCGTGATTCGACATAAAATAACACAGATATATAATTTAGCAGCGGTTTTATCTGGTAATGCTGAAAAGCTTCCTTTGCAAGCCTGGAATATTAATATGACTGCATTACTAAACATGTTAGATTTAGCCAAAGAAGTGGGAATTCACAAAGTTTTCTGGCCTAGTTCAATTGCCGTTTTTGGGCCAACCACGCCTATTAAAAACACACCACAATTAACAGTTATGGAACCATCAACAGTTTATGGCATAAGTAAACAAGCCGGCGAAAGATGGTGCGAGTATTACCATAACCGTTACGGAGTTGACGTTAGAAGTATTCGTTATCCGGGATTAATTTCTTATAAAACAGAAGCAGGTGGCGGAACTACCGATTATGCAGTTGAAATATTTTATGAAGCAATAAAAAGCAAAAAATACGAATGCTTTTTAAAAGAAGATACTACTTTACCTATGATGTTTATGCACGATGCAATAAAAGCAACCATTGACTTAATGGAAGCTGATGCTGCTAAATTATCGGTTCACTCAAGTTATAATGTTGGAGGAATTAGTTTTAACCCTAAAGAACTGGCCAACGAAATTAAAAAACATATTCCTGAATTTAAAATTACATACAAACCTGATTTCAGGCAAGCCATTGCAGAATCATGGCCACAAAGTATTGATGATAGCATAGCATGTAAAGACTGGAACTTGAAAAATGCATACAATTTATCGTCAATGACAAAAATAATGCTCGATGAAATTGCGAAAAAATTTAATACAGTATAATTACACGCATTAATACCCTAGAAAACTTAATTAGAAAACAATGTAAAATCAGGAATATGAAATGCATTATTTTATAAAACCAAAATACTGTATTTCGTTTTTTAATAAAAATTCCGTTATTTCGTATAAGCAAGTAAATAATACAAGTTGTTGTAGCTGATTCAAATAGTAATTTTCTTGCTACTATAAAATAATTATTAAAAAAACATAGCCTGTTACTTAAAATACCTTAAAATGAAAAAAGCCAATTCTTTTTTACCCGTAATCAGTTTATTTATTTTGTTGTCTTTAAATGCTTTTAGTCAAAAAAAAACAAAAAAAGATAAGTCGGAATATAAATTTACAACCCTAACAGAAATTAAAACCACTTCAGTTAAAAATCAATGTAATACCGGTACTTGTTGGAGTTTTGCAACTAACTCTTTTATTGAAACAGAACTTATTAGAATGGGATTTGAACCAATTGACCTATCGGAAATGTATATTGTAAGAAATACTTACCCCAGAAAAGCTATTAACTACATTCAAATGCACGGTATGGCAAATTTTAGTGAAGGCGGACAGGCGCATGATGATATGGAAACCATAAGGCAATTCGGGTTAGTGCCTGAATCAGTATATCCGGGCATATGGGATGGAGAAAAACGATATAATCATGATGAATTGGTAAATGTTTTGACCGGCTATTTAAGTGGTGTTGTAAAACAAATAAATATAAAATTATCTACGAGGTGGATTGTTGGTTTTAACGGAATTTTAGATGCTTATTTTGGTGAAAACGTAAAAGAATTTGATTATGATGGAAAAACCTATACTCCTCTGACTTTTGCACAGGATTATTTAAAATTTAACCCCGATAATTATGTTGAAATAACTTCTTATAAAAAACATCCATATTATTCTAAATTTAAACTTGAAGTACCCGATAACTGGTCGCATGACGAATACTATAATGTTCCGATAGAAGATTTAATGAGCATAATTAACTATGCTTTGGAAAACAATTATTCTGTTGATTGGGATGGAGATATGAGCGAAAGAACATTTTCGCACAGGAAAAAATTAGCTATTATTCCTAAAAAGCCACTTAATGAAATGAGTAGGGAAGAAAAAAGCAACATGTATAAAAAACCCATTGAGGAATTAGAAATTACACCTGAATTAAGAGAGAAATCATTTGATAACATGACAACAACCGATGATCATTTAATGCATTTGGTAGGTTCGGCAAAAGACCAAAATGGAACTATTTATTATTTAACGAAAAACTCATGGGGAGCAAAAAGCAATGATTTTAACGGATATCTTTATATGTCGGAATCCTATGTTGAATATAAAACTATAGCCATTATGGTTCACAAAGATGCCATTCCGGCTGAAATAAAGGAAAAACTGAAATTGTAAAATATGATCTGATCAATAATTTAAATTAGCCGGCAACATCTTTTCAACATAACTTATCGGTTTATTTATACGTTTAGCATAATCATCAACCTGGTCTTTTCCTATTTTGCCAACACTAAAATACTTTGCCCTGGAATTTGCAAAATATAAACCACTTACTGAGGCTGCCGGCAGCATAGCAAAATGTTCAGTTAGTTTTATTCCCGTATTTTCCGTTACGTTTAATAATTGAAAAAGAGTTTCTTTTTGTGAATGTTCCGGGCATGCAGGATACCCAATAGCCGGACGAATTCCCTTATATTTTTCTTTAATTAATTCTTCATTTGAAAGCTTCTCTGTATTGGCATAACTCCACAATTCTTTTCTTACTTTTTCATGCATTAATTCTGCAAAAGCTTCGGCAAGCCTGTCGGCAACAGCTTTTAACATAATACTGCTATAATCATCATTTTGCTTCTCAAACTCGTTGGTTTTTTGCTCAATGCCAATGCCTGTAGTAACAGCAAAAACTCCCAAATAATCATTTTTCCCTGTTTCAACAGGAGCTAAATAATCGGCCAGGCACAAATTGGGTTGATTTTCCTTTTTTGTTTGTTGCCTTAGCTGGGGCAAAACAGCAATGGCTTTATTCCTGCTTTCATCGTTGTAAACAATAATATCATCACCACTTGCATTTACGGAAAACAAGCCAATAATGGCATTTGCCTTTAATATTCTTTCATTTTTTATTAAAGTCAACATCCGTTGTGCATCGTCCATCAATTTCTTTGCTTCGCTTCCTTTTTCCGGATGTTGCAATATTTGCGGGTATTTTCCTTTTATGCCCCATGCGTGGAAGAAGAATGTCCAGTCGATATACGGGATGATTTCAGAAATATCATAATTATTATATATCTGTATGCCAAGTTTTTTAGGTTTTATTATTTTTTCATTATCCCAATTTAAATTTAATTTATTAGCCCTTGCCCGGCTTAATGAAATATACTTGTTTTCAGCACCGTTATTTTCACGGGCACTTCTCATTTGTTGGTATTCCTTTTTTATCAGTTTCTGGTATTTTTGCTTCTCTTTCGATAAAACATTGCTTAAAACCTGAATACTTTTTGAAGCATCTTGAACATGTACAACGAGGTTAGAATAAGCTGTATCAATTTTTACAGCTGTATGTATTTTTGAAGTTGTAGCACCACCAACTAAAAGCGGGACATGAAAATGCTGCTGTTCCATACTGTTTGCCACATTTACCATTTCTTCCAATGAAGGAGTTATTAAACCACTTAATCCAATTACATCCACATTATTCTTTATGGCTTCTTCCAGAATTTTTTCACCCGGAACCATTACGCCCAAGTCAATAATTTCATAATTATTACAAGCCATAACTACGCTAACAATGTTTTTTCCTATGTCATGCACATCTCCTTTTACAGTTGCCAGCAAAATTCTGCCTGCCGATGATGATTTGCCTGCATTTTCCTTTTCAATATAGGGTCGCAAAATTGCTACCGCTTTTTTCATCACACGGGCACTTTTAACTACTTGCGGCAAAAACATTTTCCCGTCACCAAAAAGGTCGCCAACAACATTCATAGCGTCCATTAAAGGGCCTTCAATAACAGACAAAGCATACGGATATTTTTTTCTGGCTTCTTCAACATCCACATCAATAAAATCGGTGATTCCTTTTAAAAGTGCATGTTTTAAACGTTCTTCAACTGGTTGTTCACGCCAAACGTCCTTTTTTTCAACTCGTTCAGGGTCAGCTTTAACATTTTGCGCATATTCAATTAATTTTTCAGTTGCCCCTGTCTTGCGGTTCAAAATTACATCTTCAATCAAGGTTAATAAATCTTTCGGTATTTCATCATAAACCTGAAGCATTCCGGCATTTACAATTCCCATATCCAATCCGGCTTTAATAGCATGATATAAAAATGCAGAATGCATAGCTTCACGAATTACATTATTTCCCCTGAATGCAAATGACAAGTTGCTTATTCCACCACTGGTTTTTACAAAAGGCAGATTTTGTTTAATCCATTTTACCGCATTTAAAAAAGCAACCGCGTAATTATTATGTTCTTCAATTCCTGTCCCAATGGTTAATATATTAACATCAAAAATGATATCCTGAGGATGAAAATTAATTTTTTCTGTTAAAAGTTCATATGCGCGCTTACAAATAGAAATTTTGCGTTCAAAAGTTACTGCCTGCCCTTCTTCATCAAAAGCCATAATAACGGCAGCAGCTCCATATTTTTTAATTTTAGCAGCATGTTCTAAAAAGGGTTTTTCCCCTTCTTTCAAACTTATTGAATTAACAATTGCTTTACCCTGCAGGCATTTTAATCCTTCTTCAATAACTTCCCATTTAGAAGAATCAATCATAACAGGCAATCTGGCAATATCGGGCTCGGCAACTAACAATTTAAGAAATTTTGACATTGAAGCTTTTGCATCTAACATGGCATCATCCATATTTACATCAATTATTTGAGCGCCTCCTTCAACCTGCTGTCTGGCAACACTTAAAGCTTCTTCAAACTTCTCATCTCTTATTAAACGTGCAAATTTTTTAGAACCAGCCACATTTGTTCGTTCGCCAATATTAATAAAATTTCTTGCCCGGCTTATTTCTACAGGCTCCAAACCACTAACAATTGTAATGTTCTTTTTTTCAGGCAGTTGTCTGATTGCTGCCTTTTCAGCCTGTTCAACAAATTTTTTAATATGCTCAGGTGTAGTTCCGCAACAACCTCCTATAATATTAACGTATTTGTGGTTTAAAAAATCCTGCATTTCACCGGCCATAACATCGGGTGTTTGGTCGTAGCCGCCAAACTGGTTTGGCAAACCGGCATTAGGATATACACTAACGTAATACGGTGAATTTTTAGCCAGACTTTCAACATAAGGTTTCATTTCTTTAGCTCCTAACGAGCAATTTAACCCGACAGCCAGCAAATCAATATGGCTTACCGAATTCAAAAAAGCTTCAACGGTTTGCCCGGAAAGTGTTCTTCCGCTATTGTCCGTAATGGTTCCGCTTACTATAACCGGCACCTTAATTTCTCTTTCTTCCAGTTCTTCTTCAATGGCAAACAGAGCAGCTTTTGCATTCAGCGTATCAAAAATAGTTTCAACCAGTAACAAATCAACTCCGCCATCTAATAATCCTTTTACCTGCTCGCGGTAAGCTAATTTAAAATCATCAAAATCAGCAGCTCTGAAACCCGGGTCGTTTACATCGGGCGACATAGATGCGGTTTTGTTGGTTGGCCCAATGGAGCCGGCTACAAATCTGGGCTTATCAGGAGTTTGTAATGTAAATTCATTGGCTGCCTGTTTGGCAATTCTTGCCGACTGAACATTCATTTCGTAAACCAAATCTTCGGCTTTATAATCAGCCATTGAAATACGGCTGGCATTAAAAGTGTTGGTTTCCAAAATATCAGCACCAACTTCAAGATATTCTTTATGAATTTTCAGAATAATATCAGGGCGTGTTAACGATAAAATATCGTTATTTCCTTTTAACTCAACCGGATGATTTTTAAACCGTTCGCCACGAAAATCTTTTTCCTGCAAATTATACTGCTGGATCATAGTTCCCATGGCTCCGTCTAAAACCAGTATTCGTTTTTGTAATTCGGTATATAGGTTGGCATTTCGACTCATATTTTTATTGAATCAATTTAAAAAATAAATGTAAAGATAGAACATGAGGATTACCAAATACAAATATTACTTTAGTTTAACATTGCCTTAAATAAAAAAAGGATATATTATTAAAACAACAATGTTAATTTATGGAATAAGCTTAACCGTTTTGTTTTCAATTAAATCCTGCAGTTGGCTTAAAAGTGCACGTTCTTCATTATCAATAAAACTATCCTTGGTTGCCTCGTGAATAATAGAATCGTATTCTTGCCTGGTTATTTGGTGATCTGCTATTGCTTTTTCAATAGCTTTTTTTAATATTCCTGCGCTTTCGCTTGCTTTCATCAGTTTTTAATTTAGTTTTATTACTTTGGTTTATGCTAAGGCAGCTGCCAATTCATCAGTCATTTCAAGATTATGATATACATTTTGTACGTCATCGTTATCTTCAAAATCTTCAATCATTGACAATACTTTTTGTGCCGATTCTACATCCAGTTTTTTGGTGTCGTTTGGAATTCTTTCCAACTTTGCATTTTCGACTTCAACACCCATTTCATCCAGTTTTTTCTGCATATTTCCAAAATCTTCCATAGCAGTAGTAAGAATAAAAACATCCTCTTCCTGTTCAAAATCTTCCAAGCCGGAATCAATAATTTCCAGCTCAAATTCTTCAGGGTCTAAATCTCCTTTGGGCACAGTAAAAACCCCTTTTCTGTCGAATAAAAAACTTAGTGAGCCATTTGTTCCAAGATTGCCTCCTTTTTTACTAAAAATAGCACGAATTGCACCAACCGTACGATTATTATTGTCTGTAAGGCATTCAACAAAAACAGCTATTCCGCCGTGAGCATAACCTTCAAAAGTAGTCTCTTGAAAGTTCGACTCTTCCTTATCTCCCTTGTTAATAGCCCGTTGAATATTGTCCTTAGGCATATTTACCCCTTTTGCATTTTGTAGTGCAAGTCGTAATTTTGAATTACTGTCAGGGTCAGGGCCACCTTCTTTTACGGCAATAATTATTTCTTTTACAACACGTGAAAATATTTTAGATTTTTTAGCATCTAAAGCGCCTTTTTTTCGTTTAATGGTGGACCATTTACTGTGACCTGACATATGATTTGTTTTTAGAAAATTATATTTAATTTAAATAGATTGGTAAAAATACAAAAATGTAAAAGAATGTGAAAGGAGAGAGTGTGAAAAGGTGAAAAAAGGAATTAAGAGATAAATTGAAGTTGTTCAATAAAAGATAAAATAGTCTTAAATATGTTCCGATACTTAAAAATTAAAATACAAAATGTAACTTTGCAGGAATTTTGAATTGTGCAGTATGAAAACGAATAAATTAGAGAATTTAGACAAATTACGAATTGTTTCTAAAGCAGGAGAAAACGGGCCAAAACTATATATTGAAACCTATGGTTGTCAGATGAATGTTGCCGATAGTGAGGTTGTTGCAGCTATTATGACTAATAAAGGTTATTCCATCTCTGAAAATATGGAGGATGCTAATATTATACTGGTAAATACTTGCTCAATACGTGAAAATGCAGAGCAAAAAGTCAGGCAACGTTTAAACGATTATAAGAAACATAAGAAAAAAGACAAGGATTTATTAATTGGTGTAATAGGCTGTATGGCCGAACGCCTGAAAACCAAGCTATTAGAAGAAGAAAAGCTGGTAGATATGGTTGTTGGCCCCGATGCCTACCGCGATTTGCCCAAATTGGTTGAAGAGGCGGGTTCAGGACAGCAAGCTATAAATGTTCTTTTATCAAGAGAAGAAACGTATGCCGATATTAATCCGGTAAGATTGGGGAAAAATAATGTTTCAGCTTTTGTTTCCATTATGCGTGGCTGCGATAAAATGTGTGCATATTGTGTAGTTCCATTTACCCGCGGCAGAGAAAGAAGTCGAGACCCTTACACTATTGTCAGAGAAGTAAATGACTTAATTGCAAAAGGTTACAAAGAAGTTACACTTTTAGGGCAAAATGTTGATTCTTATATTTGGAAAGATGAAGAAAATAATCAGGCCATTAATTTTGCCGGTTTATTAGAAATGGTGGCAAAAACAAGTTCTAATTTACGTGTGAGGTATTCTACTTCTCATCCAAAAGATATGACCGATGAAGTATTATACACTATGGCAAAATATGATAATATTTGCAAAAATATTCATTTACCTGTACAATCTGGCAATAATCGTGTTTTAGAAAATATGCATAGAGGCTATACCCGCGAATGGTACATGGACAGGATTCGTGCTATTCGTAAAATTTTACCCAATTGTGCCCTCTCTTCTGATTTTATTGCGGGTTTTTGTGATGAAACAGAAGAAGAGCATAAAGAAACATTAAGTTTAATGAAATGGGTAGAATATGATTTTGCATACATGTTTAAATACTCTGAAAGGCCAAATACATTTGCTCATAGAAAATTGAAGGATAATGTGCCGGAAGAAATAAAAACCCGCCGGTTAACTGAAATAATTGACCTGCAAAACAAACTTTCGCTGAAAAGCAATAAAAAAGACATTGGTAAAACTTTTGAAGTTTTGGTTGAAGGTGTATCAAAAAAATCTAATGAGAGATTATTTGGAAGAAATTCGCAAAATAAAGTCATTGTTTTTGATAAAGGAAAAGCTAAAACCGGAGATTATGTAAATGTAAAAGTTTTAGAATGTACTTCGGCAACGTTGAAAGGCTCTATTGTGTAGAGTAGCCAAGAGCCAAAATTCAACAACCGGAATTCAGAACTTTAGTTACATTTAAAACCGAAATTAACCCGGAAAATCTATGAATTTTCCGGGTTAAACGGGTTAATAAAGTAACCATTTACATCGGTTGTAGCCAATTCATGGAAACACAGGTTGAAATATTCAACTTTTTTTAAATCTAATCGAAAATGGAAACAAAATAAGGTATTTTTGTTTTTATGAATTTAACAAAACAGAATAGAGAATATATTGAATGGGTAGGTGAACTAAAAAACCTTATTCAAACAGCACAAATAAAAGCTTCAATATCTGTAAACAAGGAACTATTGAACTTATATTGGATTATTGGAAAATCAATTTCAGAAAAAGTTGAAAAAGGGAATTGGGGTTCTTCAATAGTAGAAGAATTATCAAAAGATTTGAAGAAAGAATTTCCTAACCAAAAAGGATTTTCGAGAAGTAATTTGTTTTCGATGAAAAAATGGTTTGAATTTTATGCAAAATCAGAAATTGAAATCGAAAAAATCCAACAACTTGTTGGACAAATTCCTTGGGGACAAAATGTGGTAATTATTTCAAAATCTAAAAGTATTGAAGAGGCGATTTTTTGTAAGTTGTTGTAAATCAATTTTATAATTTTACGTTAGTTAGAGTTTAAAAAGAACAACGCATGATAAATGAAATACTGACTTTTATTAATAGTAACCCTAAAAGCAAGCATGAGAAAATTATTTATAGTAGTAGTATTAGGACTAATTTGTTCAGCGAAAGTAGAAGCAAAAAAAATTAAAGGTAAAATTCTATTTCAAGATGACACAATTGAAGTAATTTTTAATATTCCAATTAAGTTTTTTAGTCAAGAACCAAATTATGAAAGACTGCAATATAAAGTCAAATATTATAATCAATCTGGTAAAAAAGTTGTAATTAGGCCGGATGATGCAGAAGAGATTAGATTTAAATATCAATCAAAAGAAATACGAATGTTATCTCTATATAATACACTGGGATTAGGAAATATATTTTCTATAAGTTCAAATATTTTTCTCAAATTAGAAATTGATGGAAACCTCAAACTTTTTAATTATTATTATACTCAACAAGCGCCAGGAATGTATAGTGCTTCAACTGGAATGGTTACAGGAGGATATTCATATAGTGTAGAAAAATATATTTTACAAAAAGGGAATGGCAAATTAAAAAGAACTAAGGGCTTAACATTCAAAAACGATATGATTTCTTATTTCAGTGATTGTCCGGAACTTGTAACTAAAATTGAAAATAAAGAATTTAGAAAAAAAGATATACAATCAATTGTAATGTACTATAATTCAAATTGTAAGTAGATATTATTTGCGGCAAATAAACTATATAACTGAAAACCATAAAAAGAATGAAAAGACATATATTGATTTCAATTTTAATATACATAATTGCCTATTCAGGTTTTGGACAATCAACATATTTTGTAAGTGCAAGCAGCGGAAACGATAGTAATAATGGTACTTCGCCCATTTCAGCATGGCAAACTATTGATAAGGTGAATAATCAGACATTTGTACCCGGCGATATTATTTTGTTTAAAAGAGGCGATGTTTGGACAAATCAAACTCTTGAAGTATCAGGATATTCAGGAACATCAACAAAACTGATAACTTTTGGAGCATATCCGCAAACAGAAACAGGCAAACCAATAATTTCAACAATTGTTGAACACCCACACACCTGGACAAATCAAGGCGGGAACTTATGGAAAGCCGATAACCCACCGGCATACCACCCGGAAAGGCTTTGGGTAAACGGAACTGAAATATTACGAGCCAATAGTTTTAGTGAACTTGATGGAATAAACTTTATTTGGCTATATAATGCTGAAGAAAATGGCGATTTATTCCTTTATGCTGATACAGACCCTGCAAATAGCCAGATTTCATATACAAATAGCAATGTTTCTTTATATCTGGAAAACACAAATTATATTGTATTCACAAACATAAACCTACAGGGTGGCTGGACAAGCGTTTTTATTAATAGCAACACAAGTTATATACATTTTAATGAAATGGAAATTGGGGAAAATGCTGCCAACGGAATAGATATTAATTCTGAAGACACATCAGTTCCCAATCATATTCATATAAAAAACAGCAGTTTTGATGCTAACTTTAGTTTAGACTATTCAATGGCAGGAACATACGATGGTAGTGATAACCGTGGTTGTTCTGATGCAATATTTATTCAATGTGCAGAAAATTGTGAAATTGACAGTAATTATTTTAAAAACTGGGGGCATGCAAGCATTAATATTGATGGAAATCCAAACGGCAGTGCAAATGTCAGGGTTTCATATATTTCCATACATAATAATTATCTTACCTCGCCCGATATTTGTTATGGCGGACGAATAGGCCTTGACGATACACATAACTGTGAAGTATTTAACAATCAAATTATTAACACTTCTGTTCAATGTCAGATTGCAGGATTCAATAATCATTTCCACCATAATATTATTGATGGAACAACCAATCCGCCAATTGTTGCTACAAGTGAAGAAATTAGTGCAGGAATTTCCTTAGAAAGTTATGCCAGCACAGAGGTTTATGAAAATATTATAGAAAACAATTTAATTAAAAATACCGAAGGTGCCGGTTTTAGATTTACCAACAGCGGTTTTTACGATATGTACGACAATATTATAAGAAACAACATTTTTTATAATTGCGGAACAGTTGAATATGAAACAGGCATAGGAATCAGCATACAAGCCAATACTAATAGTTGTGAAACTTACAATAACATCTTTAAAAACAATTTGGTTTATAGCCAAAATACTGTAAATACTATCAATTTTAGAGGAACAGTTTATGATATTGCCGGATTTAATAATCTTACAGGAACCTCGAACAACCAAATAACCGGTAATATTTCCGAAAATCCAATTTTTATGAATATAAACAATTCCGATTATCACCTTACGGAAAATTCGCCATGCATTGATGCAGGAACAGCTACCCTTGCCACACAAGATTTTGATGGCAATAACATTCCGTACAACAATACATTACCAGATATTGGTATCTACGAATATCAATTCGGAAGTTTAATAGAAGATAATTCCACTTATTATGAAGATGTGATTATATATCCTAATCCCGCCAAAAACTACATTAATATTTCTGTAAAAAACCATATTAAAGTTGAAAATATCTCTATTTATAATACTTCAGGAAAAATTGTGAAAGACAATATTTCTCCAAATTCTTATTTTGATATTTCTACTCTTGGAAAAGGAATATATTTAATAAAAACTGAAACAATAAATAGCTATAACGTAACCAAATTTTTAAAGGAATAATATTCCCCGGGATATTCTTAATTCTTGTTAATTTCTCTTTTATTAAGGATACAAAATATTTTTTAATACTTCGATTAACAACCGGCATTTTGGGCTTTTTTGAATGGCGTTTTTAACCCGGAAAATTCATGAATTTTCTACGATTAAGTAATACCAACAAATTTGTGATTTATTGGACCCCCAAATTTGGGTATTACTAAATCGGGATTTCTCGCTTTGCTTCCCACATCCCATCACGCATTCATTCAATTCACTTCGTTTTTGTATGAATAAAGCGAGTTAATAGTTTAACATATATTATTCTTTAAACATAAAATAGACCGCTAAAACAATGAAGATGAAAGCTAAAATATGATTCCATTTAATTGATTGGGTTTTAAAAAATATTAATGTAAATAAGCTAAATACCACTAATGTAATTACTTCTTGAATAACTTTTAATTGAACAAGTGAAAATGGGCCTCCATTGCCTTTAAATCCAATCCTATTTGCCGGAACCTGAAAAAGATATTCAAACAATGCAATTGACCAACTGATTAAAATAATTGCCATCAGTCCAAGTTTATTAAACCATTTCCATTCAGCAAATTTAAGATGCCCATACCAGGCTATAGTCATAAAAGTATTTGATAATATTAATAATCCAACTGTTAATATCGCTTTCATATTCTTTTCTTTATTTGTTTCCTGTTTATGTCATTTGTCGAGCAGGCAAAGGAGAATTTCACCCCTCAACCTCTCACAAAACCGTACATGACAAGCTCGCGTTATGCGGTTCATTAGTTAATTTTCTCATTATTTAACACGGAAAATTCATAAATTTTACTCCTTTGTTTTTTCACCAGTTACATAACAACTATAGGAATTACAGCAATTGTGCAGGCAAACTGTTGAAGGTTTTTCCATACTTTAAAACAGTATAGCTATAAAGATAATAAATATTTATTTTCCGGGAAATTTGAGTTTTATAAAAATTATTTTATTCAAAAGGAATAGGCCAGGCTTAATTGGCTGCAATCTGAAAAACATCAGAAAGGTTTAGTAAGTCGAAAAGCTCTTTCAAATCATCAGATACATTCATTACCTCAATATGGCTATTGTATAATTCAGAAGCTTTTAAAATAGTAATTAACACCTGAAATCCGGAGCTATCAATAAAGTTAACTTCGTTAAAATCAATAGTTATTTTATTATTTTGGGTAGTAACTATAGGTAAAAGTGCATCTTTAAAACGACTTGCATTGGTAATATTTATTCTTTTAATTCCATTGAATGAAACCGAATAATCCTGATTATAATTGCTAATTTTCAACATTGTAATACCGATTAGATATCTGTAATAGCACAATGCTTAGCCCATAACAGCAATTACATTGGCATTATACATTTTAGTATAGATTAAAAAAAATCAATAAAAAAAACACTTCGAATATACTATATATAAAGACCTTTTTGTGTTAATTGGTTGTTATTTATTAACAAAATATTGTTGAAATCCCTGAAATGATTGATAAAAAGCCAATTTGAACGGACTAAATAATTACCATAAAATTGAAAAAAAGGTTGTGTTATCTCATATTATTCCCAAATGTTTTAATACTGTTATTTAGCTCTAATCATATTCTTATTCCAATCACCAATACATCGTCAATCTGATCGTGCTTGCCACGCCAGTTTTCAAACGTTGAATTCAATTCTTCTTTCTGTTCAGGCATTGGTTTTGAATGAATATCTAATAATAATTGCTTAAAGGCTTTAGTTTTAAATTTATTTCCTTTTTCACCACCAAACTGGTCAACAAATCCATCAGAAAACAGGTAAAAAGTATCTCCTTTTTTCAGTTTTATTTCGTGATTTGTAAAAGGCTCATTATCTTTTATATAAACACCAATTGGCATCCGGTCGGCTTTTATTTCCATTAGTTCGTTGTTTCTGTATAAATACAATGGGTTATAAGCACCTGCAAACTGAAGTATTTTCTTTTTATGATCAATTACACAAAGTGCTATATCCATTCCGTCTTTTGCTTCCCCCTCTTTTCCTGTTTGCCTTAGCGATAACTTAATCTGATTTCGTAGCTCGTCAAGAACATGATTTGCCTGAGTAATTTCTTTATTACGGACAATTTCATTTAGTAAAGTCATGCCAAGCATACTCATAAAAGCGCCCGGCACTCCGTGTCCGGTACAATCAGCAGCTGTAATAATGGTTGTTTCTCCAATTTGTTTCATCCAGTAAAAATCGCCACTTACAATATCACGCGGTTTAAAAAGAATAAAATGATCAGAAAGACTATCTTTTATCATGCTTTGTGGTGGAAGAACCGCATTTTGAATTCTTTGGGCATACATTATACTGGCTGTAATCTCTTCTTTCTGCTTTAAAATTTCATCGCGCTGTTCAGTAACCATATCACGTTGTGCTTCTATTTCATCTTTTTGATCAATTATTTCCTCTTTTTGACGCTCAATTTCAGCCGTTCTCTCTTTTACTTTTTGTTCCAGCACTTTTTTATCATGTTGTAATTTTTTCATTCGTAACTGAAATACAGCATAAGCAACAGCAATAAAAGCAGTAATAACAAGTAAATAAAACCACCAGGCCGTCCAAAAAGGAGGCTTAACAGTAAAGGATAATGACCTGATTTCACTTTTTGTTCCTAATACATTTTTTGCCCTAACCGAAATAGTATAATTACCCGGTGGAATAAAAGGGAATTCTATATTTTCATTCTGGCTCCATTTTGACCAATCATTCATTAAACCAATTATATAGTATTGGTATTGTGTTGATTCCGGATTAATAAAATAAGGTGCAGATAATGTAAAATGCAGAGCACTATTTGTATATTTTACTTTTAACTGGCCAAAAGGAAACCGCTCGTCTTTATCGTTTTTCACACTTTTAAAAAACACATTCAAAGATTGCGATTTAATTATTTCTCCTTTTATTTTATAAATAGAATTATCAGTACTTATAGCCCAAATTACATCACCATTTTCAGTATAAATACTTTCAATATTATTTATTAGATTCAGTAATAAAGGATTAATTTCCAGTTGATTATTACTTTCCGGTATTCCAAACCATGAATTTTCATTTCTAACCCAAACTCTATTATTTTGCGAAAAAATAAAGTTACGGCCACTAACCGATTTTTGAAACAAAGAATTATCAGACAATTTTAATGAATCATTCTTTAATTCATAAACTCCGTTTCTGGTAAAAAACAAAGGTTTTTCATTTGCCAGCCTTACCATTATTTTTAAAGAAACTGAGTTGTCAAATAAATATTTTGCCGGCTTTTTTAAAGAGTCTGCAATATTTATTTTATAAACTATATTATCACTGCCTACAAAAAGAAAATTATTGTTGGTAATACAAAGTGAATAAATAACTCCTGTAATATTTTTGTAAACAGGCTCTGTAATCCACTTGTCGTCAGTAAACTGAGCCAGATAAATTCCATTGTTTGTCCCAATGTATAAGTTGTTTAAAAATGGATAAACCTGCTGAATATATACTCCGGTAAGTATAGGAATAATTTTATTTTCGCTAATTTGATACAAACCATTGTTAGTTGTTACAAATAATTTGCCTTCTGAAATTAGTAAATCTTTACATTTTGAATCAAGTCCGGGTATTTTTTTATATCCGTGGCTAATAGATTGCAGCGAGTAAATTTTCTTTTTAATTAATCGATATTCCTTTTGGGCAGTTTCATTTTTAGGTTCTTCGGTGGCAACATTAACAATAGATTCGCCAATGTTTTGAATAAGCTTATTTGTAGCTTTTTTCCATTTTAAACGCCGCCTTTCCTTTTTTGACAGTTTTGATAAATCAATTTCTTCTTTTTGCTTAACAGTAGTAGTTTTTTTCGGCACTTTTGGTTTTGTCTTTATTTTTACTGTAACTTCTTTTTCAGTAAAATCTTTAATTTCAGTTAAATAAAAAACTCCTTCGCCTGACGAAACATAAATTGTATTATTAAATTCAATAACATCGTTCAGATTTCCTTTTAACCCGGGATAAAAACTGAAATTTTGTACCGGATAAGATAAATCAACACGACTAACACCGTATTCATTAGACAACCATAAACCACCAAATTTATCTTTCCCAATGGCAAAAATTTCATCATCGGGCAATCCTGTCTGAAAATTCAAAGTATATAGCGTTTTTCCTGAATCCTTTTCAAGAACTAAAGCTCCACCGTTTAAAGTGGAAATTATAAAAAGGCTATCCGAAAAACTAATTCCATTGTCAACAATACTTTCTTTCAGATATTCAGAATCTTTTATAACAAAAGGAGTAAGCTCTTGTCCATCAAACAAATAAAATAATCCATTGTCGAAAGCCAGTAAGCAATTTTGGCTGTTAAAATTCAAGCTGAAAAGCAATTCATTACCTGAATATAAAGTGTCATTCGTAACAATTTGCAATGAATCTTCTGTTATTTTATATAATCCCTCATATTGAATGAAAACAAATATTTCATCGTTTAGTTTTATTAAACCGGAGAAAAACTGACCCGAGTCTGCAATAAATTGATGTAATACTTCCTGTTTTTGACTGTTGAAAACAGTAATTGAATTATCGCTACCAAAAAAAAGTTTATCATGCTCAACTTCAATGCTGGAGATATCACCTAAAGAATCGGGTTTTTGATAGAATGGCTTATAAATATACTCTCCATTTTGTGTTTGGATAATTTCACCAAATTCGTTTCTACAACCAATAAGTAATTTTTCGTTGTATTGCTTTAGTGTAAATGTAAGCGATGGAATATTGATTTTGTCCCAAATGCTACCATCAAAAGTAAATACTCCCTCGCGGTTAGCAAGAAACATTAGTCCATTTGCATTTTCTTCAATTGACCAAAACAGGCTATTTACTTTTTCAGTAGAATAATTACGAATAAGAGGATTTCCTTTTTGTGCCTGAATAGAAGTAAATAAAAACAGGGGGGAAATCAAAAACAAGAATTGAAAAACTTTATTTCTCATTGTAAAATTAAATTAATGAATAAATGGCAAAACAGAACTAAAGCAAATTTATAAAAATAAATGGTATTAAACTTCAGGGCAAACCCTGAACCCTAATTTCCGGAGCAAGCCCCGGGAAATTATGTCATATCTTCTTGTTGGCTATAGTGAAGACAAAGGAGAATTAAATAAAGAATTGCATGATTCTGATTTGTTAAAAACCTGAAAAAATGATAGGTTTAAAAATAGTTTTAAATAAATTTTTCTAAATTACAGTTTTAAACAGCTATAATTTAAATACGAATTTCCTAAACTATTTTTTTTGTCAATAATGTTTGATTAATAAAAAGATAAACAGGGGATTTTATTTTTATAACCTAAAAAGACACTAATGGGTTTTATCCTTAATTTTTTAGACTTCATAAGTATTAAAGAAGTAATTATTTTACTATTAGGTTTTATTATTGTAGCTGTTTCCAGTCAGCAAATTTCTAAATTTGCACTTAAAATTAAACTTCCTTTAATAACCGGATTTCTTGTTTTTGGAATTATTGTAGGCCCGTATGGCTTAAAATTAATAACCTATAAAACAGTTGAAAGCTTAACGTTTGTAAATGACATTTCGCTTGCATTTATTGCCTTGGCTGCCGGAAGCGAATTGTACATTAAAGAACTTCGCAAAAATTTTAAAAGTATTATCTGGAATACTTTTGGACAATTTGTAATCACATTTTTATTAAGTGCTTTTATAACCTATTTTCTTTGTGAAATTATCCCTTTTACTCGCAATTTTAACGTAAACAGCAAAATTGCCATTTCATTATTGTTCGCAACTATTTTTGTAGCTCGTTCTCCTTCGTCGGCTATAGCCATTATTGATGAAATGCGAGCAAAAGGCCCTTTTACACAGACTGCTTTAGGTGTTACAATTATAAAAGATGTATTGGTAATTATTCTTTTTGCCCTGTGCTTTTCTTTTGCAGCTTCTTTAATAAACGGAAACAACATAAATATCTATTTACTTATTTTTCTAATTTTTGGCTTATTTCTTTCCTTTATTATTGGTTATATTCAGGGAAGAATATTTTCACTATTACTATCATTAAAAATACAAACTATCCTAAAAACAATAATTATTTTAGCCTTTGGCTATAGTATATATATACTTTCGCACTATGTTAACCATATTAGCCTGCAATATTTTAAATATGAAATACACATTGAACCACTTCTGGTTAACATTACTGCCAGTTTTTATATTATTAATTATTGTAGAAATAAATTTGAATTTCAGAAAATAATTCAGGAAACAGGACCTATTATTTATCTTGCTTTTTTTACGCTTACCGGTGCCATGATATCTATTGACATTTTATTAAAATCATGGTTTATAGCTTTAATTCTTTTTTCAGTTCGATTAATTTCTCTAATTATTGGTGCTTATTTTGGAAGTACCATGGCTGGCGATTCAAAACTTTTTAGAAAAATTGGATGGATGCCTTTTGTTACACAAGCTGGTGTAAGTATTGCATTAATAACTGAAATTGCAGAAAAATTTACCGGTTGGGGCAATGAATTTGCTACTTTAATGATTACAGTGATAGTTATTAATCAAATTGTTGGGCCTCCGCTTTTTAAATGGTCAATTAATAAAGTTGGAGAAAGTAATTTACGTGCTAAAATTACAGGAACCAGTAAAATACATAAAGCAGTTATTTTTGGCATTGATTACCAGTCGATTGCACTTTGCCGTGAATTAACAAAGCATGAGTGGAATGTAAGTTTTGTAACCATGCGCAGTAACAAAGATGAATTTGTAAATTTGAAAGCAGATGTTAACTTACTGGATGAAATTAACTTAACTACCGTAAAGAATTTAAATCTTAAAGGAACCAATGCTGCAATATTAATGTATTCTGATGCAGAAAACTATACTTTATGCCAATTGTTATACAAAAATGTGGGTATTAAAGAAATAATTGTCAGGCTGCAAAAATCATCTTATTTAAACAAATTCAGAAAATTAGGCGTTACCATAGTTGAACCTTCAACGGCAGTGGTTGGCTTAATTGACCATTTTGTACGAGCACCAAAAGGAACGTCTCTTCTTCTGGGCATGGAAAGTAATTTTGACACTATTGATGTTGAAGTTCGCGACCAAAAATTACATGGAACAGCTTTACGCGATTTACGCTTACCTTCCGATATTTTGGTGTTATCGGTTAACAGAAAAGGCCAGTCGTTAGTTTCGCATGGATATACGCGGTTACGAAAAGGTGACATTGTTACCCTCTTTGGCTCGCCCGAAAGTTTAGAAAAAATTCATTTAAAATTTGAAGTAAATTAGAGCTATACTCTAAACCCTATAAGTAAAATATCATCAATTTGCGGTTGGTCATTTTTCCAGTTATCCAATGTGGTTTCGTAAATTTCTTTTTGAGCCAGCATTGGCTTGTGCGAATGTTCTGATAATAAACCCTTTAGATTTTTAATCATAAATTTTTTATTCTCTGCACCGCCTATCTGATCTGCAAAACCATCAGAAAAAATAAATAAAGTGTCGTTTTTTATAAGTTGAATTTCATGGTTGGTAAACATTGGTTTTTCCAAAATATAAATTCCCACAGGCATTCTGTCGGCTTTTATCTCTATTAACTCTTTATTTCTAAATATATAAAGCGGATTAAATGCACCGGCATATTGCAGAATATTGCTTTCAGAATCAATCACACAAATAGCCATATCCATTCCGTCTTTTGTTTCTCTTGCTACTCCTTTTTGGTGTAAAATCTTTTTAAGTTTCATTCGTAGGTTTGTTAATATTTCACCTGCTGTATCCACATGGCTTTTTGAAACTATTTCGTTTAATATTGAAACACCCAGCATACTCATAAATGCACCGGGAACACCATGTCCGGTACAATCGGCTGCTACAATAATCTTAATGTTTTTAATTCTCTTTACCCAATAAAAATCACCACTTACCATATCTCGTGGCTTGAATATTATAAATCGGTCAGGAATAATCTCATCTAATAAGCTATCATTAGGAAGAACCGCTTTTTGAATGCGTTTTGCATAAGTTATGCTTTCTACAATATCATCTGTTTGCTGCTTAAGTAAACTCATGTTTTCTTTAATCATATTATTAGAAAGTTTCAAGTCGCTATATGATTTTTCCAGTTTCTCAACCATTGAATTAAACTGCTCAGCTAAAGTTGTAAGTTCGTTATTTCCAACTATTTGAACTCGTTCACTCAAATTTCCTTTTGATATTAAAGTGGTTTTTGTAAGAAGGTCGTTTAAGACTAACTTAAATTTCTTTGTTATTAAAATAATTATCAACAACAATAACACAATAATAAGAACAGTAAAAATAAGCTGCCTTTTAATTATATGCCAGACCGGTAAGTTTTTATTAGTCTGGTCAGTAATTAAAGTTATGGTAAATTCAGGAATAAATGAATGGTCTTTTGTTTTAATATAGAATGATTCAATTTGGTAGTTTTTTTCATTTAATATAAAATATTCGCTATGGTCAGTTTTGGTTTTAAAAACTTCAGTAATAATGCTATCTACTGTAAAAATGTTATATGAATTATCAATAAAGGGGAAATTGGTGTTTTGATCTTTAATCCATAAATTAAGAGAAACAATGTCTTTGTTATATTGTACTATTTCGGTTAACCTGTTTTTAAACAGTTGCAAAATCTTATTGGTTGTTTCAGAATAGCTTCCTATTTCAATAAGGTATTTTTTATCAGTTGTTGGATAATAAGAATATGCTCTTAGCTTTTTTGTACGATATTCAAAGGCAAAGCCTAACGAAAACAAATCGTCTTGTTCTTGTATATTCAACAAAAAATTCCGGTAATCCTGCCCAAGATTATAAAAATTGAGATTTAAGTCTGTTTTAAAAGTAGTGTTTACAATTATTCCATTTTCAATTATATATAGTGCATCATAAGCAGAATCCAGGTCATATAAATTAAAAAATTTAGTTAAATCAACGTATTTCAAATCTTGTTTAACCTGTAAGTTATTTAGCTTTTGTAATATTTCAAATTGCTTACTAACTAACTGTTTTGCAATAGATTCGAGTGCAGAAGTCTGAAATTTGGTAAAGCTTATTATTTCATCTTGTATTTTTTCTTTCAGTATTTTTTGGTTTTCCCTTTGCAAAGTAATTGTTTCGTTAATACTTACAACGGCAATAACAATATTGAATAACAATACAGTTAGTAATACCCTGGTTAAAAGTATATTGAATAAAGATTTACGTTTTGAGTTCATTCAATAAGTATTAAAATAAAAACAAATCATTTATAAAGATAAGTTAAAAACTACACCATTTAAAATCCTTTGAGAATATTTTATACTGAATGGCAATAGTAAGTATATGAGGTGTTGGTTGCTTTGAAATAGTTAACTTTCTATTTACTATGCTTTTTGTTTTCATTCATAATCTTTCACTTTAACCGCTACGCCCAATATATTATATACATTCTAAGCGGCTCGTTGTTTTTTCTTTTCTGTTGTCTATTGTCAAATTGCAAAACTATCTTTTGTCGTTATTATTTTTTGCACCTTTAAATAAAAGCCATAGAGTTATTGAAATTTCTCCTATTGCGACCAACAAAAGTATAGGTTGGCTTATAATTGCACTGTAACTGGGAAAAAGTAAAGATACGAAACTGCTATTTATATAAGCTATACCCGCAATGAAGAGCAATATCCCAAAAATACGGGGAATAAACCCTGACTTATAAACCAATAGGCCAAATGGCAAAAGCCAAAGCCCCCAAAACATTTCTAATGTCAACATGCCGTAGTCGTTAATTTTAAGAAATAGCATTGCCAAATCCTGTCGCTGATTAAGTTCAAAGGTTTGCAATATTTCACCTTTAAAAATCATAAGGGAGGTAATATTTAATGCTTCCATAATAAAAACGGCAGGAATTTGCACAACCACTAATGCAACCATTAATTTAGACTGATGCTCATTTACCTGTTTGAACATCCTGTACAGAACCAATACCAAAATCACAAAAATGGTATTGCTTATTAAATCATTAATTAAGCCTGTCCGAAATAAAAATTCTTTAGCGAGAATATTTTTAGCAGTAGTAATAGTATCACCCTGTACAATAATTTGTGATGATACAAACATGATACTAAAAACACCTGTTACTATAAGAATAAGATAAAGTAAGCCGGCAAGCTTTGCGGTCTTTTTGAGTGAATTCGCATTATTTTCCATATTAGTATTTTTTAGGTTTTTATAATTTCTCTTGATTTGTCAGAGTCGGCTGAGCCATCCTTGATGAACTCAATCCCTTAAATAGAAGCCAAAAACTCAAGGCTATATCAAATATAACCATCGGCATATCAAACAACCATAAATTTACAATCTGATTGAAGTGGGGGAAAATGTAGAAAATGAAAGTGCAAGCTACACAGAATGCAGATGAAATTATACCTAAAACTGCAAGTGTCCGGGGGATATAGCCTGACTTTAACCACAGATAACTATATAGTGTGGATGCCAATGCAGTAAAGAACAGTCCAACATAATAGTAGTCTATACCCTTAGCAAGATAAAACCTTCCTAAAGCTTGCAATTGCTCCGCTTTAAATGCTCCCAGATAAGTACCTCCACTTATTAACCTTAGAGCATCAAAGAGATTGAGCGTCATAAGCAACCACATTAATACCCATATGAGTCTCCAGAATATACCAAGTAAGGCAAATCCCTGATTTATTGGTTTTAGAATTACATACAGGGCTGTGAAAAGCACTATTAGGCCTGTGCAATAAATAAGGTTGCCCGTGATGCCAATTCGAAAGAGTTGTTCGTTTGCCAAGATATTTCGGGCTGTTTCGGTTGCATTGCCCACAACTATCAAACGGCTGAAAATTCCAAAATTAACAAAAACTACAAGAGCATAAGTGATTAGAAAAGCAAATCCCGCAATTTTTGCAGCTTTGCGTTGTGAATAATCGATGGCGTTAATTGTCATTTCAATTCCTTCCTGTTTTTTATACATTATGTATGACGATTTAATGCCTGATTTGTTACGCTAAGTTCTTGAATTAAGGCTGTCGTTCTCTAATAAATAAAACTGATGGCGTTAAATATTACACGTTCCTTATTGTGAATTGCCCTACTTACTTAATTGATTGTTTAATAGAGTATTAGTAAGCCATTCGGGGTTAAAATTTTGCTTTAATATATTTGACACAGCTGAGTTATTAAAATGGCAAAACCCCAACTACAAAAAGTAAATGGGGCTTTGGGCTTCCTTGAGGCCAAACCTCTTGGAACATTACAAATATAATAATTAAGTTGTGAATTGCTTTACTCACTTAATTAATTGTTTTAAATGGTGTTCGTGAGCCCTTCGGGGTTAAAAATTGTTCTTTGATATATTTGACATATCGATTACCGCTAACGGATGGCAAAATGGCATGAAGCGAATTGCGAATGATTCGCTTGCGAACCGAGATAAAGTTGAAACGAGCTAAAACCACCCAAATTAAACACTTTACCGCTTTTTGTTATATTGCATATTCCCAGTAGTTTTTTTATTTCTTTGTTTCTTCTTTGATTACTCTTTCAATTTGGCCATATAATTCAGGA
>JAADFW010000079.1 GCA_013152655.1 Chlorobiota bacterium
GATATTTTGCGGAAGAAATGTTTAATAGGCTATTAGTAGCCTCTGTATCTTACAAAAACGAACTTAGGTATATATACGGATAATCATATTATTTTTATTACACCTTAAACCCAATAATCAATATATCATCAATTTGTTCTCCTTCGCCTCGCCATTCATAATGCTTTAATTCCAGCATTTCTTTTTGATATTCCAACGGATTTCCCTGAAGTTCATAAAGTAGTTTTCTAAAATTCTTTGTTTTAAATTTTCCTTTATCAGGAAAACCAAATTGGTCGGCATAACCATCGGAGAAAATATACATTGTATCTTCTTTTTGAAGTTGAATTTCGTTATTTGTAAATTTTTCTATTTCTTTGTGATAAATGCCAATAGGATTTCTATCTGCTTTTATTTCGTTTAATTCATATTCATTTCCATTTTTTCTAAACAGCCAAAGCGGATTATAAGCGCCTGCAAATTCTAATTTCATCTCTTTTTTATGTACAACACATAATGATATATCCATTCCGTCTTTTGCCTCATCAATTTTACCGGTTTGCCTCAACGATGATTTAACCATTTTTCTTAATTCAGTAAGTATTTTGCCGGGTTTAAGAATCTTTCTGTGAATAATTATTTCATTTAAAAAAGTAGTGCCAAGCATACTCATAAATGCACCAGGCACACCATGTCCTGTGCAATCGGCAGCAATTATTACAGCAAGGCTGTCAAAATAATTAATCCAGTAAAAATCTCCGGAAACAATATCGCGTGGCTTAAATAATACAAATTTTTCAGGCCATTTATCAGTAATGGCTTCTTTGGGTGGTAAAACTGCCGTTTGTATTCTGGAAGCATATTTAATACTGGATGTTATTTCATTTTTCTGATGTGAGATAATCTCATTTTTCTCATTTAGTGCAATGTTTGCTTTTTTAATTTTTCTATTAAGATTTAATAATAAAACAGCAGCCACAGCCACAATTAAAAAACCAATAATAAAAAATATAATTATATTTTTTTGATTACTAATAGTTGCTTCATTAAGTTTATTTGAAATATTTAGAGTTTTAATTTCCTGTTCCTTTTTTTCTGTTTCGTATTTGGTTTGTAATTCAAAAATAGCTTTTTGCTTTTCCTGTGTAAACATTGAATCTTTTATTTCCATATATTTTTTATGGTATTCAAGGGATTTCTTATAATTACCGGTTAATTCGTAATATACAGAAAAAAGTAAGTAGTTAACTTTTAAATTTTCAAAAGCACCAATCTCTTTTGCCAGCTTGTAACTGTCTTTTAAGAAAACAAAAGTTTTATTAAAATTATTTAGCTTCATATAACATTGGGCAATTCCAAGTTTATTCTTAATAAGGTTATTTTTGTTTTTTAAATTTGTATTTAAGTTTATTGATTTGTTATAATACTTAATACTTTTTTCATAATCTCCTATGTTGTAAGAAAGTGTACCCAAATTACTATACAAACTTGTTAATTCAATTTTACCGTTCAGGTGCTCGTAGGTAGATATAGCTAATTTATAATATTCAACTGACTTTAGAATATTTGGATTCTTCTTATATTCAGAAAAATATGCAATAGAGTCGTCCCAATTATGTCCATATTTATATTTAAAATCACTTACTGCCATTTTTGAATATAAAATACCTATGTTATTGTATATTTGAGCCAATGAATATTCACTACCTGTTTCTTTAAATATTTTCAGTGCCTCCATATAAAAATTCAATGCAGTTTCCTCTTCTCCTAAAGCTTCATAAATTATAGCCTTACATTGTTGACAATTTGCTACTCCGTTTTTATTATTTAGTTTTTCAAAAATAATTAGTGCCTCCTGATAGTTTGCATTTGCCTCTTCAAATTTTCCCCAGTTTCTATATACATTTCCTAAATTAAAGTAGGTTATAGCCTCACTATTAAGCCGGCCTGTTTGTTTCTTTATTTCAATCGATTTAGTATAATTACTAATAGCTTTTTCAAATTTATACTGGTTGGTGTAAATAATTCCCAAATTATTTAATGCTTTGGCTAAGATTTCTTTATTGTCAATTTCTTTTGCTTTTTGAATAACTTGGCTGTAAATACTTATAGCGCTATCCGTTATATTTGTTTTTCTATATGCATTGCCCAATAATTGCTTTGCTTCAATTAATTCATTTTCATCATCATTTCTCAGAGCTGCCTGAATTGCTTTTTGAGAAAGGTTCTTAACTTTATCATAGTATTTAAGTTCAAAGTTATTTTTAGCAAGTTGTATTAAAATGGTACTGTATAGTTTTTGATAATTGGCTTTATTGCTTTGTAATAAAGCTTTATTTAAATAATAATTACTTGAATCTAAAGAAGTAGTTTCATATATTTTTCCTATATCTAATAATATTTGTACTTTTTCTTTCCCGTTAGAATTGTGCAATTTTAGTTTTAAGCTATCAGTAATATTTTGAGCTTTAGTATTGCTGTAAAAAACAAAAAATAAACCGGTAATCAGGGTTTTAAATAAAGTTAGTCGCATTTTTTTTAAATTTTATCACGTTTTTCAGGCATCCAATCAAAATTAACAGAGTCTTAACAAAGTAAATAAATATAAAATTTTTAACAAAAATGGAATTTACGAAAAAAATAAACTTAATTATTTTTAATTATTTTAAATAAGTACTTAATTTATCAAAAATAAAATACTCTGTTAGAAGATATTAACAAATATGTTTATATTGCTACTATATTGAACTTATTTTAATTGCTTTGTAATAATGTTGCTATTTCCTCTTAATAAAAGAAAATATCATTAATAAACCTTATTGTATGAAAAAAACTGCACTTTTTTTATTGCTGAGTATTTTTTATTTTAAAATGCTTACAGCACAAAATTGTATTATTAAATATGAAGAGAGTAATTTTAATTTGCCTAATACGGAAAATGAAATAATTCAACTACGTATTGACGGGCAAAATAATAAATGGTTTAGTTTAAAAACTTCATATAACACCTATACCGGATTAGGGAAATACAGTACAACCGATACCGTTTTGTTTACTTCCGGCAACAGCGATTTGCCAGACAACCATGTATATGATATAGCGTACGACCAGAATAGTAATATATGGGTTGCAACTGCGTCGGGGCTTGCTGTGTTTGATGGAACAACTACAACAGGATGGACAATTTATAATACTTCAAATAGCGATATTCCAAGCAATAGTGTTACTGCTATTGCCATAAAAGGTGATAATAAGTGGTTTGGGTTTTCTACCGGTAATGTGGCTATGTTTAATGGAACAACCTGGACAGTTTTTGACGATAGCTTTAATGGTTCAATTAATGCAATTGCCATTGATGGGGACGATAATGTGTGGATTGCCATTAACGGAACACCCGGATTAGGAATGTATAATCAAACAGTCTGGGCTACTTTTAGCGAAACGCAATATCTAACTTCCATAGATATTGATTCAAAAGGTACTCCATGGTTTAGTTATTCTGAAGGAATATGTAAATATGAAAATAATGTACTAAAATTTTATGGCCTATCTGATACTACTTCTGTTTTCAGGCTTGCCATTGATGATAATGATGATAAATGGATTTCAACAACCAACGGACTGTTTCAATTTTTCGACAGTACTTATATTCACTATCATTCTCTAAATAGTGCCATTCCCGAACACTTTAAAAAACCTATTGCTGTTGATTCTGATAACAATATTTGGTTTAGTTACTATACTGTAAATAATTTTGTTTATGCTGCAACCGGTTATTTTGAAAAAACACAGTCGCTCGGGGTAAATATTATTGCTGATAACGGTTTGAATATTTGCAATGGCGATTCAACGGTTTTAGATGCCGGAAGCAGTTTTGCCAGTTTTTACTGGTCAACAGGTGAAACAACGCAAACCATTGAAACGGATACTAACGGGATATATAATGTGGCCGTTTCAAATGATGGTGTATGTTTTGATTACGATACGGCAACTGTGTTTGTACAAAAACCGTTTGAAAACGAAAAATTATGTATGGTTACCGTTTCAAATGATAATAATTTGCTGGTATGGGGTAAAACACCGGGTGTAGGAACAGCATCATTTAATATTTATAAAGAAACCTCGATAACCGATTCTATGATTTTAATAGGCAACGTACCCTATGAAAATACAAGTTTATTTATTGACGAGAATTCAGAGGTACATTCCCACGCCGAAAAATATGCCATTTCTGTAGTTGATTCCTGTGGTGCCGAGTCTGAATTAAGCCCTGTGCACAAAACCATGTTCTTAACAATTAATAAAGCAGTGCCTACAGGAATAAACCTTGATTGGACACCCTATGAAGGTTTTGAACAAATAGAGAGTTATGTTATTTTAAAGGGCAGAAAACCTGATAATTTAACCGAGGTTGCTACAATTTCAGGAGATAATACTTTATGGCACGACGATGAAAATGGATTTCATTATTACCAGATTTCAGTTGTAAAAACCCCCGATTGCTGGGCTACAGAAATAAATGATGACAAAACCAGCGAAGGGCCTTATACTCATACTGTTTCGAATATGGAAGACAACTCTGCTTACGTTGAAGCCAACGTGGCACCAACAAATATTTTTATTACCGATAGTGTTATTTTTGAAAATAGTAATGAAAATTTATTAATCGGTATTTTAAGTTCTGAAGATGCAAACAGTTATGACTTGCATTCTTATAAATTAGTTGAAGGTGAGGGAAGTAGCAATAATTCTTATTTTTATATTGTTGCCGACAGTTTGTTGACGAACACTTCTTTTAATTATGAAATTACAGATACACTTTTTATCAGAATTCAAACACAAGACGACGGGACAGATACACTTACTTTTGAAAAACAAATGAAAATTTATGTTCAAAATGTTAACGAAAATCCCACCGGGCTCGCATTAGGAAATGCCCAACTAAATGAAAATGCTCCTTTTGGAACCATAGTGGATACACTACAAACAACAGACCCTGACTTTGGAGACACTTTTAGCTATAATCTCGTTACTGGTGAGGGTGATACACATAATAATGATTTTTTGATAGATGGTGATGTTGTTTACAGCAAAACAAGCTTTAACTATGAAGATACCGGCACAATTTCTATAAGAATAAAAACTACCGATGCAGGTGGATTAAGTTTTGAACAAGCTTTAACAATAACCATCAATGATAAAAACGATGCTCCTACAGATATTTTTATTTCAGACACTACCATTGACAATGGAGTTGAACCCGGAACTTTTGTAGCTACATTAACTGCCATTGATGAAGATGTATCCGATTCGTTTACATACAGTTTTGTTTCAGGCAGCAATAACAATAATTTATTCGTAATTAGCAACGATTCCGTTTATACCGGCCCCGAAACAGAAATTGATTATTATACAGCAGATTTTTACATTGTTAATATAATGGCTGAAGATTCGGGAAACCTAACTTTTACAAAAACATTTACCTTTACTGTTAACGACCCGGGTAATTTATCGCCAACTGATATTGAGTTAAGTAGTGTTGCAATTAACGAAAATAATTTGATAAATCAATTTGTTGGCATGCTTACAGCTTCTGACCCAAATCCTGACGAACATACTTTTTCATTAGTTGATGGGTTAGGAAGCAATAATAATTCTAATTTTAATATTAGCAATGATAGTTTGTTTGCAACTGTTTTATTTAATTATGAAGAAACTTCTACGCAAAGTATTAGAATTCGTACCACAGATAATGGAATTGGAAACCTCTATTTTGAAAAAATATTTGAAATATATGTTAATGATATAAACGAAACACCCACAGATATAAGCCTGAATAATACAACAATTGATGAATGGAACCAAACCAATACCCTTATTGGCGATTTTGCAACCGAAGATGAAGATGCCAATGATATACACAGTTATTCTATTGTTTCAAATAACGGTTCGGAAAATAACTTTTTAATACAAGAAACATCGCTGTTGGCTGCTCTGTCTTTTATTTACGAATATGGTGATTCATATTCAATTACTATACGCTCAACCGATAGTGGCGATTTGTACTTTGAAAAAGATTTTGTTATTACAATTGCGAATACCGGAATTAATAAACCCGGAAAAGTAAATGAACCGGTTATATTTCCGAATCCCTTTAATAATTCAGCAACGGTTGTAATAAATAACAGTAATAATACAGCTTATGACTTGCGTATCTATAATTTATCAGGACAAATAGTAAAACAACTAAATTCAATTACTAACAATAGGATTA
>JAADFW010000080.1 GCA_013152655.1 Chlorobiota bacterium
AAATCAAAGATGATAAAACTGATAAAAATATTTTTCTTAGGTCTAAAATTGATGAAGTTCAACAAATACTAATTGATAAACTAAAACTAAAGATACCAAATGATACATCTTCGCAAAGTGCAATAAATCAAATGTTTATAAATTAAAGTAGTGCACGCTTGATTTTTTATATGATTGTATATAAGCGATTTACGTGTTTTAAGTGTCAAAGTCAAGAAAATATTGATTAGGAAAAGGAACATTGGGAAGGACACAAAAAGCAAAGGATACTATCTTTTTAAAGATAGTATCCTTTTGTCCTTTTGTTTGTGTAACTTATTTCAGAAAAGCTTATTTCAAAGTTTG
Organism: Chlorobiota bacterium; assembly: GCA_013152655.1. GTDB lineage: Bacteria > Bacteroidota > Bacteroidia > Bacteroidales > B39-G9 > JAADFW01. The sequence continues at coordinate 346 of JAADFW010000080.1, forward strand.
TTGTCCAATGAACATGGAATAATAATTTGAAAAATCTTCTTCTAATGATTTATTTAATTCGGTTCTGTTATAATTAGAAGTAAGTCTGGTTAATTCTTTTAAAATAGCTAAATTAGTTTGTTTCTCGGCTGTGAAACTATTTTTAAACCGCCCTTTTTGAGAATAGTAATATTTTAGCTCACTAATAATGGTTTTTGAATAGTCTTTTATAAACTCATCGCCCATTTCATTATTCTGTGTATAATAATAAGCTTCACCAAGTGAAAAATCATAAATAGAAAATGGCATTTGTTTTTGAGGAAATAACTCTTTACATCTTTCTAAAACCATTCTGGCTGAATCTTTTTCATTTTTATCATAAAGAGCCATTGCCAAATTAGCAAAGTTTTCGCGAAGTTTTAAAATCTTCGTAGTCCTGCTGGTGGTTTCATCAATATATATATTTGTATCGCTTATGTTCCCCCATTTAAATGTATTCATTAATTTATCATAAAGCGATTTGGTATTTATATGGCCTACTCGGTTTTCGCTAAATTTAGTTTTAATAGGAACAAATTTTGAGGCAAAACCGTCTAACTGAAAATAGTTTTTAAGATTGGTTTCGTTTCCATGGCCAACGGTAACATAATAAATAGGCCTGTCCCAATTTGCAGATGCTAATAAATCTAACATCATTAAATCGTTTTTATGCAAATAATTAGTTGACAATTTCCATTTTACATTATCTACAATTAAGTTAGAATCATCTTGTGCAACAATGCTGTTATTCAAAACTTTGTTTTTGTCAACCGGAATTATAAAGTTACGCGCAGGCATATAATCCATTTCATCACCCGAATTTGTACGTAATTTGGTTTTAGGATTATCACTACCCACAAATTCTATTAACTCTTTTAAGCTAACAGATTCTTTTAACCGCTCATAAACCGGAACAAGGTCTCGCTTACCCATCATGTATTGGTTATAATTCAAACTAAAAGGAACCGGCTCTGATTCATAAACCTTCCTTTTCATTTGGTTTATGTACCAATCGGTACTTAAATAAGGGAGACAAATAATTCTGACATCTGTTCTTATTCCTTCAACTTCCTGGGCATACCACAAAGGGAAAGTATCATTGTCTCCGTTTGTAAATATAACCGCATTGGGGTCACATGAATTTAAATAATCTGAAGCAAAATCCCGTACCATGTAACGATTAGACCTATCGTGATCATCCCAGTTTTCTTTAGCCATAATTACGGGAACTAATAAAAGGCCGGCTAAAGTAATAATACTTGCTTTTGCAACTCCCGGTATTTTATTCGAAATTATTTCATATAAACTTACAATTCCAACACCAATCCAAATAGCAAAGGCATAAAACGATCCGGCATATGCATAATCTCGTTCACGTGGCTGATAAGGGTACTGGTTCAGATAAATTACAATTGCAATTCCTGTAAAGAAAAACAAAAGCATAACTACTGAAAAATCTAATGGCTTTATTTTAGCATGATAAAATAACCCTATTAACCCCAGCAACAACGGAAGCAGATAATATTTGTTCCGAGCTTTGTTTGATTTAAGTGAATACGGCAAGTTTTCTTGTGAGCCAAGCCTCATATCATCAATAAAATTTATACCCGTTAGCCAGTTTCCGTTACTTAATTCACCATGCCCCTGAATATTATTTTGGCGTCCGGAAAAGTTCCACATAAAATAGCGGAAATACATATGTCCTAACTGATATTTAATAAAAAACTCTATGTTATCAACAAATGTAGGCTTATAAACCGTTTCCTGTTCGCCCTGATTGTTGGTAATTTTAATAGGTGTTCCCTTAAAATTTGTCCATTCTTTGTACGCCTTTATATGATTACTTTGCGGGCTATACATTCTGGGGAAAATGGTTTTAAATCGTGGGTCGTAATTATATTTTTGGGATGAATAACTAACCACGTATTTCCCGTTTTTCTTAATATAATATTTTGTTCCGGTTCCATACGGATTTGACCTGTCAAGCGGAGCATTAAAATATTCGCCATACAATAAAGGCCTGTCACCGTACTGTTCTCTGTTTAAATACGACAACAAATTAAATACATTTTCCGGATTATTTTGATCCATTGGAGGATTGGCTAACGAACGAATAACTATTAATGCATAAGATGAATAACCAATTAGAATTACAGCTAATCCAAGTAAAATGGTATTTAATAATACTTTTCTTTTTTTGTGTGTATAATATATTCCCCAAGAAATAAAGCCAATAATTAATAATGCATAGATAATATTTCCCGAGTGGTATGGAAGCCCGATAACATTTACAAAAAACAATTCGAAAAAGGTAGCAAATTTAACAGTTCCGTTAATTATTACATACATAATTGTACCTAATAAAACAATTGAAATTAAAGAAGCTGAAATTATACCGTTTCGGGTAACTTTATACTTTTTAAAATAATAAACAAAAACAATAGCCGGTATGGCTAATAAATTAAGAAGGTGAACTCCTATTGACAATCCCATTAAATAGGCAATTAAAATAATCCATCTATTAGCATATGGCTCATCAGCTACTTTTTCCCATTTTAAAATTGCCCAAAACACTATGGCTGTAAATAGTGATGAAGTAGCATAAACTTCACCCTCAACAGCAGAAAACCAAAATGTGTCTGAAAAAGTATAGGCTAATGCTCCAACAGCACCACTGCCTAAAATAGCAATTATTTGACCGGTGCTTAATTTTTCATTTTTAGCAAAAAATCTTTTAGCAAGATTTGTAATAGTCCAAAATAAAAACAATATAGTTAAAGCACTTGCTATTGCCGACAATGAATTAATCATCATAGCAACATGAGATGGGTCGCTTGCAAATAAAGAAACTATTCGTCCGAGAATCATAAATAAGGGAGCTCCCGGAGGATGGCAAACTTCTAATTTATACGATGCGGCAATAAATTCACCACAATCCCAAAAACTGGCGGTAGGTTCAATAGTGCTTAAATAAGTATATGCAGCTATGGCAAAAATTATCCAACCAAAAATAATGTTAAGTTTTTGATATTTCATTGTTATAAAATTTTCTGTAAAAATATGATTTAAACGCCAAAGGTAACAAATATTATTACGAGCGTATATGTTTTTTAATCTTCTATTTGTGTGTGAAATCTTTAAAAATGTTAAAATTTTATATAAAAATTAATTTTTATAATTTACTTTACAAGAAATACCTGATAAAAACAGGTTTCACAGAAAGACAAGTAATGATAATTGCTATAAATACAAGATTGTTGCTTAAAAATAAATTAGAAGGTATTGGTTGGTTTAGTTATGAAACCCTTAAAAGAATAACAACTCAACATCCCGAACATTCTTTTGTATTTATTTTCGACAGGCCTTACGACCAATCGTTTATATTTTCGCCTAATGTAAAACCAGTTGTTTTATTTCCACAAACAAGGCATCCTTTTTTGTGGCTTATTTGGTTTGAATTAAGAATTAAAAAATTACTGAAGAAAATAAAGGCGGATTTGTTTTTTTCTCCCGACGGATATCTTTCATTGCGTTCTAATGTGATGTCAATTGCAGCTATTCACGACATTAATTTTGTTCACCGCCCCCAGGACCTGCCTTTCTTAACACGTGTTTACTACAATTTTTTCTTTCCATTGTTTGCAAAAAAAGCACATCGTATTGTAACTGTTTCAGAATATTCTAAACAAGATATTTCAAAAAGCTATGGTGTTGAAAGTTCTAAAATTGATGTAGTTTATAATGGCGCAAATGAAATTTACACTCCGGTTAAAACTGACGTTAAAAAACAAATAGAAGAAAATATAAGCAATGGAAAACCCTATTTTATTTTTGTTGGAGCACTACATCCAAGAAAAAATGTTTCAGGACTTTTAAAAGCTTTTGATAAATATAAAAGTGATACGCAGTCTAATATCAAACTAATTATTGTTGGCGAAAAGATGTTTAAAAATAGTGAGTTGTCGAATGTTTTTGCAAAAATGACTTTTAAAAAAGATGTTGTTTTTGTTGGCAGACTAAGTGCTGTACAGTTGAAAAAAGTTATAGCTGGTGCATTAGCATTAATATTTGTTCCTTTTTTTGAGGGGTTTGGAATCCCTTTAGTTGAAGCTATGAAATGCGACGTGCCCATTCTGGCCTCAAATGTTACCTCTATACCCGAAGTGTGCGGAAATGCTGCTATTTATGCCAACCCGTATGATATTAATTCAATTGCTGAAGGAATGAAAAAATTAGTAGCTGATGAGAGATTAAGAACAAATTTAATTAAACAGGGAAGAATACAATCTTCAAAATTTTCGTGGGATAAAACTGCTGAAAAATTATGGCAAAGTATTGAGGCTTGCCTAAACGATTTAAAATAAACCGATGAAAAAACCGGAATTACTTCCTTTTTTCAAATTGAAACAAAATGAAGCCGGATGCGACGAAGCAGGCCGGGGTTGTTTGGCCGGGCCGGTTTTTGCCGCAGCCGTGGTTCTTCCCGCAGATTTTTATCATCCATATTTAACCGATTCAAAAATATTAAGCGAACAAAAAAGAGATAAGCTTAGAATAATAATTGAAAAGACAGCTATTGACTGGGCAGTTGCTTCTGTTGACAACAACGAAATAGATAAAATAAATATTTTAAACGCTTCAATTTTGGCTATGCACAAAGCTATAGAACAGCTAAAAACCAAACCTGAATTCTTAATAATTGACGGCAATAAATTTAAACCATTTCAAAACATACCTTATCAATGCATTGTAAAAGGCGATGGCAAATATTTCTCAATTGCAGCAGCATCAATATTAGCCAAAACACACAGGGATGAGTTTATGAAAAAAAAATCAGAAGAATTTCCCGAATATTTATGGAATAAAAACAAAGGTTATCCGACCAAACAACATCGCGAGGCTATTAAAAATTTTGGAATTACTCTACTGCATCGCAAAAGCTACAGATTGTTGGATGAACAGCTACAAATAAATTTTAAAGAAAATAAAATAATTCACCCCCAAAAATCATAAAACCGGCAATTGAGTTTAGCGTATATTGCAGGGCGTTTGAATACTTATTTTTCCTGACTCTCTTTATAAATGTGTTCAAAATCTTTTAAACATATTGAATTTTCAAATATAGAATCAATATCAATTTTATGTAATGAATCATTTCTTAAAAGAATCATATTATTATAATACTCATCCATATTGTTCAATAATTCTTTATTTATTTTTATCCATTCCTGATTCATTAATTTTTGCTTTTCTGCTTCTTGTGATTGGATAACAGCCCATAACAAAAACCCTATTGATAATAATCCACAAATTGTCAAATAAATTATTCTAAACGCTTTTTTCATTCTTTAATCATTTTTAATTCATATTATTACAAATACCTGTTTAGATTTTACTCTGTTTATAAAACAGAATTATCTTTTTTCTACAATTTTAATTTCTTCCTCACTCAAACCATACAACTCATAAACCATTTGGTCTATTTCTTTATCGGTTGTATTTATTTCACCTTGTAATTGGTTTATTTCTTTTTTGTAGGAATTAAAATATTCCTCCCATTCGTCTTGTTGTACAAGCGAAAGTTTTATTTTTTGCTTTTTTAGTTCGGCAATAAAGGTTTTAAACTCGAAATTGTAGAAGTTTTATTGTAGAAGTTTTCGAGTTTTTTTGTAAAGGACAAGGGGGCATGCCCCCTTGTTGGGGCTGTTGCCCCTTCTTCGGGCACTATTGTGCCGAGGTTGTCTTTTACTCTCTTTAAAAAGCGATTTTTCTTTTCTTGTAATTGTTGGTTTAATTCCAACATTTTATTGGCTTTTTCTATAAAGGGTTGTTGCTGATTCTTTGGTATATCAATAATTGGTAATTGCTTGCAGTTAGCAATAAGTATCTTTTGAAATAAATCCTTTTCAATGTCAAGAAACTTATATTTATGATAATAAGTGATTAATCTTGAGTTCAATATAGTTAAAAGATATTTTATACTCCCTTCATCTTTGGGGATTATAGAAAATCCAATTTGAGTAAAATATAACGCTTCATTTGTATATCCTGCATAAATTCTTGGCGGATTACCAGAAACAATTTGTCTGACAATAATTCGAGATTGCGTGAAAAACTTTTCTTCTCTCATTGCTCCTAACCAATCGCCATATTTTATATATTCACTAATATGGTTAGTAATGATAAACCTTAATATGTTTTCACCTGAAATTAAAGGTTTATATGATGCATCTTTCTTTACTTTTGAATGAAATGCCCTTGTTTTAATAGTTTCTTGCGAGTGTCCTTGATATTTATCATATGGTGTTATTCCTAAAGAAAAATCTGAGATTTCTCCTAATTCGGTAGTTGATTTCTGTTTAATTTTTTCCAATAGTTTAATATCCTTATGTGAAAGAAAAATATTATAATTTAGATTCTCATCTCTTCTCCATACTTCTTTTTCAATACTATTAATGTGTGAATTATCAACAAAAGGTATTTTTTCCGACTTTAGATATACAATTACGTCAACAATTTTATTTTTACTATTTTTTTTAAACTCAAATATTATTGTCTCAACCTTTGCATCAGTAAATACATCATCCGGAAGTTTAACAATTTTTGTAATGTCATCAATTAATAATTTACGAATTTTTTTATATGAAGAATTAACAAGTATTGAGTTTGGGTTAATAAAAGAAACAAAACCTCTTGATTTTACAAGTTCATAAGCTTTTTCAATAAAAATAGAATATAAATTAATTCTGTTTTCTGTTGTTTTATAATATTTGAACAAACCTTTTACTAATTTTGTATCGAGTGCTTTAATATCAACATACGGCGGATTTCCAATCACAACATCAAACCCACCTTTGTATTCTGT
>JAADFW010000081.1 GCA_013152655.1 Chlorobiota bacterium
TATTAACATTATAAACAAAGGAACACTATTTACAACACAGTATAAAAAGAATAAGGGCAAATTAACTAATTGACAGGGAGTTACAATTAATTAGCACCGCAAAATCTTTTGCGATTTTGCTTTTTAAATAATTTAAGAGGTCAAAAACCCAAAAATTTTGCTACTTTTATAACTTGAAGATGTTTGCGGATTTATCCCTTACTCTTCTTATACTAACGTTGGCGGTTATATTAAAAAGGAATAAAAATATGGATAAAAATTTATCATGGTTTATTGGACCTAAAGCAGAAAATGGAAATACATTTGTAGAACTAATGGAAATAATTACTCAAGATTATTTTCATTGGAGAAAAAATTACTTTCCAAATGACCCGTTATTACTGAACAAAAGTGACCAACGAAATTTTGATATTGAGAATGACAAACTGAACCAAAACGTAAACGAGTTTATAGCAAAACTAAGAAGGAACTTCCCATTTTATAATCCTAGGTATATTGCTCATATGTTATCTGATACAACTATGCCAGCAATGCTCGGATATTATGGTGCAATGTTATATAACGCAAACAATGTTACTCCAGAAGCTGCACCAGTTACAACAGAGTTAGAAATCGAATCATGCAATGAAATAATTAATATGCTTGGTTTCAAACCGTCTCCCACACCTCCAAGCAAAGAAGCAACTATTGACGACTGGAAAAAGTATCAAAACAAGTTAAAAGATGAATTTGGTTGGGCTCATATTACATCTGGTGGAACAATCGCAAATATTGAAGCATTATGGGTTGCAAGAAGTATAAAATATGCTCCACTTGCTATTCAAGAAGTTGCCAAAAAAGATGATTTAAAATTAGAAATTGAAGTTAAACTTGCTAATCATTATTATGTTAGTGAAGATGACAAAAATGACAATGTACAAGATATAAAGAATATTGATAAATATGATTTAATCAATATTAAGCCTAATGAGTCAATATATCTATTGTCAAAGTATATCAAGGCATACCATAAAAAAAATAATCATCTGGATTTAGAGAAAGCGGGTGAAAAGGCCATAGAAGAATTAAATAATGCAAAGTACAGCCTATCCAATAATTTGGGGAGATTATTAACAGAGTTTCCTTTGGCAATTTTCGTCTCTGGCACTGCACACTATAGTGTTAAAAAAGCAGCAGATATTCTAGGTGTTGGACGAAATAACATAAAAAACATTGAAATTGATTCTCAATTTAGGGCGGATATTTCAAAACTAAAAGGACAACTAAAAAAATGTAGAAAGGAAAAGATATCTCCATTAGCAGTTATAGGCGTTGCTGGGACTACCGAAGAAGGTGCCATCGACCCTATTGATAAAATAGTTGAACTTCGAGAAGAATTTGAAAAAGAACAAAATATTAGTTTTTGGTTGCATGTTGATGCTGCTTGGGGTGGCTATGTTAAAACAATAATGGCATTAAGTGGAAAGGAAGAATATGAACTGTTGATTTCTAAAATATTGACAAAAATAAATAATATACACCAAGAAGCCGACATCAAAGAAATTAAGGATTATTTTAATTATTCTAATGACTTTATAATTGAGAAAATCACTGAAATTGAATCTAAAGTTGAAGTTGAACTTAAGGATATTAGGAACTTTGATAAATCACTAAATCATTCTAATTGTCAACTGATTTATTCAAAACTCAAAAAGGAATATTGGGATTCTTCAAAAATGAATACTGATAAAACGCAATTGAAAGATTTAAAAAATAAAATAGACAGTTTAAAACCAATCATTCAATTAATTAATGACTCCCAGAAACACAAAACTCTTCAGACAGAGCAACTACTCAATTTAGAAAATATTGATAGTTCTTTGTCGTCAAACGAATTTAGCATTGCAACCAAATCTTTTGAAAAATATATCATTAATAGTGAATATCAGTTATTTAACAATAATACTTTATCTAAAGATGATTTCAAAATATCTTTAATGGATAGAGTCGATGAGTTAGCATTGTATACAAATGATAACATTAGTTTATCCTATAAAAACTATACTAAATCAAAATCAATAAATGTTGGTAATACGAAAGAAGTAGTTAGTGCATATTTAGCCTTTAAATATTCTGACTCAATAACAATAGACCCTCATAAATTAGGATATGTTCCTTACCCAAATGGAATAATTGCATTTAGAAATGATCGGGTTAGGCATTTTATCATGCATAGTGCACCCTATATTACTTCATCAAAGCATAATGCATTACTTCATAATCCTCCTATGCACGTAAATGATTTAGACTTTAGTAGCTTAACAACCGAAACTCTTCCCTATGATGATTACAATGTCGGAATAGATGCTTTTGCTCCATTTATTTTGGAAGGGTCAAAACCTGGAGCCGCTGCTGCTGCACTTTGGCTGTCAAATAAAACTATACCTCTGACTAGACAAGCACATGGTTCAATTATTAAGAATACTCTTTTGGCTACAAGAGAGCTTTATGAATGGATGATAAGTTGGAATAAGATTACAGATAATGCAAATGAAGACACATCTTATGAGTTTTTACCAATCTCCCCGATGTATCCCGATTTAAACGTGTTTGTTTTTACCATAAAAGTTAAAAATATTTCTTCGCTTGAATGTATGAATAAATTTGCAAGCCTTATTTATGATAAATTTTCCATTCAAGCAGAATTTGGTGATAAAAACCATAGTTATGCACAACCATTCTTTTTATCTAAAACAACGTTTACTAGTCCAAATTATAACTTTAGTGCATTATCTGATTTTTTCAAAAAGAACAATATTCGTAATGCAAGAAATGCTTATAAAAAACATGACCTACTTGTACTACGAGCAACATTAATGAGTCCATATATTTATCCATACAAAAAGGAAAAAAATGTAAACTTGATAAAAGAATTTATTGTTGAACTGCATAAGATTTCTGAACAAGTTTCCCAAGAAATAGTAACAAAATACAACCGCCAACAATGTATATAAGTCATTGGGCAATTGACAGTGAAATTGAACACTTTGAATATAAATAAACGGTATAGTAAATTGAAAAGTTGGTGCAATAAAACGCCCAACGCCTCATATACTTAACGTTAGAGTGCATAAGGAAGCAAAAAATGAATTAACGGGTTATAAATCTCAAAATTATACATCCTAAATTAAACTAAAATTAATTAAAGGAAATGACAGAATTAGAACAAAAAATAAAAAAAATAGCAGATGATATTTTTGAAACAAAGACACAACAAAAAAGAAATAAAAAGTTTGAAAAATATTTAAAAGACTGGAATATATTAAGGCTAACAACTCAGAAAAGGAAAATAATAGGAGAATTATTTCAAAAATACAACTTGGAAATTATACATCCTCACACAAAAGTGCCGATTGATATTGAAACAGTAAATAAAGATTACAATGTTGTAATTCGGTATAATCCAAATAAAAGTTCAGTAATGCAAATTTCACAAAAAGAAGCAATTAATCCTAATCGACCTATTTTTAATGTAGCAAATGGAAGTTGCCCTAAAAATCCTTATTCATTTCAAGAAGAAGCATATAAGGCTTTAAACAAATTCTATAAAAGCAATGAAAATAAAAGCGGTTTACTTATTTTACCAACAGGAGCAGGTAAAACTTTTACTTCTGTAAGTTGGGTATTAAGGAATATCGTGAATAATAAACAAAAAGTAATTTGGGTTACTCACAGGCATGAATTAATTGAGCAAGTAAGAGATGAAATAGGAAAATTATGTTATTCAAACATTCTTCCAAATAGAAAAAATGATAAAATTTCAGTTCATTTAATTTCAGGTTCACATGATAAGGCTATACGAATTGACAAAGATGATGAAATCTTAATTGCTGGTGTGCAAACTTTAAATAGAAACCTTGACAGACTTCATGATAAATTTTTACAATATAATGAAAAAGTTTTTTTAATTATTGACGAGGCACATCATGCAACAGCACGAACGTACAGAACTCTAATTGAAAAAATAAAACAATCTTGTAAAAAAGTTGATATTCTTGGTTTAACTGCGACACCATATAGAACTGCCGACAAAGAAAAATCATATTTGTCTAAAATATTTGACCCAAAACCAATTTATAAAAAGGATTTACGTGATTTGATAATTAGTAAGATACTTGCAGAACCTAAATTTGTTCCCATTGACACAAAAATAAGTTTTTCTGAAAATGATTTTACAAATAAAGAACTTGAATTATTACAATCAAACTTCGATTTACCGGAAGACATTAAGCAAAAAATTGTAAAAAGGAAAGATAGGGACAGATTGATTGTTACACATTATCTTGAAAATAAAGACAAATACAAAAAAACAATTGTTTTTGCATTAGACCAAACACATGCAATACAATTAGATGCATTATTCAAAGAGTACGGAATAAAATCAAATTTTGTAATTTCAGGTACGCAATCTTTAATAGGAATAAGCAGAGATAAAGAAGATAATAATATTGCAATCAAAGATTACAGAGCAAATAAATTAGAAACATTAATTAATGTAAATATTCTAACAGAGGGGACAGATTTACCAAAAACGCAAACAGTATTTTTAACACGTCCTACGAAATCTAAAACTTTGATGACGCAAATGGTTGGTCGTGCATTGCGAGGAGAAAAAGCTAATGGAACAAAAGATGCTTATATTGTCAGTTTCATTGATGACTGGGGAGATTTAGTTGCTTGGCAAAGTCCTTCTGAATTATTTGTTGATGAAAATGACATATTAGATACAAGTAAAGATTACAAAAAATACGAAGTTCGTTTTATCAATATTGAATTATTGCAACAATTTGCAAACCTTGTAGATAAAACAGTTGATACAGAAAGTCTTGAAAACTATCCTGCACTTATGAGAATACCTTTGGGTTGGTATTCTTTTGAAATTGAGCAAAAAATAGGAAATGAAGATATAGATTACAAAGTTTGTAAAATATTAGTTTATGAGCAACACAAAGATGCTTTTGATGAATTAAGTGAAACTATTGAAGATTTGTACAGACGTTATGACTATAATCAAAATAATATACTCGAAGAAAATGAAAGACAAGATTTATTAGCAGAAATAAAAGCAAAGATTTTTGATAATATTGAATATACCGAACCTAAAATTCAAGATAATGATTTATTAGATTTGATAGATTATTATGATATAAACAAATCAATGCCTGTATTTTTCACATTTAAAGAAAGAGAGAAATACGACATAACTTTATTAGCCAATGAAATAATAAATGAAAATTTATCTGCAATAGAAGAAGCCATTTTTATAAAAGAACAATGGAACGGTAAAAATGGAAAATCAATTTGGCAAGACTTTTACGGTCAATTTAAATTTTTCAAGAATGATATAATCCTTGAAAAAGATAAAATTTTGTATTCAGATATGGCAGAACAAGTTGAAGCCCCAAAAATTGAATATAAAAAAGAGAAATTAGAAGACCTACCATTAAATCAATGGTCACCTGATGATTATAGAGAAATGTTAGAGGCTGTTTATGCAAAATGGAATAAAGAAAATCCAAATAATCAAATTGCAAAAAAAGACCGTTGGAAATATGATATTGACCATAAAAAATCAAGAAATGACGGAGGAAAAACAGTTTTGGAAAATCTTCGTCCTTTATTGAGACATAAAAACAAAATGAAAGGAGATAAATCAGAATGGGAATAAATTTAAATGAATGATAAACGCACTCTAACACAATGTAAAATAAATAAGGGCAAAATCGCAAACTGAAAATATGGAAAAGTAACAAACACCATAAAAGTTAAGCGATTTTGTCATTATAATAACTTTCAAAGGTCAAAAACACATAACTTTTATTACCTTTGTAACACCTTTGTAACTTGTAATGTCGTAGTGGTTAATCCCTTACTTCTTTTACACACACGTTAACTGCAATTAAAAAGAAATAAAGTAATGAAGAATCTATTCATAATTGATGGAGCCGCAGGAACTGGAAAAACAGACCTGATTAAATACATTAATGATAAATATAATTCAAATATTTCCTATTTAAAGAAATATACAACAAGAATAAAAAGGCAGGAAGAAGAAAAGCTTAATTTGCAATTAGATTTAATTCATATTAGTGAATCAGAATTCTTTTCTCATCAGTCAAATGCAGATTTTGTTTCTTATAAATACGGAGACGAAAAGAATGGATACTATGATTATGGATTCTACATAAAAGACCTTGAAAATGCTATTTCCAAATTTAACAACATATTTGTAATAATCAGAAATAAACCTCTTGTTGATGAAATTATATCAAAATTCCCTGAACTTAAAATAATAGTAGTTTACATACATTCAGATGAAGGTATGGTAAGAAATCGATTAATTAAAGATGGTTATAATGAGACTGCAATTGTTAAAAGGTTACAAAGACTAAACACAGCCTGGGATGATTATCTGAAGCATAATGACGTATATCGCGAAGTCATAATAAACAACTCAAATAAAAGAGATTTTCAGCGTCTAATAGCTTGGCTAATTGAAAAGTACAATCGTGATAATTCAGATTTGCTTGAAATAAATAATAAACATAAATATCCATTAGTAGAACCACTAATTGGGTATAAAAAGAAAATTATTAAAAAGTTAGAAAAGTACCCATTTGAAAAGAATGTTTTTCTTATGATGAAATTTAGAGAATCAAACAAACTAATTTATGACTTTATTAAGAAAAATTTAGAAAAAAATGGCTACAATTGTGTGAGAGCCGATGAAGACGATTGGGATATAACAGGAAATATTTACAATCCAATAGCTGTTCTATATTGTTGCAAGTTTGGTATTGCGTTATTTGATGAGCCTGAAGAAGGAAACAGTTTTAGCCCAAATGTTGCTTACGAACTCGGAATTATGCATCACCAACTAAAAAATTGTCTGATTTTACGTCATTCATCATTACCTCAAATGCCTTTTGATTTAATAAAAGACCTTCACTATAAATATTCGGATAATTTAGAAGTTGAAGGATTGATAATGAAATGGATAAAAAAATTAGAATAAAAGCAGTTAACACGCAATATAAAAAATTGGGCAGATATTGGTAAATATGAACGAATTAGCAATAAATAAACATCGTAGTAAATTGAAAGATTGGTGTTTCAAAATGCCCAACATTTCATATTGCCACCGTTATGAGCAATAAGGGGGATTTTTTTTCTTTCAAAAAAGCAAACTTTAAAGCCCGGACTGAAAATTTGATATTCCGACAATTGAGCAAAAAATAATCTGTAATTTTTAAAAGACGAGGAATATAGGCAGCACAGATAAAAAGCTGTCTGCAAGTTGCGAATTTTTGATTTTTTTTCGGCAAGCATTCCTACATTTTATGAAATATTGAATTTACTGAAAAAGTACAAGTATTAAAACCGCAAAATCAATAAAGTTGAATTTGTTTTTAATAAAATAAAGTTCAGGTTTCAATTAAACATGGATTTTGCTTATTGAGCAGTAAAAAAAATCAAAACCATAACCTGCAAATACATAGCAGTTTGCAAACTGACATAAAGGAGGATGATTTGATAAAAAGCACATAACACTGTATAAAAAAAATAAGGGCAAAAATACTGAATTGAAAGCAGTTGCAAGTAATTAACACCGCAAAACCTTCGCGATTTTGTGTTTTTAAATTATTTCAAAGGTCAAAAACCCAAAAATTTTGCTACTTTTATAACTTGAAAATGTTTGCGGATTTATCCCTTACTTTTCTTATACCAACGATATCTATGATATATCCAAATATTTTTGTCAAAATCATTAATAACTTTTCAAGTTATTAACAATTCTGACAAAGCATCATCATTATCATCATACATTATAAACATTTACATAAGGTGTTTTTCTTTTAACCACCGCAACTATTCTGTACAGTAGTTTATTTCTGACGGCATTGATTGCCGACATTTTATTTTTTCCTTCTTTAACTTTTCTTTCATAATAGGCTTTTAAATCAGGATTATGTTGAACCGATGAGATAGCAGCCATATGTAAGGTTGATTTTAGATCTGAATTAGCAAACTTTGACACCCCGGCTTTTCCTCTGACAGAGGTTCCCGAACTGTATTCAAACGGAGCAACTCCGCAATAACAAGCCAATTGTCTGTTGTTTTTAAATTTGGTAAACATTTTGGTGTAAACCATTAATTTCAAGGTCAAAACGGGACCGACTCCGGGAATACTTGTTGCTAAATCATACACTTCTTTCAACTCTCTGTTTTGTTCAACAATTTTCATAATTTCTTTTTCAATTTCTTCAATACTTATTTTAATTCCTTTCACGGCTGCCACAGAAAAGAACTCTACTTTCTCTCCCTGTACGGGATCTGATTTTTTAAGTTCATTGATGGCTACACGATTAATTTTAAGTTGCTTTTTTAATCGTGCTCTGCAAGTCAACAAATCTTTCAGTTCTGTAATTACAGGCAAATTGTTTTGATAAAGTTTAGCTTTGTCAATAAATCTGTAAGCATACTCAGCAATTCTCAGAGAATCGATTTTGTCATTCTTTCCTCTTTTTAATCCTAAACTTTTTTTGATATGAAGTGATGACTCCAACCAAATATTTGCATTCTTATCGGAAAAATAATTCAACAGAACCCTTGTATAAACACCTGTGTGTTCTAAACAGAATAAAGCATGGGGGTATTTGAAGCCCTCAATTTTTCTGAGCCATGAATTCAATGCTTGTAAGCCTTCAACAGTATTTGAAATTTGCTTATACTTCTTTGTTGAAGACTTTGGAGAAAGAACTGTAACATCAAGTGTTAACTTAGAAACATCAATTCCGATAAAAAAAGTTAGTGATTTGCAAGATTTTTTCATAATTTTATAGTATTAAAAATGATGGTGAATGTCTCTAAACCTTGATAATAAGCCTAAAAGCTTTAACATCTATATGAAATTATTCACCTGAAAGAAACTCCTGAGTACTTAATCGTACGGGATAAGTCGTTAACTTTGTTGTGCGCATAGTTCAACTCAGGAGTCTCAATTTACTAATTTTTAAATTAAATTGCTAATCTAAAGGTTGTAGCCAATTAAAAAAGATAAAAAATTGCAATTTGCGGAGAATAAGAAT
>JAADFW010000082.1 GCA_013152655.1 Chlorobiota bacterium
TAGAAATGATGTACCTTTATTTCATTTTGTATTTGCATCTAATAACAAAAACGCAAAGAAGATTGCAAAACAAATCATTAAAAGCACTTAATAATTATGGCACATAAAATTGAATGGACAGAACAAACGTGGAACCCTTCAGCAGGTTGCACTAAAATTAGTTCGGGATGTAAAAATTGCTATGCGGAAGCAATGGCAATTCGTTTACAAGCTATGGGAGTAGAGGGTTATGAAAATGGTTTTACATTTAACACTGTACCAAGCCGTTTAAATGACCCTTTTAGAAGAAAAAAACCGACAGTCTATTTTGTTAGTTCAATGAGCGATATCTTTCATAAGGATATGCCGGAAGATTATTTAAATAAAATATTTAATGTAATTAAAGAAACCCCACATCACACCTACCAAATTTTAACTAAAAGGGAAGATAGAATGTTTAAATATTTATCGAAAAGGGATATTCCAAAAAATATATGGTTGGGTGTTACTGTTGATAACCGTAAAGAAGGGCTTCCGAGAATTGACAAATTAAGACAATTGCAAGCAAGCGTATTATTTCTATCAGTTGAACCACTGCTTGAAGATTTAGGTAAAATAAATCTAAAAAATATTGATTGGGTTATTGTTGGAGGAGAGAGTGGAAACAGAGCAAGACCAATGGAAAAAGAGTGGGTTATGAACATAAAACAACAATGTGAAAAAGAAGATGTTGCGTTTTTCTTCAAACAATGGGGAACTTGGGGTTCAGATAAAGTTAAAAGAAATAAAAAGTTAAACGGAAAAGAGATTGATGGTAAAGTTTGGCAAGAATATCCGGAAGTTATTGAACAACAATTTGCTGTGGTATAAAAAAAGAAGATATCCTGAAAATAAATCAAGAAAGTATGCAAGTTATTTACCATTTTGGGCATAAAATCTTATGTGATGCTTATGTGATAATCAAGCAAATCTTATTTGATACTTATTTGACGATATCGAAAAAATAAATTGTTTATTATGAACGAAGCAGAAACAAGAGCCGAATTAATAGACCCAAAACTTAAAGCCAATGGCTGGGGCATAGTTGAAGGTTCGAAAATTCTGCGTGAGCGAAATGTATATAAAAACGCCGATGGTGTTAAAATTACTGACGGCAGAATACAAGTTGGCGGTGGTAGGAAAAAACCACTTATTGCCGACTATATTTTGGCTTACAAAGGAATTAAACTTGCTGTTGTTGAAGCCAAAAGCGATGAATTGGAAGTTGGCGAAGGAGTTGCACAAGCCAAACTTTATGCTCAAAAACTACATTTGGACTATACCTACTCTACCAACGGAAAAGAGATTTATCAAATCTGTATGAAAACAGGCGAGGAAAAACTCGTTGATAATTTTCTTTCGCCCGACGAACTTTGGAGCGAAGTTTACAGCGACCAAAACGAGTGGAGAGACAAATTTGCATCCGTTGCTTTTGAAGATAAATCTGGAACATGGCAACCTCGCTATTATCAGGAAATTGCTGTAAAAAACACCTTAGAGGCTGTTGCACAAGGTAAAAACCGTATTTTGCTTACCCTTGCCACAGGAACAGGAAAAACAGCCATTGCATTTCAAATTGCGTGGAAATTATTTCATACTCGTTGGAACTTATCTGCAATGAACAACGGACAATTGACAATGGATAATGAAAATAATTCTCAATTGTCAACTGTCAATTATCAATCAAGGCGGCCGAGAATTCTGTTTCTTGCCGACCGTAATATTCTCGCCAATCAGGCATTTAACTCATTTTCGGCATTTCCCGAAGATGCAATGGTTCGCATAAAGCCAAAAGAGATAAAGAAAAAAGGTAAAGTGCCAGAAAAAAGGTAAAGTGCCTACAAATGGCAGTATCTTTTTTACCATTTTTCAGACTTTTATGTCAAAATCAATTGATAATGGGAAATTGAAAAAGGACAGTGATAAAATAATAGATAATAATATTAGTCAATCAGAAAACATATCAAAATCGCAAACTAATTCTCAATTGTCAACTGTCAATTATCAATTCAACTTCGGTGAATATCCGAAAGATTATTTCGATTTTATTATAATTGACGAGTGCCACCGTGCCACCGGGGTGGAGCAAATGACGAAGGCAATTGGCGCGGAATTTTAGAGTATTTCTCGCCTGCCGTTCAGTTGGGTTTAACCGCCACACCAAAACGAAAAGATAATGTTGACACATACGCTTATTTTGGTGAGCCTGTTTACATTTATTCGCTAAAAGAGGGTATTAACGATGGCTTTCTAACACCTTTTAAAGTAAAACGAATAAAAACCACACTTGACGATTATATTTACACAAGCGATGACGATGTAATGGAGGGAGAAATTGAAGAAGGAAAACTATATACCGAACCCGATTTTAATAGAATTATTGAAATTAAAGAACGAGAAGCAAAACGTGTTCAGATTTTTATGGATGAGATAAATCAGAATGAAAAATCGATTGTCGATTGTATTTTGTGCCACACAAAGCCATGCAGCCGCAGTTCGTGATTTGGTAAATCAATACAAAAAAAGCAAGGCCCCAAATTATTGTGTTCGCGTAACAGCAAACGACGGGGAAATAGGCGAGCAGTTTTTAAGGGAGTTTCAGGACAACGAAAAAACCATTCCTACAATATTAACCACATCGCAAAAACTTTCAACCGGAGTTGATGCCCGGAATATTCGCAATATTATTTTAATGCGACCGGTAAACCAAATAATTGAATTTAAACAAATTGTAGGCCGCGGAACCCGCCTTTTTGATGGCAAAGAGTTTTTTACAATCTACGATTTTGTAGATGCTTATCAACGCTTTTTAGACCCTGAATGGGACGGAGAACCACAACCCGAAGAACCTTATGCAGTTTGTGGCGAAATTCCTTGTGTTTGCGAAAAACAGCCACTAAAGCCTTGTCCTGTTTGCGGACAAAGGCCTTGCATTTGTGAAAAGGAACCGCCTGAACCTTGTGCAGTTTGCGGGCAAAGTCCATGTACTTGTCCAAAACGTGTAAAGATTAAATTAAAAGACGGTAAAGAGAGAGAAATACAACATATGATTGCAACTTCGTTTTGGAATGCAGATGGCAAGCCAATTTCGGCACAAGAGTTTTTAGAAAATCTGTTTGGCGAACTGCCTAACTTTTTCAAAGACGAAAAAGAATTACGAGAGATTTGGAGCAATCCGCAAACAAGAAAAACACTACTCGAAAAATTAGACGAAGCAGGCTTTGGCAAAGAAGAATTGAAAACACTTCAAAAACTGATAAATGCCGAAAAAAGTGATTTGTTTGATGTTTTGGAATATGTATTTGACAGCGATTTTAAGCCAATAACAAGAGAAGAAAGAGCAACAAGGGCAAAAGCCACCATTTTTGCGTTGCTAAACGATAAACAGAAAGAATTTATTGAATTTGTACTGAATAAATATATAGAAGCAGGAATAAGCGAACTCGACCAGGAGAAACTACCAATACTGTTGCAAACAAAATATCAATCGTTGGAAGATGCAATGGAAATTTTAGGCGATGTTCAAAATATAAGTTCGTTGTTCATCGAATTTCAAAAACATTTGTATGATGAAAAGGTGGCATAATAAAAGGAATTACAACCCGAAATCCATACACATCCCTATAAAAATCGGGATTTAACAACTTGCTTGAGCTCACTTTTGTCGGTTCTTGCCTGTCTGCCACTACAGGCAGGCTTTATTTCCCACGCTCTATCACATTACATCTTTCCGATTTCTCGGAATTCATTCAATTCAATCGGTATTATTAAAAAAATTCCGATAATAAATTATTTCAGGTTAACACTGTTGGTATATTCTCGCTTTCAGGCAATCCGTATTCTTCATACATTTTAATGTTTAATTCTTCTAATGCATCTAAAATTGGATTATAAATTTGAGAAATAACAGGAATATGCACACCGGTAGCGTCAATTTTATTTTCTAATATCATTTTTACTGCAATTGCTGCTGGCAATGAAACTGTTCTTGCAATTGAAGTATCATTATTTAAAACGCCAAAATCTAACATATATGATTTTATCACTTCTTTGGTTCCGTTAGGATAACTGGCTAAAAATGTATGTTGCATTGCTATCATATCACGCTCTTCTTTACCAGCCATCATTTTATTAATCATTATATCGGCTGTTACTTCAAAAGGAGAATCTATTTTCCTGTTTATGGGTGTATCGTCAAACAAGCCCAACCATTCCATTGCAACTATTGGGTTTGAGTCAAGTGTAATTTTTAACATATCAGCAGTTTTTTGCTTAATGTCATTAGCATTGTCGGCATCAATAAGTTTAGCAACCATTCCGGCTAAAGTCATGCCTTCCATATTAAATTTATCGTTGCTTAATAAATTTATCGCTTTCATGGCATTCAATACTTCGCACCATTTTTTGTAGCGGAAAGTACCTCTGAAAATTGTGTTTGTTTCCGGAATATGGTAAAGATTAATGTATGGCAGTGAATCGCGGTTTGGATACACTTCTAATTTGCCTATTTCAGGAAAATCTAAAACCATTGGTTTTTTAAACAAGTCGGCAGTAGTAACTTCAATCAGTTTACCTTTTAGTAAATATTTACCGTCGTTATTACATGCCATAACAACACCTTTAGGAGCCCATGTAAATTTATAATTGAAAGGATTTTTTTCAACTTCAGGAGCTACCAAAGCACCTGTAAATGAATAAAATTCTTCTACTTTTCCATTCTTGCCATGAATATAATCAATAATACGCATGGCTGACATATGGTCAATTCCCGGGTCAAGGCCTATTTCATTTAATATTAATACTCCGGCATTCTTTGCAGCTTCATTCAAAACTAACATTTCCGGCTTGACATATGAAGTTGTAACCATGTTTTTTTTATGAGCTATACATTTTTTTGCCACCATAACATGGTATTCATAAGGCAATAAACTAACAGTTAAATCATGCTCTTCAATCAAATTATCTAAACGGTCTTCTTCATCAACTTTCCAGCTAATTGAAGTTCCATTTTTATGCCCGTTTATCTTGGCATCAGCTTTTGATTTAAACTGGTCTGCTAAAGTCACTAAAAAATCTCTGTCTAAAAGATAATCTACCATTGGCTTAACAACCATTCCTGCCCCAAGAATTAGTACTTTTTTCATTTATGTTGATTAATTTGGTATAAAAAAGCAATAAAAGTACTAACTATTTTATTTATGTAATAAGCTTTAATATGTTATTTAGCAGTAAAGCAAAAATAAAATTATTGCATAATTTATTTTTATAGGGAAACATTGTATTGTAAGGTTTTCTTCTTCCTGAACATGAAACTAATGTTTACTCCATCTTTTTATTCGAGTGTGATTTTAATCATTTTTCTAAACCAGTTAAGAGGCAATAGCCATCTGAAAAACAGCATTATTCCGGCACCTCCTCCTACAGGATATCTTAATTTATTCCTGTTGTCGGTAGCAGCTTTATATATTTTTTTTGCTACAATTAGAGGCCCTTGTGCTTTTTCTCCAAACTTTTGTGTTTTAGGCAAAACTACATTTATATAATTATCATAATCATGCAACCCTTCTTTAGAAAGAAGATCTTGTGAACGATCATAAAAATCTGTCTTTATAGCACCCGGTTCAATAATTTTAATTTTAATGTTTTTATTACTTAATTCATATTGCAGTGATTCTGAAAAGCCTTCAACAGCCCATTTGGTAGAGTGGTACAGGCTATATATAGGAAATGTTAGCTTGCCGCCGACAGAAGAAATATTTATTATTCGCCCGCTGTTTTTTTTACGAAAATAGGGAAGTATTGCCCTTGTTACGTTCATTAATCCAAAAACATTGGTATTGAATTGCATTTCAATTTGCTCTTTAGTTGCTGCTTCAAATGCTCCTATTGTAGCATAACCAGCATTGTTCACTACAACATCAATTGTTCCGAAGTCTTTTAAAACATTTTCAATAGTTGTATTTATGGTATTTTCATCTAATACGTCCAAACGATAAAGTTTTACATTTTTTAATTCGGCTAATTCATTTGAATTTTCCGGCTTACGCATAGTTGCCGCTACATTCCATCCTTTACTGCTAAAATATTGCACAGTTGCTTTTCCAATTCCAGATGAGGAACCTGTAATTAAAATTGTTTTGTTCATTGTTTTGTTTTTTAATTAAATTGAATTTACAGAATGAATATTCATTCTGTATTTGTTCTAAAAAATTATTAGTTTATTTTAATGGCATCCCAACAAGCCTGAATAGCTTGTTCCATAACATCATTTTCAATTAATAGTTTTTTGTTCAAATGAATATTAGCAACAGAAACCAACATTCCGTAAACTATAGACAGCATAAGTTCGCTATTCATTTCTCTTAAAACACCTTTATTTATACCGTCATTCATAAACTCAAAGATTACTGAATAATGCTTTTCATTTTCCTTTTTTGTTGCATCGGTAACAAACGGGGTATATTCACACTGTTCAATAAATCGGAATTCGAGTGGATTTTGAATGAAAAAATAGAAAATATTAACCCAGAATTTTTTAAAACTTACTTTAACCTGGTCTTCCTTATTAATATCCTTTTTAAGGGCGTCGCCCAGTTTCTTCTTTATTTCACTATATAATTCATTCATTAAAGCTTCTTTGTTACGGAAATACCTATAAATAGTGCCGGCCCCAACATTAGCCTTTTTGGCTACCATGGCCATTGGAGTTGCATGTAGTCCGTTTTTAACAACCAGCTCAAGGGTTGCCTTTAATATGGCTGTTCTTTTATCTTCCATTTATTAACTAATGAATGAATATTCACTCCGCAAAGATGAATAATAAATTTGAAATTTCAAAACTAATTTTCAACGGGAAAAGATTTAGCTGCTATGAAATGAAACTTCATAGCAAGATTTAGTATTTAAATGTATAAATAGCGTTTTATCTTTTTGGTTGGTGTTTTTTCAAAAGGTTCAATCTGTATCATTACATAATTCAATTTTGAAAACTTATTTAACTCAGCATTAACTTTTAATTTTATTTCTTCTAAAATCTCATTTGCTTTATCCTGGGCATTAACAGCAGAATCTTTCAAATTTTGAAATTGCTCTTCTAATTCTTCAAAATTCAAATGAATTTTAGCGCTAAGTTTTCCTTTAGTTTCAAAAACAAGCGAATCAACTACGTATTTATATTTGTTTAAAGCAGCTTCTATTTCTTCGGGATAAATATTTTCACCATTCGGGCCTAGAATCATATTTTTTGATCTTCCTTTAATAAAAAGGTAATTATTTTCGTCAATAACACCTAAATCACCTGTTTTAAACCAACCGTCTTCAGTAAATGTTTCTTTTGTTTTTTCTTCGTTTTTGTAATAGCCCAACATAATATTGGGGCCTTTAGCCAGTATTTCTCCTTCCCCGTTTTTGTCGGGGTTGTCTATTTTAAGTTCAACCAAATCGACAGCCGGGCCGGTTGACCTGTATTTTGACTTAGCTGGATTTGCTCCTGCAAGCAACGGAGAAGTTTCAGTTAATCCATAACCTATTGCATAAGGAAATTTCGCATCAATTAAAAATTGTTCTACATCAGGAGACAGGGCTGCTCCACCAACTCCAAAAAACTTTAATTCGCCACCAAAAGTTTTCATTAGCTTCTTTCCGGCAAGTTTATGTAGAAATTTCTTTACAGAAGGAATTCCGTACAAAGTCTTAATAAAACCATTACTTGTAAACTTTTTTTGTACGCTTTGTCTGAATATTTTTTCAATTATTAAAGGAACAGATAGCATTAAAGTTGGCTTAACTTTTTGCATAGCACCAATTAACACATTGGCCGTTGGCATTTTACCTAAGTAATAAATAGATGCACCATTCTTTATTGGAAATAAAAAGCCCAATGTGTTTTCATAAGTATGCGATAAAGGTAAAATGGACAAAAACCTGTCATTACTATCAATATTTTGAACTTCATAACAAGAATGAACATTAGAAATTAAATTTTTATGTGATAGCATAACACCTTTTGATGAACCGGTTGTTCCAGAAGTATAAATTATTGAAGCAATATCATTTTCCGAAATTGCAATATTACTAAAGTCTAAACTATCACTTTCAACCGATTGTAAGACGTTAGTAATTGTATTATAGTTATCAATTTTTAATTCATCATGCTTTACACTTTTAGGAACAATACTTAAGTTGTTTAAAATAATTATTTGATAACCTTTATTAATATACTTTTCCGGAATATTTTTATATAATTTTTTAGAAACAAAAACCATTTTTGCAGTGGAATGTTCTAATATATTATCAATGGCACTAGGTTGAAAGTCAGGAAGAATTGGAACAGCTATTGCTCCAATTGTAGCAGCAGATAAATAAGCAACTCCCCAATTGGGACTGTTATCACCTAAAATTGCAACTTTGTCTCCTTTTGTAATTCCTTGTTGTAACAGGTATTGCGCAACTTTTTTAATTCTGTTGCCATATTGTTTATAAGTTAATGTTTCATCATTCATTAATGAAACAGCTTTTTTATCGGCAAATTTTTCAACACTAATTTCAATCAAATCTCTTAAACTGGCAATTGACATTTCTTCTTTATTTTGCATAATATATTATTTAAGTGCGCAATATATAAAATATTTAAATAATAGCATACCTAAATATACTAACATACTGACAAGTAACTACCTAAGGACTGCGAAAAAGATATTTTTAATTAAACCAGGCTTTTATAAATGTCCTGCACAATTTAAACTACAATACCAATATTCAATACTTTAACAGGATTTCCTTCTTTATCAATAATAGGAGTAAAAGTTTGTGCAAGGGTAATACTGCCTTGATGTGTAGTATTAACATTTATAGTTCGTTTTTTGCTTAATCCTGATTTCAAATCAGCCCAAAAGCTGTTATATTCTTCTATATTTTTCCAGTGTTCCATACCCAAGTCGCTACTTCTTTTTCCTATTAATTTGTCTTTGGGAATGCCAAGTATTTCAGAAGTACGATTATTAGCTTCCATAATAATTTCATCCATATCAAAAACAATTACCAAATTATTTGAGCGAATGGCATCCCACAGGCTATCCATTTCCTCTTTTTTTCTTCCCGCTTCTTCTTGTGTAGCCATTAATTCTTCAAGGTTTTGCCTCATTTCCTCTTCTTGTGCAGCTAATTCTTCACTTTGTTGCTGCGACTGCTCAAGTAATTTAGCTGTTTGATGATTTATTCGAACACTGGAAATAGTAGAAGCAATATTTTCACCAAGTTTTTCAACAAATTCAATTTGGTGTTTTTCTATATTATTAAATGATGCCATTTCAATTACTCCGTACACTTCATCGTTCAACAGTAATGGAACCAACAATAAACACCTTGGATTAGAAGTTCCCATTCCTGAAGTAATATGGATGTAATCTTCCGGTATTTCTTTTAAATATATAGTAAGTTTCTCATGAATTGACCTCCCGACTAACTCCTCTCCTTTTCTTACTTTTCGCTTCATCAATTTTTTCCTGTCGTAAGCTATAGCTGATGTTAATTCATAATAAATGTCTTTTGGGTCATTATCGTTAAGAATAAAAATTGCACCCTGGTTTGCGCCGAGGTAAGAAATAAGATTACTCATAATATTGAAAGCCAGTTTTTCAATATTGTCATTATCTTGTCTTAAAATATCTGCAAATTTTGCTAACCCTTGTGTAGCCCAATTTTGTTTTTCAACTTCTATTTTTCTTTCTTCCTCCTCATTTTTAGCATGTTTTAAACTTTTGCGCATTTCCAATAATGAATTACCCAGAACATCATGCTCACTTAAAGGAGTGAATACAGCATCCAAATTGCCTTTTCCAATCTCATTTGAAAATTTTGCAGTTTTTGTAACACCTTCAATATATACATTAAGAGAATTTACAATATTTGATATTTCATCATTATTATGATATGAAAGTTTCTCAACTAATTTACCATGAGCCATTTCACCAACATTAAATACTATATTATTTATCGCTCTAATTATTGGCCTTAATATTAAATAAACACCAAAAAAGAAAACAAATATGGCTAAGATTAATCCTAAAATAGCGAGGTTGCGAAGATCAACAATGTCTTTAAATAATTCCTTTTCAGGCACTTCTACTATAATATAAGCATCATAAGGCTTATAATACTTATAATAAATACAACTTGCTTGTTTTTGTTTTCCTGTATATTCAATAAAATTTTTTCCTTCTTCTTTCCCAAAAGAAATCACTATTTTTTTTAATATTTCTTCATTTGCATATTTTTTTCCTTCACTCACCGGATGTATTAAGTATATTCCTGAATTGCTTATCAGCGATGGAAATCCGGTATCGTAATACTTTTTTAATGAAAATATTGGCTTAATAATTTTATAGTCTTCCATATTAAACCCGCCTCCGGTCTGGTTTTCTACTACATTAAACAAAAAAGTTAAATCAGTCAGGTCGTTGCCAATTTCAATACCTGCATCATTTAAAATACTTTTCTTTTGATATCCGTATAAAAAAACCATAAAAATCAAAACAAATAATAAGATAATAGCCATGTAAAAATTGATTCTTGCACCAATTTTTAAATTTCTAAAAAATTGTTTGATACTCATAAAAAGTAATTTAAAGAGTTTACATATCTATAGTTTATTCAGAAAACGCCAAATATACTAAATTTCTATTTTTATGTTTACAACTGATTCTTATATCAACTATTTAAATATTCTATTCTTTCAAATTAGTGCTGTTTTTATACTTAATTCGCAAGTAATAAATGCCTATTAACGAAATAAATAATAGTATTGATAAAGAGAGAATAATGTAATATTGATTTTTAATTTTTTGTTTTAATTTATTCTCGCCTGACTTTTGAGAGTTCATAGCATTTTTAAAATTTGTGCGTTTTTTATCCACTTTTAAAGAGGAATCAAACCTTACAATTTTTGCAGTTGCACTTTTTAATCCTGCTTTCAGTATGCTGTCTTCATTAGCTTTAATCACATTATTGACTGTTTCAGGAACTGGATATTTTTTTACGTTGGAATAATCAGCTTTTTTATAAACTTCCTGATTAAAAACATTATTCATAAAGAACAATGCAAAAAATGCAAAAACGCCTGCTAATATAGGCGTTAGCAACCAACCCAAAGATATTTCGCCCAGTACTTTATATTGAATTCCCCGCCCGCCTTTTAGAAGCCCTATTCCAATAATTGCTCCTATAATTACTTGCGAACTTGAAACAGGAACTAAAGGAATTGGAGGAAGGCCAATATTAACAAATAAATTTGACAAACTTTGTGATGAGAATATAAACAAAACCAAAGAGTGAGCTAAAACAACCGCAATGGCAGATTCTGAAGAAAGGTGCATAATATTGGTTCCCACAGTTTCCATCACTCTTTTTGAATAAGTAACAATACCAATAGCTATTGCGATACTACCAGCAAGAAAAATTTGTTGCATGCCACTCAAAGTAATTATTCCTAAATCTAACGGCTTGAATGAAACTGCATTTACGAATACTCCTACCACATTAGCAATATTATTTGCACCTAAGCTATATGCTCCGAAAGCTCCTGTTAGAATTAAAGCAATACGAATTAGCTGGTCAAGTTTTAAAAGATTAATTTTTGAATGCTTAATACTAATTTTTATAACCAGAATAATTATTATCGAAAATATAGCTCCTAAAACAGGCCCAAACACCCAAGTAGAAACAATTTTAGACAGTGAATGATAATTGGTTTGAAAACCGGAATAAAAATTCCATCCTATAATAGCACCTACAATAGCTTGAGAAGTAGAAACCGGAATTTTTAATTTTGTCATCCAATATACAGTAAATGCAGCCGAAAGAGCAACAGTAAAAGAGCCGGCAATGGCATTTACAGCACCTAAATCGCCCAAGGTACGTGTAGCTCCTGCCCCCTGAACTACAGAACCCACTATAACAAAAAAACCTGCAATAAAAGCAGCTTTTTTAAAGCTCACCATTTTTGAACCTACAGCAGTTCCAAATACATTGGCAGCGTCATTAGCACCTAAAGACCACCCAAGAAATAATCCACTTGATAAAAACAGTAAAATCATTTTTAAATAATTCTTTGAATAGATGCAATTGCTACAATATCAGCTACTATTTTAGCATAATCTGATAAATTTTCGATGTGGGCTGCAAAAAATCTTAAATGTTGTTTTTCACTTAATTTTAAGTCTTTTAATTTGAAAATTTTTCTCTTTAAACTTTCGCCTGTCTGATCTGCCTCATTCTCATAAAAATAAACTCTGTGAACTTTATCTTTTACCGAGCCAACATCGTCAAAATAAGCTCTTAGCGCCGGAATAAGTGATTCAACAGATAAAACTGACGATTCGGTTAATTTAATATATTCGCTATGTAAATCTTTTGTAATTCCAGGCTTTTCAACATCAAACTGATTAAGAGTTTCTTTCATTTTATCTAAAATCTCATCCGTTTTTTCAAGCAAGCGTAAAATATCACCTCTATATTGAGGCAATAACGATTGTACATATACCTTATTTATTATCTGTCGTTTTAGTGTATCAGCTTTTGATTCTAATTTACCAATGCGGGATATATTTTTAGAAAAATCTTCTTTATCATTACCCAGGTAGTTATTTATTCCTTCCTTAAAAATAAGCGTTCCCTGATCAATAGTATCAAAAAAATCATTTATCATAAGAATTATAGAATCTATTTTTTTAAACAAAAAAGCCATCGTTTTTACTATTTAAATTAATTGATTATCAAATTTACATTATAAACGCGAAATTACCACAGAATATAAAGTAGTATTTTAGATTTGTTATCCGGAATAAAATAAAGATACTATTCTAATTAATTATTATAATGTATATTACACATTATATTCAGGTTGTCTTTTCTACCAGCGAGTTGTTCAATGCTGGCCATATCAGTTATTCATGATTTTTAAACTTCAAATTAGAAACAAATCTCAATATCAGAGTTTAAATTTTAGTTTTATTTTTTATTCTTGCTAACAATATTTAAATTTGATATTTTATAACACAATACTATCCCTATGTTACGTAAAATAGAAAAATGCGATAATTGCCTTGAAAACAAAAAGTCCATTTTTACTAATTTAACGCCTAGAGAAAAAGAAATTTTATACACAAATCATATTTGTTCAAGATATAAAAAAAATGAAATAATTTTTAAAGAAGGCGACCGTCCACCGGGGTTAATCTGCTTGTCAGAAGGAAAGGTTAAAATATTTACCGAGGGAATAAGTGGACGAGAACAAATTGTTCGTTTAGCAAAACCCATAGGCTTTATAGGCTTTAGAGCTCTTTTTGCAGAAGAAAACTACATTGCTTCTGCAGTTGCTATTGAAGATTCTATAATTTGTATTATTGAAAAGGAAAGTTTAATGAAATTGTTGAGAATGAACGCTCAACTTGCATTATCAATTATTAAATATTTAGCAACCGAATTAGGCTTTTCAAACAAAAGAACCGTTACATTAACACAAAAACATATTAGAGGCAGATTAGCCGAATCGCTATTATTTTTAATAGATACGTACGGTTTTGAACCGGATGAACAAACTATAAAAGTTTATTTGTCAAGAGAAGACATTGCCAATTTGTCGAATATGACTACCTCAAATGCTATTCGCACACTTGGCTCTTTTGCATCAGAAAAAGTAATTGGAATTGAAGGGAGAAAAATCAAAATTCTAAGCAAAGAGTTGTTAGAGAAAATTAGCGATATGGGATAATTAATAAGACTTAATATTATTTATTTCTTTATTATTCGTGCCATATTTTTTATTTGTCCTTTCTCAAAAAATACTATAACATAAATTCCGCCAGGTAAATTCTCCAAGTTTATTGAATTTTGAGAAGATAAATACTGCTTTAACATCACTTTCCCGGTATAATCAATTACCTGAATTTCATCACTTTTTAATGTGTTTTTGAAAAACAGCATACTTGTAACAGGATTTGGCCAAACAATAAAATCATCATCAATTACATTATTAACAATAAAATCAGGATCCTCTTCGTCATTATACCAATGATTTAATATTGACAAGCCAGCAGGAACATCATACTCCCTGTTTGGCCCGCTATTTGGAAATTCGGAAGTTCCCCAGTCGGCATTTATTCTAAATTTATACTCAATATGCTGACCGGAAGGCATGTTAAATAAAGTATAAGCATAAATTAGATCGTCGTTTGAATCGTAAATTGGCTCTGAGCCTGCCCAATCATTAAATGTTCCGGCAATATCCATATAATCGTTAGCCGGATTGAAATTACCAAGTTTTTGCTGATACGACATATTTACATTTATGGTAATTGTTGCCTGTGAGTTATCGGTATTGGAATAATTCGGTGTTATGGTATTCAAAACAGACAAAATTCCATCTCCATCAGTTATTGAACCACTGCTAACATCAGATTGCTGAGCCCCGAATTCAACAGAAGAAATTAGAATAAAGTCATTATTATTGGCTTCAAATATTCCTATTTCTTCACCACTTTTGCTTAATTTAAAACCGGCATGGTTATATCCCTGTTCTTCATCCTTATCAGCCCAAATTAGTAAAAATCCACCGGCAGGCATAGTTATAGAAGGCATTTGCCATTTATCTGGCTTGGTTAAGTCGTCGGTTAAATATTTATTGCCTAAAAACACCTCCTCAGTACTTTTATTATAAATTTCAATCCAATCATTAAACTCTCCGTAATTATCTGCAATTGTTTTTGTATTGCTTGCCATAAATTCATTAATGGTTAGGTTGGCTGATGTTTGATTAATATAAACAGCTATGTTTCCTTCTTTCGGATATCTGGCTTCTTGTAATGATTCATCGGTTGCGAGAATAAAATATTCTATTTTTCCGCTTTCTATATTTAATTTTTCAGCAACAGTATAAACACGACTGTTTGTATAATGGTTATTCGAATCTTCGTTGTTAATAAAATCAATCGTATCATTTAATGCATCAGTATTTATTAAAACCAACTTAGTATTTACTGTAAGTTCATCACTTATTTTAGCCATAACAAATAGTGTATCTTTACCCTCACTTAAAAAATGTTTAACATTACTAAAAGCCGGAATTATATTATTGACAATTAATTGGTTATTTGCAGAAAAAGCCCGTTGCGCTATGTATGGCTTTAAACCATATGTAACATGAGCGCCCAATGCTTCATCATATGAGCGGTTATAATCGTCAAAACTCCAACCATAGTCAAGAGGCCTGTATGGGTCTGTTTCTGCATAGTCATCAATCATACTTTTTATCGTATCAATAATTGGAAAAAAGGTATTGTTATTGAAATATTCATCCATAAACCTCTTCATGTAAAAAGAATATCTGTCTCTATATTCTTGTATATCAAGTATTTTCTCTGTTAATGGCCTCGGCTCATTGTCAGAATACCAAGTATAAATATTTCGTAAGCCCCAATCAATGCCAAACCAGTCTATTCCAAAAGTATTATCTAAATCATAAGGAATAAATTCAAACTTTCCGGTTACTATATTGTGGTATAAATAGTAATTATTTTTGTTAACCGAATAAGCATCCCAGTGTCCAACAAGGGCTTCTACAACCAGATAACGAATAAAGCCATCAACATTAAATACTTTTTCAATTTCTCCGGGAAAACCTTCTTCAGGCGTATTATTAAGAATATCAATAAAATGAGCTAAATCGGAGTAATCATCAATATTTTTGTTTGTTTTCAAGTCATAAACTTTTCTATCACCCTGTTCAAGCTTGTATAAATCAGGATTTTGCCCAAGATAAACTAAATCTGCCGGCCATAAACATTTGTATAAGTTACCGCTATTATTTCCAAACCTGTTTTTAATAAACTCCTCGTCAATATGTTCAACATTTATGTATAAGCCTTTATATTCTTCATTAATATAAAGTTCAGTATAAGCGGCTCTTGGTGCAGGAATATCCATAAGATAAAAAATATCCCAAGATAATTTTGAACGAATAACAGATGGGTCGTTATGTTCTCCATTAAGATTTAGCTTTTCTACTCCAAAAAACTTCATGCTTTTAAAAGTATTAAACGAAACTTTAAAAGATTTTTTTTGCGAATATCTTGAAGTATTGCCTCTTAACCTGAAGCCTACAGAATCAATAGTATCGCAAAACAATGAGTTTGTAAAAATGAATTTTGCAGGGAATTCGTGGTAACTTTCTTCATTTCCCGATGCCAGAATTTCAGTAAGCGAATCAGGATTTATGATAATATCCACTCTTGAAATTTCAGAATCAAAAAACAGTGTATCTGTTATGATTTTATTATCAGTTTGTGCCATTACCCCTGATGCCAGAAATAATAATAGAAGAGCTAAATAAGTTCTGTTTCTGATTCTTAAGTCCATATATAAAAGTTTACTTATCAATTCTTCTATTTAATACCTTGGTATTTTCTTCAACCTTATTTCGAAAGGATAAATGGTTTTAATAGTTTTAGTAAATTCATTATTAGTATTTTAATAATTTTTGTGTATAAGTACTACTATTAGTTCGTATTACACAAAAATATAGTCCGTTTTTTTCATTTATGCTATTCCATTGGTAATGATAATTATTTTTTATCAATTGTTCTTTATTCACTAACTCAACAGTTTCACCTAATATATTTACTATTTGCAAATTTTGAATGTTTCCGGAAAAGTCTTTTAATTCAATATTAAACTGCTGATTCGACGGATTTGGGTAAACTAAAATTTGCCCTGATTCTCTGTTCAAATCAACTGTAGCAGAAACAATATCAGGCGTTGCCAATTTAACCGTAGTATAAATTCGATATTCGCCCGGTTCAAATGAAATTACCTGATTTGTATTGGCAACATTAATGGAATCGCCTGTAAAAAACTCATACCAATATCCGGTTTGTTGAAATGCAGGGTCAATATCTTTTGAAACTACATCAAAATTTCCCAGAATATTTACATTCATCGAAGAATGATTTATTTTTATTGATTTAACAGAGGAGTTTGTATTCATTGAAAAATCACTGCTGCTAAAAGCTACATTATTTAATTTCAGATTAATTAATGCCCGGTAAACCTGGTACAGCCTTTTTCTTCTTCCATCATCATAATAGTCCCACTTAACAGGTTTAGGACAAACACGGCAATCGTAATCAATAGAAATATCATAACCCAGTTCGCCAAATTGCCACAACATTTTTGGGCCCGGAACGGTAATAAAAAAAGTAGCCGCAAGTTCAATTCGTTTAAGCGCAGTTGATAAGTCTTTCACATTATAACTACCCGCTGAATTGCCATATTGAATATTTTTATACATTAAGCGTTCTTCATCATGGCTTTCCATATAACCTACTACGTGAGGGGAACTCCAACTACGTTTTTTGTACGATATCCATGAAAAATCTGATTTGCCGTTTTCATTCCAGCCCATAGTAGCTTCGTTATAATTATAATTTGAGTTTCCCCATAACAAAATACCATATTCAGCCAGTTCTTTTTCTTCCGGATTATCAGACAGATGTTCAAAAATTACAAAAGCATTTTCTTTACGTTTCCATATTTCACTTGCCATTCTTTCAAGATTTGAAATACGTTCGGCATCATATTCACTACCCCAGCTATTTGGCCCGTAAGGTGTATTTGAAAAACCTTTGGTAAAATCAAAACGGAAACCGTCAATATGATATTCACTCATCCAATAGCTGTTTATGCTATCTACTAATTTTCGTGTATCAGGACTGTCATGGTTTAAATCATATCCCCACTGTGCATCGGGATTTTGAAAATTACTGGTTTCGTTGTACCATGGATTATTAGCTGCCGGTCTGTTTAATTCAGCGTTCCAGTACATTCTAACTAAAGGTGACTGCCCGTACGTATGATTTAAGACCAAATCCATAAAAACTGCAATACCCCGTTTATGGCATTCATCAATAAACTTTTTATATTCATTTTTTGGCCCATAAGCTTTATCGGGTGCAAAGTAAAAAGAAGGATTATATCCCCAACTGTCGTTACCTTCAAATTCATTAAACGGCATCAGTTCAATAGCATTTACACCCAGATTTTCTAAATAATCAAGTGTATCGGTTATGGTTTTAATATCACGGTTTTCAGTAAAATCGCGTACCAATAACTCATAAACTATTAAATCCGTAACAGCAGGAGGCTGAAAATCAGCTACTTCCCACGCATAAGGTGTTTGGTTTGTTTGAAATACCGAAGCTATTTCAGATGTTTTACCTGTTGGATATTCAATTAGGTTAGGATAAATACTATTACTGATATATTTGTCCATATTCGGGTCACTGGTTTTATCGGTATATGGATCAGCTATTTTTAGTTCACCGTCAATATAATATTGATAGATGTATTCTTTACCTGCTTCTAACCCATCTATTGTAATCCAATAACGCTTTCCATCGGTTGACTGTTTCATCATATAAGACTTATCCGGATTTTGAGTATAAAGCAGCCAATCACTATAATCTCCAAGAGCATAAACAAACTCTTTGTCAGGAGCATAAAGAACCAAAGTAACCGTATTATTGTCAATATAATTAACCCCATCTTTCATTCCGTCAGGAACATCTTCAACTACAACATCTCCTTTTATATAAAAAAATACCGAATCGTTAATATCACTATTCGCATCTGTTGCAATGGCCCGAATCCAATGAATGCCTTCAGTTTGTGATGAAAATGCATAAGATACATTGTTATTTGCAACACTTGAAACCAACTGATTATCAACATATAAAAACAAACTATCTGCTAATGTTGCTTCTGCTGTTATTGAAATATTTTCATCAATATTAAAAATTGATTCATTTAACGGAGCTGTAATTTTAACATTTAGTCCTGTTTCGTAAACATCAGCATAAATATCACTTCCGTCAACATCTCTACCGGTAACAGTGCCATCGGCACTTCTAAAAACAAAGGCCATTTGCAGAATAGTTTCAGTTGCCGGAACCCCGTAAAACTCACGAATTGAAGGTGTTATTTGTAAATGGTATAAATCATCACTAATTCTTTCAAGTTTTGCTGCGGGAATATTATCACTCCAACCGGCAATTACATATTTCCAGTCGGTTGGCGAAGAACTTAAGTTTGTAATTACGCCTGTATGAGCATAAACATCTCCTGTAAATCCTGCTAATCCGGCATTGCCTTGTGTAGCATCAAAAATAACTGTAACTTCATCACCGTCAGAAGGAAAAGCCGGAATAGTAGTTACAACCTGGGATATTGCTAAATAATTAAATAAAATTAAAAGCATACCGGTTAGTGATAGTTTTGTTTTCATAATGTATTAAACTTAGTAGTTTTAAAATATGTGATAATATAAAGGATACTATCTTTTAAAAAGATAGTATCCTTTACCCTGTTTCATTATAATATAATTTAATTATTGTTGAGTAACTTTATATGTTCCTGCCGCAATATTAACTTCAATTAAATAACTTCCTGTTATTGACGGTGGCGGAATAGACATTGGATCAGCTACATCTTCCGTAGGGCGATACTGAAGTTTGCCACTTTCAAATGTTCCGTTTCCATCTTGCCCGTACATAGGTGCCCATTGCCCCTGATATTCAAGAAATTTAAATCCTTCAGTTGCATCAGCACTTAAATTAGCTACTAAACTAAATTTTCCGGGTGCATCTTTTGTCATGGCTATTGCTGCGTTATTATCCCAACCTGCCTCAGTTGCATCACCTATAATATGTAATGTTTGAACTGTTTCAGTAATTGTGTAAGTTAAATTTACAATATCAACAGTAATAATGTAATCGTCTTCTACATCAGGCGCTGGTATTGGCGTTGGGTCAGGGTCAGCTTCGGTAGCTCGTAACACTAAAACACCACTTTCCCATGTTCCGGCACCATCTGAACCCCACTGAGGAGCCCATGCACCAAGATATCTTATAAACTTGACAAAACCATCCGAGCCATCTGTTCCGTTTGGCTTAAGCAAATCGACTACGGAATAAGTTGAATCGGAACCGGAATCGGGTAAATACTGAGCAGCAATTGCCAGTGTATTATCCCAGCCTGCTGTTGTTGCACCACCAAGGAGATAAATTGGTTCAGCATTAACACTAACATCATCTGAATATGGTGTAAACGAAAGGGTTAACGTTTGAGATACAGCTTCACTTAAACTTTCATTAACTCTGCCAATAACTCTGAAAGCAACATTTGATGCTACATCTTCAGTTAAGCCCATTCCTAATAATTTATTATTCATATCGCCAACAGTAATTGAATAGGATAAATCCGGAGATTGCTGTAAGGTTAGAACATTAACAAAATTACTATCTGCAATATCCATTTCAAGTGTATAAGTTGCACTTGGTAAATTATCTATTCCATAATTAGCCTCCGACCATGTAAAAGTAGTCAGGTTAGTATCAGCACTATCTTTTAGCAAAATAAAAGATGTTCCATTTGCTGGATTTGTAAATTCCGGAGCTGTAACATTGGCTGTGTTTAGTACCGGATTATTATTTTCAGTTTCGCACGAATAAAATATTACAAACCCTAAAATAGCTGTTATTATTGATAAGTATTTTTTCATTTCTTTAAATTTTAAAAAATTAATAACCGGTATTTTGTACTAAATTTGGATTAGCAGTAATATCATCGGCAGGAATAGGATAAAGCTGATAAAAATCGGCAATAGAAGTACCGGCTTTAACTCCACCTTTCCATGGCCATATATAAACATCGCCTGCAAACTTACCAAACCTGATTAAATCAGTTCTTCTTTGACACTCCCAGTAAAGCTCCCTGGCTCTTTCATCCAAAATAAAATCCAAAGTTAAGTCACCCGATGCAATGTTCCCGCTATTATCGCCATAAGCTCTTTCACGAATTAAATTAACATAAGTTAATGCAGTTGCATTGTCGCCACCGGTTCCGCCTCGTAATACTGCTTCAGCATACATTAAATAAACATCTGCTAAACGGAACAACTGAAAATCATTATCTACATGTGTTTCATTTGATCCTTTTTGTCCGGTTGAAGTAATGTTTTTATATTTTGTAATGGCATATCCTTCAGTAAAAGTAGGAATATCATCAATTTCAAGGTTTTGTCCGCTCGTATAAAACATTGCTCTGCTATCGGTAGCTCCGGTTATGTCAGCAAATTTATTAACAAATGCACTGGTTGTCCTGTTTCCACCCCAGCCAAAATCAATTCCAAAATCAGAAGCACTCATACTTCCTCCAACTGCCGCATGAACTAAAAATGTAGTTCCACCCCATGTCTGACTCGCTAAACCATCAAATTCCAAGGTAAAAATTGCACCATTATCAAACTGGTCGTTATCGGCTAAGAATAAATTAGCATAAGTAGGTTCTAATGAGTAACCTTCTGCAATTACCTTTTTACAATAAGTTAAACACTCTGTATATTTAGGTTGTCCGGTATAAACTTCTGCATTTAAATACAGCTTGGCTAAAAGTGTCCATACAGCAGCCCTGTCAGCTCTGTAGCGCTCATTTTGCATAGGGGCAACCATTTTGTTTTCAATGTCTAATAACTCATTTTCAATATAAGTAAACAAGTCTGCTCTTTTTATTTGCTCAGGCAGAAAAGCTCCCACTTTATCATCTTCAGTAACAAAAGGCACATTGCCAAACATATCTAACGCATGATAGTAACTTAACGCTCTTAAAAAACGGGCTTCACTCCTGTAGTTGGCAATCTCGTCACGATAATTGTCATCAATTCCGTAAAAATCCAACTGCTCAGGACTCGATTGTCGAATAAATTCATTTGCTAAAGTTAGTTGGTAATAAATTCTAAAATACATACCTCTGACAAAAGGGTTTGACGAAGTCCATGCATTATCATGAAAATCAGACAATCCATCGTCACTCCAACCATTAACAGCTTCGTCGGTTGGTAATTCCTGTAAGTTCCAAAGATTACGCAAGTAAGATGAAAATCCTTCATCAATTCCAACCAAGTCACCTTGACCGGCAGGCCCTTCCTGTCCGGTTAATGTAAGCCCTGCATAAAGTTTTGCAAGAACCTGTCTGTATGCTGCCGGATCTTTATATAATGTTGCAGATGTTATTTCATCTTTGTCAATAGGCACAGTATCAAGATCTTTCAGGCACGATGTAACTCCAATTAATAATGAAATTACAATTACTGATATTTTAATTTTATATTTCATCTGTTTCTTATTTAATTATTAAAAATCAACATGTAAACCAATTACAAAAACCCGTGGACGTGGGTAAAAATTATTGTCTATTCCATTCCCAATTTCAGGATCAATGCCTTCGTATTTTGTAATTACAAAAGCGTTTTGGACTGTTGCAAATATTCTTAAATCAAGTTTGTCCATAGCTAAACCTTCAAATTTATAACCCATCGTAATATTGTCCATTCGTAAAAAAGAAGCGTTTCGAATATAATAATCAGAAAAGTATTGAAAATTTTCGAAATTTGATTCTAACACGCCCCTGTTAAGGTTTTGAAAATAAAGTGTTGTATGAACCATATCCTGATATACTCCCTGACTCGAACTTATATTATTATAAACGTAATTTCCTAAACTAATTCGTCCGCTAAAAGAAAAATCAAAATTTTTATATTGAAATCTTGATGCAAAGCCCATAAAAATATCGGGTGCAGGTTGTTTATACTGATACCTGTCGTCTTCCGTAATTTTTCCATCGCCGCTTAAGTCTTCATACAAACCTTCTATGGGATTTCCATCCTGATCGTAAATTTGTTTATAAACAAAGAATGAACTGGCTGGGTAACCCACACTATGTATTTGAATAGTATTTCCTACACCACCGGAAATTCCCCCGGTATAAACACCCAAAAAGTTTGAATCTTCTACGGCAGTTAATTTGGTAATTTTATTTTCGTTATAAGAAATATTATAATTTAATTCCCAGAAAACATCTTTTTGCTCAATAATTCTTCCGGTTAATGATAATTCTATTCCTTTGTTTTCCAAGTCTCCAATATTAGTAACAATTCTATTTGAAAAATTTGTTCCGGCCGGAACAGGAATTTCATTTATTAAATGGGTGGTAACTCTTTTATACATATCAATTGTACCAATAATTCTATCCTGTGCAAATCCAAAATCCAATCCAATATTTGAAGTAGTTGTTTCTTCCCATTGTAAACTTGCATCGAATGCACTTGGCCGTGCGGTAGTAATTGTATCATTTCCAAAAATATACCGTGCGTCATTTTGGCTGTATAAAAATTTTGCTAAATAAGGATAATCACCCTGATTAATTTGCTGTTGTCCGGTAATTCCATATCCTAAACGTAATTTCAAGTTCGAAACAAAATCAACATTTTTAAGAAATGATTCTTCTTTAATTTTCCATGCCAAAGCAACCGAAGGAAAAATTCCCGACCTGGTATCGGGTGAAAAGCGTGAAGATAAGTCATTACGTAAGGTAAAGGTTAATAAATACCTGTTTAATAAAGTATAATTGAACCTCCCAAAGAATGAGATTAAGTAATATTCGGTTGCATCCTCATTGTCAGTTACTACTAATTTTCTGTCATCACTGGTATAATCGTTGGTTTCGTAAGTGTAGTTATTTCTCCAGAAATGTTGCCATGAATAGCCTGTCATTACATCAAATTTACTGGCAATGTTATCAGCATCTTTTGTATAATTCAAATAAAAATCAAGTAATTCATTCTTTTTTTCCTGTGTATAATTTCTTTTTGTTCCGCCATCAACTGTTGAATCAGTACTAAAAGCCCATGATGCAGTTGCCGGGTCATAAAATGTCCCTTCACTTTTTGAATGGTCATAACCCATATTCAAATTAGCTCTTAAGTCTGGTAAAAAAGGCAGTTTATAATCGGCTTGTATATTACCTATTGTCCGGTTAACATCTGATTCATCCGACCTTAAATTAAGCTGTGCTACAGGATTTGAAGGAGCCAACCCGTTAGGATAGCCCGAGCCGTCTGAAGACAGCCATGTCCAGTAACCTCCGTAAGGGCTGTTTGGGTCTTTTACCGGTTGGGTTGGGTCAAAACGAACTGCACTCCCAATAGCATCTCTGTTTGCAAATTTGTTTTTAATGTTCATTCCCTTAAGATTCACATTTATGTTTAAATGGTCATCTAACAAGCTTGGGTTAAGCGAAATAGCTCCGGTCATTCTTTTCATATTATCTGTTTTAAGAATCCCGTTTTGGTCAGAATAACCAACTGAAGCTCTGTAAGGCAAATCTTTATAAGAGCCGGTAGCACTTGCATTATACTCTTGTCCTACTGATGTATTAAAAATTTCGTCTTGCCAGTTTGTGTTTGCATTGCCAAGAATTTTAGCAATAGTATCATTTGGATCGGCAATTAATCCGTCTGTAATTCTTTGCTGAATAATATTTTTAAATTCATCGGTAGATAATACTTCCGTTGTCTTGGCAATTGTATTAATAGAAGTTTTTTCGTCAAAACTTAATTTTAATCCACTTCCTTTTTTACCTTTTTTTGTTGTAATAATAATAACGCCGTTTGAAGCTCTTGAGCCGTAAATAGCTGTTGCAGAAGCATCTTTTAAAACTGTAAAAGTTTCAATGTCGTTCGGGTTTACAACATTTAACGGATTTCTTAAGCCGGATATATCGCTATTAGCAACCGGAATTCCATCAATTACGATTAACGGATCGTTTACAGCAGTTAAAGAAGAACCGCCTCTAATCCGAATTGTTGAACCTTCCCCCGGAGCACCTCCGTTTGAAACAATATTAACACCTGCTGTTTTACCGGTAATTAATTGCTCCGGTGAAGTAATTGAGCCCTGGTTAAAGTCTTTAACACTAATTGCAGTAACGGCTCCGGTTGCATCGCTTTTTTTAACTTGCCCATAACCAATTACAACTACTTCATTTAACCCTTTAACATTAGGTTGCATTACAACATCAATAATAGTACGGCCCTCAATTGAAACCTCTTGTTGAGCCATGCCAACAAAACTAAATACCAATGTAGTTACATCAGGAGATACCTTAATTTGATATCTTCCATCCATATCAGTACTTGTTCCCATTGTGGTTCCCTTAAGAATAATGGAAACACCGGGTAATGTACTACCATCATCTCCAGATGTAACAGTACCCGTAATTGTTTTTTCCTGAGCCCAGATATGGTTCATCAGAAAAAACGCAACCAGGAAAAGAATAAACTTCCCGGGTTTCAAGTAAATATTTTTCATATAATAATTATTAGTTAATAAATAGTTTAGTATTATTTAGAATGAGATATTCTAAATTAGAAGTATTTTTTCAAATTTACAGCATTTTTAACAGAAATATAGATTAATACTCTTAAAAAACAACTTAAATTCAATGCAAACGTTTGAAATTACAGAACCATTTTATAGACTTTTTGAATTGGAAAATAGCTGTTCATTCCTCTAATAATCAATTTTATTAAATAAGTTTCTTCCCTGGAATTGCTTACAATATATTTCAAAAAGTTATAAAAAATAACTAATTTAGGAATTCATTCTAATCCGATTATTTTATTAGCACATTTTGAGTGAAATGAAAAATATAATTGTTCCCGTTGATTTTTCTGAAGATTCAATAAATGCCCTTCACCATGCTATTATTATTGCCAACCGGTTTGAAGCAAATATTTTAATGATTCATGTAAAAAAGAAAAAATCATTCTACACAAATACCCTTGGAATAGAAGCTGTTAAAGAAGAACAAGACTCACATATTGTTGCCTATTTCGAAGAAATTATTAAAAAAAATAATGCAGAAGCAAAATTTCCAATTCAATATATATTAAGAAAAGGAAAAATTTATCAGGAAATTATTACACAAGCCAAAGCTTCCGATTCTTTTCTAATTATCATGGGAACCCATGGAATATCAGGTTTTGAAGAGCGGTGGATTGGCAGTAATGCTTTTAAGGTGGTAAGCAATTCGCCTTGTCCGGTAATTACAATTAGAATGGATTATATGCTTATGGGATTTAAAAATATTGTTATTCCAATAGACGATACTGACGAAACCCGCCAGAAAGTTCCTTTTATTTGTGATTTTGCAAAAAAATTTAATGCGGAAGTATTCATTGCCACCGTTCGTGAATCTAATAAAAATTCAGTTATTGAAAAATTGACTGCCTTCACTAAACAAGTGGAAAAACACTTTGAAGATCATGGCATTATATACCATACAGAGCATTTAACAGGAAATAACCTTGCAGATTTAACTGTAGAATATGCATTAAGTGTGGGAGGACAACTCATTGGAGCAATGACTGAACAATCAGAAAGCCCGAAAAATATTTGGCTAGGCCCGTATGCTCAGCAATTAGTGAATCA
Source organism: Chlorobiota bacterium (assembly GCA_013152655.1). GTDB lineage: Bacteria > Bacteroidota > Bacteroidia > Bacteroidales > B39-G9 > JAADFW01. Next base: position 26,394 of record JAADFW010000082.1, read on the forward strand.
TTCTCCTATTCCTGTGATAAGTTTTCAACCTTTTTAAACAATTGGTTCATCTGTTTTAAAATAAGGAGTACCTGCAAACATAATCTTTATTAATTTTACGAAAAAAATCTTTCTATTATGAAGTTAATTCCGTTATTAAAAAATTGTATTTTCCTTTTGCTCGCTGTTTTCACTATTAAATATACTACAGTAGCACAAAATGCTGATATTTTTGAACTGTTAGACAGCAATAATAATCAAGGAAGTATTGTTATTTTTCAGGATTCTTCCATTTATAATTTAATGGCAAAACAGCAATTCATTAATAATAAAATAAATGGAATACAAAATGGTTACAGAATACAAATTTTTTCTGCTTCAGGTTATGATGCCAGGAAGAAAATTCTTTCATTTAAAGAAAATTTCTTAGACAATTACCCTGAATTTGATCAAAATGAAGTTTACCAGTTATATCAACCTCCGTTTTTCAAACTACGAGTTGGTGATTACAGGAATAAAAATGAAGCAATAATTGTATATAAAAAATTAGTAAGAGATTACCCCAATTGCTATATCGTAAAAAGTGCTGTTAATTTTCCTAAACTGAAAGAATAACTTTGCCACTATGGTAAACATTAATGAATTAGAAGCAAAAGCTAAAATCATACGGGCTGACGTTATAAAAAGTCTTGCCGAAGCAGGCTCAGGCCACCTCGGAGGGTCTTTAGGACTATCAGATGTTTTTGTAAGCTTATATTTTCACATTTTAAGCCACAAACCTTCAAAACCAGATTGGGAAAACCGAGACAGGTTGATTCTTTCAATCGGACATGTGGCTCCTGTTTTTTATGCATCGTTGGCTCATGCCGGGTACTTTCCTGTTTCAGAACTTATGACATTGCGAAAATTAGGTTCAAGATTGCAAGGACATCCCGGTAAGGAACACGGGTTGCCGGGCATTGAACTTTCTGCCGGTTCATTAGGACAAGGCTTATCTGTTGCCGTAGGGTTAGCTCTGGGTGCTAAAGCCGATAAAAAGACATGGCGGGTTTATTCCATTCACGGCGATGGAGAATTACAGGAAGGTTCTATTTGGGAAGCAGCTATGAGTGCAGCACACTACAAACTTGACAATTTAACTGCCTTAGTTGACAGGAATAATGTTCAAATTGACGGCAAAACTTCAGACGTAATGGAAATTGAACCTTTAGCAGATAAATGGAAAGCCTTTGGGTGGAATGTTTTACATTGCAATGGAAATAATATAAAGGAGATTATTCAAACCTACGAAAAAGCTAAAATGCACAAAGGGTCACCCTCTGTAATTATTGCAAAAACAAAAATGGGAAAAGGAGTTAAGTCAATAGAAGCTGATTATACATGGCACGGAAAACCGCCTAAAATAGAACAAGTTGAATCTTTTTTAAAGGAACTTGAATAATGAATTACAAACCCACACGATTAGGTTTTGGTGAAGGATTAAAAGAAATAGCCGTAAAGAATAAGAATATTGTAGCCCTTGGTGCTGCTGATATTACTTCTTCTGTCAGTGTAGATTTATTTGCTGATGCTTTTCCTGAAAGATTCTATTCTTTAGGAATAGCCGAACAAAATATTATGGGTGTGGCTGCCGGACTGGCAATGGCAGGTAAAATACCATTTGTTGCCACTTATGGCGTTTTTGCTGCACTCAGAACTACCGACCAGATAAGAATCTCTATTTGCTATAATAACCTTCCGGTAAAAATTGGAGGAGCACATGCAGGCATCTCGGTAGGCCCTGATGGCGCTACCCACCAAGCTCTTGAAGATATTGCTGTTATGCGTGTTTTGCCAAACATGACAATTTTATCACCCTGTGATGCAACACAGGCAAAACTTGCAGTTATAGCTGCGGTTGAACAAGTTCCCGGCCCCTGTTATATTCGTTTTGGACGCGAGGCAGTGCCTGATTTTACCTCACCGGAATTGCCATTTATGGTAGGTAAAGCACAAATTATGAGAGAAGGCAATGATGTTAGTATTCTATCAACCGGACATTTAACATTTGAAGCACTGGAGGCCGCCAAAATATTAGCGAACAAGGGGATTAATGCAAGGGTTATTAATTTTCATACCATTAAACCCATTGATGAGAATTTAATAATAAAAACGGCTGAAAAAACCGGAGCAATAGTAACTTGCGAAGAACATCAAATATTCGGCGGATTTGGTAGTGCAGTAACTGAAGTTTTAGCTAAAAATTATCCGGTTCCGGTAGAGTTTATTGGAATGAATGATAAATTTGGAGAATCGGGACAACCCGAAGAATTAATGCAAAAATATGGAATGAAAGCTGATACTATTATTAAAGCAGTAGAAAAGGTATTAATCCGTAAATAAAAAAGACTAACCAGATTGTTAAACTTTAATCATAGTGATTTCAAACACAAAATTTTCCACATCTTTGCGTATGCAAAATTAAATTGATTATTAATTGAATGAGTGACCAGATAAAACATGAATGTGGTATTGCTTTACTGCGATTACGTAAGCCATTAGAATACTATCAACTCAAATACGGAACCTGGATGTACGGGTTAAAACGTTTGTATCTTTTAATGGAAAAGCAGCGTAACCGCGGACAGGATGGTGCCGGCATTGCTTCCATAAAATTCAACTTAAAACCCGGTTATAAATATATTGATAGAATCCGGTCAAACGGAGCCAATCCAATAGCTGATGTTTTCGACCATATAAATGCTAATATTAGTGCCGTTGAAGAAAAAAACCCTCAGTTGTTAAATGATGTAAATTGGGTAAAAGAAAATCTTCCATTTGCATCGGAATTGTATATTGGACATTTACGTTATGGAACATTTGGGCGAAATAAAATAGAAAATGTTCATCCTGTAATGCGTGAAAATAATTGGCGTTCGCGCAACCTGGTAATGGCCGGTAATTTTAATCTGACAAATGTTGACGAGCTTTTCCAAATCTTGATTGATTTAGGACAACACCCTAAAGATTATTCAGATACGGTAACTATTCTGGAAAAAGTGGGACATTTTTTAGATGAAGAAAATCAAAGATTATTCAGAAAATATAAAAAGCAAGGATTCGGAAATAAAGAAATTTCAGAAAAAATTGCTGAAACAATTAGTATTCCGGGTGTCTTGACCGAAGCCAGTAAACGCTGGGATGGCGGCTATGCAATTGTAGGCGCTATCGGACATGGAGATGCTTTTGTAAACAGAGACCCTAACGGTATCAGGCCTGCTTTTTATTATTATAATGATGAAATTTTTGTGGCTGCTTCTGAAAGGCCGGTAATTCAGACAGTTATGAATGCTCCAATTCAGGAAATTAAAGAAGTAAAACCCGGTTACGCTGTTATTGTTAAAAGAAATGGAGAAGTTAAAGAAGAGAAAGTATTAGCACCTAAAACAAAAACAGCTTGTTCTTTTGAACGAATTTATTTTTCACGAGGAAGCGATAAAGACATTTACAACGAACGAAAAAAACTTGGCGAATTATTAGCTCCATATATTTGTAATACCCTAAATGACGAAATTGAAAATTCAGTTTTTTCATTTATTCCCAATACAGCCGAAACGGCCTTTTATGGTATGCTAAAGGGAATTGAAACGCTGATGATTGAATCTAAAAAGCAGCATTTAGAAAAAGAAGGAAAAACGCCCGATATGGACGATTTGAATGATATAATTTCGTATCGCCCAAGAGTTGAAAAAATAGCTATAAAAGATGTTAAGCTCCGTACATTTATAGCTGACGACAGTGGCCGTAACGACCTGGTTGGACATGTATATGACATAACCTACGGAACTGTTAACGAAAAAACAGACAACCTGGTAATAATTGACGATTCAATTGTTCGCGGAACTACTTTAAAACAGAGTATATTGCGCATTTTAGACCGTTTAAATCCTAAGAAAATAATAGTGGTTTCCTCTTCGCCGCAAATCAGGTATCCCGATTGCTACGGAATTGACATGGCTAAACTGGGCGATTTTATCGCTTTCCAGGCAGCAATTGCACTGCTACAACAAACAGGACAGGAAAATGTAATTAACGAAGTTTACAAAAAATCAAAAGCACAGCAAAATTTACCTAAAGAACAAATAATAAATTATGTAAAAAATATTTACAAACCTTTTACGGCAGAAGAAATTTCAGGCAAAATAGCAGAATTATTAAAATCATCTGACTTAAAAGCAGAAGTTGAAATTATTTACCAAACTATTGAAAATTTACATGCAGCTTGTCCTAATCATAAAGGAGACTGGTATTTTACCGGAAACTATCCCACTCCGGGCGGAAACAAAGTAGTAAACACATCCTTTATAAACTATATTGAAAAGAAAGACAGCAGGGCATACTAACTGTATCCTTTATTTTAACATCATCCTTGTTTATAAAAAGAATATAAGTAAGAGAATTATTAAAGCAACTTGCCCATTAACTATTTTGAATTTCTATACTTCCAATGCCCGGGAACCCATTTAGCTCCTCGCCTGGTTTTTATCCAGTGGCCCGGAACATAAGACTGATTTTTCCTTCTTTTTTCCCAATATCCTTCTACCCATATATAGCGGCTTGAAGTTTTATTCCATTGCCAGTATGGCTTAATCCAAAAATAATTTGGCCCGGGCTGCGGCTTCTTTGCAAACACAACTTTAGGGACTTCCGGTTTTTTAATAACCACTACTTGTGCACCGGATGCCAGTGAAAAAAACATTATCATTAAAAAGATTAAATTCAACTTTAATATTTTTTTAATTTTCATAATCGTATGGTTTTTTTAAATGTTAAACTAATTTTATGCTTTTTTAGACTTCCTTTTTTACAAAAGGTTTATTTTAAAATTAAAAACTTCATAATTTAACAAAATGAATGCCAAAAGAGGTTTTGCAAGCGATAATAATTCAGGTGTACATTCTGATATTATAAAAGCAATACAAGAAGTAAATTCAGGCCATACAATTGGTTATGGCAGTGATAAATATACTGAAAAAGCCCTTCAGAAATTTAAACAAATATTTGGCAAGTATACTGAAACTTATTTTGTATTTACAGGTACTGCTGCCAATGTTTTAGGGTTATCTGCGGTTACAAAATCTTATCATTCAATAATATGTGCGGAAACGGCACATATTAATGAAGATGAGTGCGGAGCCCCTGAAAAATTTACCGGTTGTAAAGTATTAACTGCTGAAACACCCGACGGCAAACTAACACCCGATTTAATTAAAAAACATTTGTATGGTTTTGATTTTGAACACCATTCTCAGCCTAAAATAATTTCTATTACACAGGCTACTGAAATGGGCACGGTTTATAAACCTGATGAAATTAAACAAATAACAGATTTTGCACATAAAAATAAAATGCTGGTTCATATGGATGGTGCCAGAATTAGCAATGCTGCTGTTTCTTTAAATCTCCCTTTCAAAGCTTTTACAACTGATGTTGGTTTAGATATTTTGTCGTTTGGTGGCACCAAAAATGGAATGATGTACGGCGAAGCTGTTGTATTTTTTAACAGTAATCTGGCACCCGATTTTAAATATATTCGCAAACAGGGAATGCAATTAGCATCAAAAATGCGCTTTATCGGAGCACAGTTTCTTGCCTTTTTTGAAAATGACTTATGGAAAAAAAATGCAAAGCACAGTAATGAAATGGCACAGTATTTAGTTAGTAAAGTAAAAAACATACCTGCTGTGAAAATAACTCAGCCTGTTGAAGCCAATGGTGTTTTTGCCATAGTTCCCAAACAAATTATTTCTGAACTTCAAAAAGAATTTTTCTTCTATATGTGGGACGAAAACAAATCGGAAGTGCGTTGGATGACATCTTTTGACACCACAAAAGAGGATGTAGATCAATTTGCAGAAAAACTTAAAGCTTTGCTATAAATATTACTAAAACTTATACCGAATTTGCACTTTGGCTTCCGTTTTGGTTTTACCTGAAATTTCATTTAACCCCGAACCAATTGTTGTTTTATTGGAATAATAAGTTTGAGCAATTCGCAGCCACAAGTCAAAGCCATTAAATATTTGATATTTAATAGTAAGGTATGTACGTGTTCCTTTATCATAGTATGCCGGAATTGAAAAAGCATATAAAACATCGTTTTCGTATGTATAAATTCTTGAATTATACGAATCGGTATCAAAAACAGCATAGCGAAATGATAAGTTTACAGGCTGATTTTTGAAACTGTAATTAATATCCTGGTAAATAACATAACCTTTATCATCAGGCAAATTCGTTTCATTGTAAAATGCAAATTCAATCCTGTTTTTTAATCTTAAACGGTCGGTAACAGCATAACTTAAATGGTAGCGCAGTTTCAAATTTCGCTGATCAATTAAAGGCGGTATTAAATTATCCCCTTCTGCATCTCCCTTTATTTTTTTTAGTTCATTTTTGAACCGGAGATACATATTAACCGTATGTGCCGGAGAATAATCTGCCTGAACAAAATAATCTGTTCCAAAAGATGGAGCATTGGCACTTTTCTTCAAATAAGGAAATTCATAACTGTCAAAATAAACCGATAATTTCCAATTTTTATACGGATAGATTTCAGCACCGTAATAAAGTCCTTTTTCATTTACAATTTTTGAATTTTCAGCAAATGCAGCACCATAGTATGAGTAATAATTATTCTGAAAGTATCTGTAAACAGCACTTATAAATACCTGGTTAGTTAAATTTATCAAAATACCGTTTAAGCTGGCAAAATCAAAATTTTCGTTACTTGCAATTTCACCAAACAAATCAAAATTTCTGTAGTAATACTGATAATTTAAACCTACATTTCTATATTTTGCTAAATTCTTTTCATTCTGGTTAAAAGGAGTTATTTCCTTATTTGACAAGGCATTAAGCGAATAATCAAAATAAGTTATCCCTGTTTTAAAGCTTTTTTTGGTAAATGTAATATTCCCTCCAAAAACAGTTTCGTCAATGGCATCTTTATCAAATATTTCGGCCGGTGTTGCATGGTATCCTGAATTTTGTAACGATGTAATAGAATATACTGTATTGTTGGAATTTAAAGAATCTATATTTGCATCAACAGCTTTATGCGAAAAATAAATAGTAACATCAAAATCACCCAGGTTTATTGTACTTGCAACTCCCCTGAAAAATTTATTTTCATCGGTTGAAGAATATTTTGACAACCCTTGCCCCTTTTTTTTAACATTCATTACGTAAGATGATTTACCACTTCCAATTCCCGACCAAACAGTTAGTCCCTGTCCAAACTTCAGTTGATAATCGCCAACTACCAAAGTTTTAATTTTTGAAATATCACGTAGCTGAACATATCCCGAATAATAGTCAAACCCGTATTTTTCCGTTCCGGTGAAAAATTCTTCGCCGGGGTCTTTTTCCATTGTTAACCCCCATGATAAATTTTTACGATAATTGTATTTGTATTTAACATAATATTTTATTGGATTTCCCAAATACCTTGAATTAGGACTTTGTTCGTATGCCGAATCGCTTATATATGAATACCCTGACTGGTTTTCAAGAATGTTTTGCCCACGGACAAATAATTCATTATTTCCGTATTTTAAAGCTTTTTTCAATGAAAATGTACCGGTTTCTTCTTGTGTGCCAACTGTTACAAATGGCAATAAAAAATTTAAATCTTCACGGGTAAATCCATAAAGCAGTTGCAATTCGTAAATACTTAAAAAAGCACCGTTTTGATGAACATAATTCAAAATATTCTTTATTTGAAAATCGTTTAAAAACTGTAATTTTCCAAGGTCTTCTTCCGTAGCAGTATTTAAATTTAACGGATTATTGTAATAAAAATATAAATCATCGTACAGGTTAGTATAGTCAAGCTCTTCATCGGTGCTATTGGCAATTTCTTCAATAATACTTTCAATTGCTTGTTGGTTTTCTGATGTGTTTTCTTGTGCAAAAACAGGCCTTGCAATACTAATAAAAAGTATTACTCCGGCTATTTTACACAAACTTTTCATAAAATTACAGTTGGTTTTTAAAAAGAATAGTTTACACTAAAATGAGGCCCTAGCCCAAATACCTGGTGTCTTGAAAATGCTAAATCAATATTCAGGTTTTTTAAAACATAACCAATGCCAAAAGTATTGGAAACAGGCTCGCTTGCAATTCCGGCACGTAAATAAAGTTTGTTGGCAAAAAAGTATTCAATACCGGTTTTAAAAACAATTTTTTCTACTAACCCTTTTTGAGTTTCAATTGTCATTAATACATTATCGGAAAATCGGTAGCCAATTCCCAAACGGAGAATAGTTGGCAAGCGTTCATCATCGTAAATAGCGAGTTTTGCACGTGTCGGATTATAAATATGAGCGCCAATAATAAGATTCTCAACAGGTTCGGCCCTAATGCCGGCCTCTACAACAACCGATCCTCTATTTCCGTACTCTTCAGTAAAATATGTATTAAAATAATCTAATTGAATGCCGGCAGAAAAAGTTTTGCTAAACGACTTGGCAAACGACAATCCAACTTTTGTAGTATTAAACTTTGAATAGCCCCAGTGAGTAAGATTTAATCCAAACACACCATTTATAACCGGATAGGCAAAAACCAACGAAGTTAAACTTAACTCTTTTATTTGAAAACGATTTTCGTAATACAAACCCAGTTCGGGTGTTTTTATATAGGCCAAACCGGCTTGGTTGTGCTGAACCGACCAAATATCTTTTAACACCACACTTGCATTGGCCATTCCGGCCGAACGAGCTCCGGTTGGAAAATTTTCCGTTCCTGCATAACTTTGCAGTACTAAGTGAAATAAAACCAAAAAAAATAAGTATCTGATATTCAAAACTAAATACCTCACATCTTAGTTAACTTTAAATTGATATTTAACTGACGATAGTTCCTTATTTGCTTTTACTATTTTTTCTTTTAGTCCTTCTTTATAGTTCATTACTTTTTGTGCTATTTTTGCATTGCTCAAACCTAACATTTGTGCCGCCAAAATAGCTGCATTTAATGAAGCATTAATCCCAACGGTTGCAACAGGAATTCCCGGAGGCATTTGTACAATAGCAAGCAATGCATCCATCCCGTCTAAAGTAGCATTAATGGGTACGCCAATAACCGGTATTGAAGTCATAGAGGCAATTACACCCGGCAAATGAGCAGCCATTCCGGCACCGGCAATAATAACTTTTAATCCGTTTTCAACTGCCGACTTTGCAAATTTCTCAACTTCTTCCGGTGTACGATGTGCTGAAAGTGCATTCATTTCAAAAGGAATTTCCATGTCATTGAAAAATTTTGCTGCTTTTTCCATAACCGGAAGGTCTGACGTACTTCCCATAATTATGCTTACAAATGCTTTCATAGTAAAATTTATTTTAAAACTATAATGTTAAATGTTTTTATTAAAAGATACAATTTTATAATTTACTAAACAGTTTAATTTGTATTTTCGCAAGATACTTAATTTTCAAAATTTATATATCATTAATATGAACAAAGTTAAAGTATTAGATAAAGAATTTGTAGTATCAATTACCAAAGATAAAATACAAGATGCTGTCAGGAAAATGGCTGATAAAATGAATGCCGACCTTAAAGGGAAAGACATAATTTTTATGGGTATTTTAAATGGCTCTTTTATGTTTGCAGCAGATTTATTCAGGCAAATTAAATTAGATTGCAGAATTACCTTTTTAAAACTGGCATCGTACCAGGGAACCACCTCTTCAGGCAATGTAAAACGATTAATAGGACTGCATGAAGATATTAAAGGAAAAACGGTTATTGTACTTGAAGATATTGTTGATACGGGAATTACTTTGGATAATATTAAAAAACAATTGATTGGCTATGAGCCGGAAGAAATTAAAATAGCTACTTTTCTTTTTAAACCGGATGCCTACCAAAAAGATATTCCTATTGATTATGTTGGCATTGAAATTCCTAATGATTTTATTATTGGTTACGGGCTTGATTATGATGGTTTTGGAAGAAATCTGGAAGAAATATACACTTTAGCTGTTTAATTATTAAACTTTTTATTCCTAAAATTCTTGAATACTCTAATTACAACTATATAATTTATAAAATTAATCATTAACCAAAAAATATCTTATATGTTAAACTTAGTACTATTTGGGCCTCCGGGAGCAGGAAAAGGAACCCAGTCTGATAAGTTAATAGAAAAATACGGACTTATACATTTATCAACCGGCGATATTTTACGTTCGGAAATTGCTGCTAAATCTGAGTTGGGAATTAAAGCAAAAACATTTATGGACAAAGGCGAACTGGTTCCTGACGAAGTAGTAATTGGCATGATAAAGTATAAGTTAACAGAAAACAATCATTCTAAAGGGTTTATTTTTGATGGTTTCCCCAGAACAAAAGAACAAGCTGATGCACTCGATAAATTATTAGACGAGCTTGATACTTATATTGCAGCTATGCTGGCATTAAAGGTTGAACATGAAGAATTGGTGAAAAGACTATTGAAAAGAGGAAAAAACTCAGGGCGCCCCGATGACAGGAATACGGAAGTTATTGAAAACAGGATAAAAGTTTATCATAATTTAACCTCTCCGCTAATTAAGTATTATTCCGAACAAAATAAATACCAGGCAATTGACGGAATGGGAACAATTGATGAAACTTTTAACAGATTATGCCAAAAAATTGATACACTTTAAAGAGGTTTTTCAAAACTGTATTATTAAAACATTAACTTTCTTTAATCAATATAAATATGCAATTTTACTTCTAAACAGAAAGAATAACTACTCAATTCAGTATATTACCATATAAATACTGATGTTTCGGAGTTAAATGAAAATATTAAAAATTAATGAAATAAATCTTTAAAACAAAATGGGAATATAGATAATACACAGAAGGTAAGCATGTTAACTAATTTTGTAAACATTGACAATTATGCTGCTGAATATCAATATGAAAATGATTTCAGGGTAGAAAGCAGTTTTACCTATAGTTGGGTCGAGCCTGATTTTATAATGCTGTTCTAATATGAGTAATAGAATAATATTTATAATTAAACTTAACAAATGTTTGAGCGAGCGTCGAAAAAAATGCGTGCCACGTGCGAAACAGTTGCAATGAAATGCCAAAGAGCTTATTTTTTTCATGATTTTTTTGTTTACTTTTTTCATCATAGGAAAAAAGTAAAAGCCTGCCCGGCTTGAGGGCAAAGAATAAAATGGAATTAATAACTCATTTTTAGACTTTAGCTAATGGAAATATTAATTCATTGAATATCAGTGATATTTGAAATAGATAAAATACATAAATAATTGATTATATGTATATTAATTTAGAGTGCGAAACATTAGTAAATAAAATATAAATTCACTTTAATAATAAATGGGACAATCTAATTTTGTTGATTATGTAAAAATATTTTGCCGCTCAGGAAACGGAGGTTCGGGGTCTGCTCATTTACACAGGGATAAGCTTACCACAAAAGGTGGCCCTGACGGCGGTGACGGTGGAAGAGGTGCCCATATTATTCTTAAAGGCAACAAGCAGTTATGGACTTTATTGCACTTAAAATATAAAAAACACATACTTGCCGAACATGGCGAAAGTGGTTCGAAAACATTAAAAAAAGGTGCTAACGGAAAAGATGTAATTTTGGAAGTTCCACTCGGGACAGTTGCAAAAGATGCTGAAACCGGAGAAGTACTTTTTGAAATTACCGAACATGACGAATTAAAAATATTAGTCCCCGGTGGCAGGGGCGGATTAGGAAATATTAATTTTAAATCGGCTACAAACCAAACACCGCGTTATGCACAGCCGGGTGAACCCGGGCAAGAAAACTGGGTAATATTAGAGTTAAAAATTCTGGCTGACATTGGCTTAGTTGGCTTCCCAAATGCAGGCAAATCAACATTGTTGTCAGTAATTTCTGCAGCAAAACCAAAAATTGCCAACTATGAATTTACAACCCTTATTCCCAACCTCGGCATAGTTAATTATCGCGACAATAAATCATTTATTATGGCCGATATTCCGGGAATAATTGAAGGAGCTCACGAAGGGAAAGGGTTGGGCTTAAGGTTTTTACGCCATATTGAAAGAAATTCAATACTTCTTTTTATGGTTCCGGCTGATGCCATAAATATTAAAGAACAATATGAAATTTTATACAATGAATTACGGTTATATAATCCTGACTTGTTAGATAAAAAAAGAATTCTTGCTATCTCAAAAACCGACATGTTAGATGAAGAATTGATGTTGGAAATGAAAAAAGAATTACCTGACGTTCCATATGTTTTTATTTCATCTGTTGCAAAAAAAGGTTTGATGGAACTAAAAGACTTAATTTGGAAAAACTTAACATCATAAATTAAAAAGCATGTTGCATTTTTTACAACAAGCCGACACAACACTATTTCTGTTTCTGAATGGCTTACACTCAGATTACCTTGACCGTGTAATGTTTTTAATAAGCGGAAAAAAAGAGTGGATTCCGCTTTATATTGCTATTATCATTTTAATAATTGTAAAATTTAAGAAGAAAGGCCTGTTAGCAATATTTGCCTTAATTATTCTTTTGGTATTAACCGATTTTGTTTCTGTCCATTTGTTCAAGAATGTGTTTCAACGTTTACGCCCCAGCCATAACCCCGAATTAGCCGGAATTGTTCATATAGTAAATAATTATAAGGGAGGAATGTACGGTTTTGTTTCTTCACATGCAGCTAATAGCTTTGGTTTTGCAACTTTTCTGGTTTTATTGTTTAAAAATAAATATTTTTCCGGATTTATGCTTGCCTGGGCTACTATTGTTTCTTATAGCAGGATATATTTAGGAGTACATTATCCGGGTGATATTATTTGCGGGGCTGTTCTCGGTATATTATTAAGCTTTGGAATATTCTATTTATACCAATTAAGTGTAAAAAAATATTTTCAACCAAAATAAATAATTAGTGCAACCGTTTTAAATACAATGTTGTCATTACTCATAGTATTTTATCTGTTTGTTAATCTAATTTTTATTTGATGTCTCAATTACATTACCTATATTTGTTAAAGAAGCAAACAATATTTAATAGTTTTGTTTCAAGTTTTATTGCTGTTTTTAAGCCCAAAACACAGGATAAAAACACTCAAGTAGTTAAAAATAAAGAAGTTTCTAAAATCAACATGAAAGTTTTTAAAATTGAAAGAACCGCCACCTCGCCAAGAGTTATACTCGATAAAAAAAGTGGTGTATTAGAGATAATGGGTGCTTCAATTCCTGAAGATGCCGATGGTTTATATGTCCCTATAATTGAATGGCTTGAAGAATATGCCGAACATCCTAACGAAAAAACTATTTTTAACTTCGGATTAAAATATTTTAATACCTCTTCATCAAAACTTTTATTAGATATTTTATTCCTTCTTAAAGGAATTTATGATAAAGGAAATGATGTACTTATAAAATGGCATACTGAAGAACATGATGATGATATGAAAGAAACAGGTTATGACTACGCTGATATTCTTGGCGTCCCTTTTGAATATATTACCGTTCAGGAAGATGAAATATAATTTTTAGCCTCATACTCTTTTTTTACTATTGCAACTACACAGTACTATATTAAATAGCAACAGATTTTTCCGATTTTAATTAAATTTTTTAATCGGAAAAATGACGACTATTCTGTATAATCTCAAATAAAAATGTAATTTTGAAAAAAATTAAAATCTTAATATTATGAATATTCCTGCCAATTTAAAGTACACAAAAGATCACGAATGGGTACGTGTTGAAGGTGACGAAGCCTTTGTAGGCGTAACTGATTTTGCTCAAAGCGAGTTGGGTGATATTGTTTTTATTGAAATTGAAACTGTTGGAGAAACGCTCAATAAAGAAGAAGTATTTGGAACTATTGAAGCCGTAAAAACAGTTTCAGATATGTTTATGCCTGTTGCAGGCGAGATTTTAGCATTCAACGAAAAGTTGGAAGATACGCCTGAAGTAATAAACAAAGACCCATATGGCGAAGGCTGGATAATAAAACTGAAAATAAGCAACACAAAAGAGTTAGACGAATTACTTGATGCAAAAGCTTACGAAGAACTTGTAAACGCTTAAATGCGTTTAATCCTTTTTTAAAAAACCTGATTGAGCAATTTAATCAGGTTTTTTTATTTTTTATCAAACATAATCACCCATATTCTGTACATTTTCCATTCTAAACCCCACTGCAAATTAGAATGAAATTAAATTGCTTTGAAATATTTTCAGCCTTGCCTGATATCCTTAAAACAAAATATTCCAAATAAACACCTGACACTCACGCATTTACTTTCAAATAAAACTATTTTATAGCACTAAAAGCCGGTTGTAAAACATATTACTTATTTAAACAAACACTTTACAAAATCATTTATATTCAGTAAATTGTTGCGTTTTTTTCTAATTTATTAACCAACAAATATTAACTTAAAAATTTACGCTTATGAAAAAAATTATAAACAACTTAAGTTTACTAATTAGTTTTATTGTATTAATTTCAACTTTAACTTTTGGTCAGGCAAATGTTATTATAACTGAAGTTTGCGATGCAAGTACATATCAAGCATCTTTTGTTGAGATTTATAATGCAGGTGATGCTAATCAGGATATTACAAATTGGGAGTTATATGAAAATGGATCAAAAATTTATACTGTAGGTTCAATTACATTATCTCCAGGTCAATATATGGTTTTTATAAGAGGAACTATAAATGATTTAGAAGGATTATTTAATACTTATCAAGGTGATTACTATGATAGTGGAAATGGAATTTTTAACGGTAGTGATTATTTTGAATTAAAAGATAACTCATCAGTTTTACAAGATAATGCAGGAACTTCGGGTTCAACAACAGCTTCAAATAGTTGTTACCAAAGAAATGATGCTTTATCAAATGGACAAGTTATTTCAACTGATTGGACTAAAATATCAAATAGAGATGATGCTACACCTGGTTATGCAAATTCTACAGTTTTAGCAAATGATAATTCAGGTGTTATTTCCGAACCAACATCGTTATCAGTTTCTCAAATAACAAATGACAAAATGAATATTACCTGGACAAAACCCGGTGGTACTTTTAATACAGATTGGCACGGAGTTGTTGTTTTTGTTAGAGATGGTAGTGCAAACGATGCAGTTGTGGCAAGTACCGATGGCATTGATTTTACCGGAAACTTGACTTATGGAAGTGGAACCCTTAGCGGAAACAGTTATTGTGTTGCCAGGCAAGCAACCGATGCAGATGGAGATATTGTTGTAACCGGATTAACCGAAGGAAATACTTATTATGTTATTGCATATACATATAAAGAAGTTACAGGTGATTACAACGATGATTCTTGGTCTGATGCTGCTACAGAAACAAATGACATAGCAAATATTGAAGAAACCTCCTCTTTTACAGCTAATGGAGGTAATCTACAGGCGGGCCTTAGCTGGACTAACCCTGCAGGAACAGTTACTGATTATTGGGATCAGGTTATTGTTTTAGCAAAATCGGGTTCTGCAGTTGATGCTACCCCAAGCGGAGACCCTTCTTCTTATACTGCAAATGCAGCATTTGGCTCAGGAACTGAAGTAGGAACAGGTAATTTTGTGGTTTATAAAGGAACCGGAACAAGTGAAACTGTTACTTCACTTACTAATGGGATAACATATTATTTTAAAGCATTTGTTTACTATTTAGATGAAGGAAGTGCACATGATTATTCAAGTGGTGTAACATCTTCAGCTACACCAAACCTTGTTATAACACCATCATCTGGTGATTTAATTATTACTGAATTTTCAGGTGGTGGGATAAATGGTGCTTATCAGGACGAATTCATTGAGTTGTATAATAACACAGACAACCCAATTGATCTTTCTACTGTTCATGTCAAATATTATGAATCAACTCAAGAAGGTAGCACTCTTGATTTATCTGGTCAACTTTCTGCACGAGACTTTTATATTATTGCTGCCAGAACTTCTGGTTATATTAATCTTACTCCTGATGTTAATGGTAGCTGGAGTTTTAACAATAGTGGATATGTTGAATTGTTAGAAAGTACAACAATAATTGACTATGCCGGAACTTCAAGTGATAAATTAATTAATGGGAAGAATTACGAAAGAATAGATCTCACACAAGATGGAACTGATATTACTAATCATTGGATTGATATAGGATCTAATGCTACTGATGATGCAATAAATACAAATATTGCATGGAATGGTTCAACAACAGACTGGAATACAGGCTCGAACTGGGATTTTCAAAGCGTACCGGGTTCAACAACAAACGTTGTTATTCCTTCCGGAGGCTCCCTTCCTGTTATTACCTCAGCAGCCGAGTGTAACAACCTTACTATAGATGCAAGTGCAACCTTAGACATTAACCCTAATTATTCATTAACCGTAAATGGCGATTTAACTATAAATGGTACGTTTACTATTAATTCCGATGCTACCGGCACAGGTTCTCTAATTACTC